>CAZJEZ010000035.1:0-5842 GCA_964545235.1 uncultured Gammaproteobacteria bacterium
ATCGCTCATGAGGTTGGAGCCTATTTGTTTGTGGATATGGCGCACGTGGCGGGGATAGTTGCCGCAAAGCTCTACCCAGACCCTGTTCCGTTTGCGGATGTCGTGAGTACCACAACCCACAAGACCTTGCGTGGCCCGCGCGGAGCCATGATCTTGTGCAAAGTCGTTGATCGCCTTGATCCGGACGGTAAAAAAACATTGGCACAAAAAATCGACAGCGCCGTCTTCCCCGGAACACAGGGTGGGCCGTTAGAGCATGTGATCGCCGGGAAAGCCGTCGCTCTTGGCGAGGCGTTGCTACCCGCTTTTGTCGAGTATCAACAACAGGTCCTTGCGAATGCGCAGGCAATGACACATGTCTGCCTGGAGCGTGGCGGAAAACTCGTGAGCGGCGGTACGGATAATCACCTTCTCCTCATCGATGTGACCGCTTGGGGCATTGGCGGGAAAGAAGCGGAAGGCTGGCTTGAGCGCGTCGGTATCTCTGTCAATAAAAACATGATCCCATTTGATACACGCAAACCAGCCGATCCGTCAGGCGTACGTATCGGAACACCAGCCCTCACAACCCGTGGATTCAAGGAAGAAGATTGTCGACGCGTCATGCATCTGATTGCCGATCTTTTATCTTCAAACAATGCGGACGATGTGCGGATGCGCGTGGAACGAGAAGTGCGCGCGCTTGCCACGGATCACCCGCTTCCCTATTAAACAGAGCCTTCGTTCACCAAAAACCTCTTGAACGGTTGATTTTTTGTAAAAAAGAGGCTACCCTGACCCCAGGCTCTTTACCAAGGAGGTCGTCTCGTGAACAACCTGCATGACGAAGCCGTGCGCCTCATCGAACGTCTCTCGGAGCACCAAAGCGGAGACAGTCCGGTGCGGTGCGCGATCGGCGGAATCACTCACGATCCGCTCGAACCACACCTGACGAGCTGCGGCGTGGTGCTGCGGTGCGTCCAATGCGGTCGCGCCACAACCGAACTTCCTACAGATCTTCACCGCAAGCCCTTCCACCCCGAGATCGGACGCGCCCAGCGCGACATCGCGCAACGTCGCCCGCCCTGCTGACTCCCCTGACCATTCATGTCAGGGTTTCTTGTTTCTCTTGATTGTTGCGCTTGATTCTCGAGGCGGCATCTGCTACCCTTCGTGCACAATTCATCGCTTAGGGATGTCGTATAATGGTAGTACAACGGTCTCCAAAACCGTTAGCGTGGGTTCGATTCCCCCCATCCCTGCCAAATAAAATTCACCGCCGAAACCGCGGTGAATTTTATTTTTTTAACATCTGCTCGACCTTTAAATAGAGACTCCTTTTGCACGCGCTTGTTCTGCAAGCTTGTCTAGTTGACTCCGATATTGCGAAACATTAACACCTCTTTCTTCCAATTTATCTGCACACTTTCTTGCAAATTTAATATGAGCTGCAATGTTTCCGATGCTATAACGGCTATTACCATAATTGGGTATCCAGGAGGCGGCAACTCTCATTGCGCTTTCCAACGCATTTTTACTCGATTCAATTTGTTCAGCTAGTGACGATTGATCGTAGCTTTTTGATTGCTCTTTCACTCCTTCACCCCTACGTATATGGAGATTAAATAATATGAATATAGCTAACAAACACAAGCATATGTCGAATTCATATTCTTGTCGAGCTAAGTATAATAATTAAGCTACTCTGACGACATACATCTGTGGCTCCGCCATTACCAGAGTCCGAACGTCTTCCACGAGCCCCTGCCACACGGGAAACTCGTCTAACAAAGACGGGTTTTTGTTGTAGCCATGCGGGTTCATGGTTTCGAAACCATCATGATTCCGCTCTATAAGGGAATTGACCTCACTGAGCAATACATAGGGCTTTTTCAGCTCAACCTTTAGGCTTGGGTATGCAGACAGAAAAAGAGTATACTCGTCTCATCAATCTTTTCTCTTCCTTATGAACCTCAATTGGCCAGCTATTGTTCTTGCAACCGTTCTTCAATTCGCCTTTGGCTTCGTCTGGTACACGCCGATCTTTGGGAGCATTTGGGGGAAGATCCACGGCTTTGATCAGCTCTCAAAGGAAAAACAATCCGAGATGATGAAAAAGATGGGGCCGTTGTTTGCGGTTCAGATTCTTGGAACGATTGTCACAAGCGCCGTCTTGTCACTCTTCTCAAACAACTTCGTCGCCGGTTGGCATGCGTTTGGAATTGCGGGTTTTACTTGGCTTGGCTTTATTCTCCCAACGCAAGTCAGCGCGGTTATTTTTGGCGGAACACAACCAAAATGGATCGCAACCAAGATCGCTATCATGGCCTTTGGCGCTCTCGGCTGCATGATGATCGCCGCCAGCGTCTTTTACTTCATGCATTAGAGCGTAAAAAGAGTTAACCCGCTACAAATATAGTAAAAGGAACTGATAAAGAAGCTCGGACACATGCTTCATCAAACAGAAATCAAGTGCATCGTTGACTGTCTCAAAGCCGGTGGCGTTCTTGCGTTGCCTACGGAAACTATTTACGGACTCTGTTGCGATCCTCGCAATACTCGTGCCGTTGAGCGCCTCTTTTCCATAAAACAACGTGATCCATCGAAAGCCGTTCTCTCTATCGCGGGTAGTCGAGAACAGGTCGATCAAATCGCTTCTGTACCAAGCTCGTTTGAACCGATCGCTCGTCGATTCTGGCCAGGACCACTTACCGTCATCCTTACCGTTAAACCCGATGCAAACATCTCCCCTCTTGCTGTCCATCAAAACACAATCGCCTTACGCCTCTCGCCCGATCCGCTCCTGCAAGAGGTAACCCGTCTCCTTGGATCACCCATCGTGGCTACATCGGCGAATATCAGCGGCCAACCATTTCTGCGTTCTGCGGAAGAAGTTCGACGTGTATTCGGAAGCGTACTTGATCTCATTATTGAAACAGATCACGAACTCCTTCAGATCCCTTCGACTATCATTCGCTGCACCGCAGAAGGAGAGGCTGTTCTTGTTCGAGAGGGGGCTATCCCATACACACCACCTCTTACGTTCTCCGCCTAGAGAACATCAGAGGCAATGTGGCGTGCGGGGAAAGACGCACGCCCTAAGGGAAGGAACGGACCGATCTAGACGCGCCAGGTCTGCCGCAGCTTCAGGTACTTGGGCATTACCGCATCGAACGGCTGCCCGAAGAGCAGCTTGTGGTTGGGCAGCAGCGCGTACTGGCCGTTGTCGAGGGCTACGAAGTGGTGAAGCTCGTTGTCGTCCGGCCACTCCACCGTGAAGAGATAGCGACCCTCCAGTTGAATGCCACGCTTCCGGAGCGTTGCTACCACGCGCCCTTCGTTCGGAGTCGGAAGCTGCGCGAGCAGCACGTTCTCCGACGGGCAGTTCTTGTACACCAGATCTTCGAGGCTCAGGCGCACGGCGTCCGTGTCGACGCTCTCCTTCTGCCACAGGCGATGCAGCGGCACATCGGAGAACATCGCTCCGGTCTTGGTGATCACCGTCACGGTCAGCGCGCAGTCCTTGTAGGACGAGACGCCGACGATCGTTGCTTGCGTCGCCCCCGTGACCGTGGGGTCTTCGTTGTAGAACACCCGACTCTCTACCCAGCACTCGATAGGCACGATCGCGTGCTGTACTCGTTGGGGCAGGAGCCTGTACACGCGGTACTTCGCGCACCAGGCAGTGATCTCCTGGATCGCCTCGTTCGAGATCCTGTCTTCGGGAGCGTCGGCTCGAAGGACTTCGAGAGCCCCTTCGCTCCTCCAGGTGAGCTGCCTCAATCCCTCGTTGTTGACCACGTGGACGAAGCTCAGCACCGCATGCCTGCCGAGCGCGATGATGTTGTCCTTCATCCACCGCACGGTCTGCATGATGACCGCGCAGCCATCACGCTCGAAATCACTCATCGGCGGGCGGTTGACGTTCTGGAGAAAGACCACGAGATCGATTTCTGGACGAAAGAGAAGGGCGAAGTCGCGAGGATTGCGAATCCCCTCGATAAGGCACCCTCCCTCCTGTACGCGCTCGATGCGCTCCAGGTAGTCCACACAGGCATCTGGATTGTCACCCAGCTTGGACTTGGAGAGGGCCGTGATGCCGTTCACGAACGCCTCGCGGTACTCTTTCGTGTGGGTCATGTCTGCGGCGTCGCACACGGCTCCGTTCACGAGGATTTTCTCGGGACCGGCGTACTGCTCACGAATCCAGCGTGACGCGCCCACTCGACGCATTCCGAGGGCCTTGGCGATCTGGTCACCGACGGGCGTCTTACCGACGAACGACGTTCCGATCAGGAAGATGTTCGAACCCCGCATCACGGCACCACCGCGGGGAGGTACTCGTGGGTCTTCGGGTCGACCTCCGCGATGATGCAGAAGACGCAGTGCCCCTGGGGCACCCACTGGACGCTCGTCTTCCGGAAGATGATCCCCACACCTGAACGAGAAGACTCTCCCGGCCGCTCGACCTCGATGTACTTGAGCTCGATCTCGTCGCCCGGAAACAGTCGGATGGACGCATACTGGAGCACGTGCCACCCGACCTCCGTGATCGGCTTGCAGTCCCCCATCGAGACCGCTTCTCCCCAGTTCACCATTCGCTCGGGAGCCATTTCGAAGTGGTATCCGAACACGAAGGCGACCATCTCTTGCAGGACGTGAGATCTGACGTTCATCCCAAGGTCACGGTTCTTGCGAACCGTACCCGAGCTGAACCCGCCATCGATGAACTCATCGGGCTTCATCCGTCGAAACTTGAGAGCCGAGGCCAGTCCCCGGCACTCGTCCTCCGGCGGGAGCGGAACGACTTCCGTCGCCTTCTTCCCGCCTACCCTGAGGCCTTCCGGCACGATCATCACATACCTCTTTTTCATCTACTTATGAAGCACGATGATATGCTCCATGTCGTTTTTAGACGACGAATTAAGTTAGCAAATACCTAAAAGAAGGTCAATAAAAAGATTTCAAAAACGCCACCCGATCAGAGGAGGGTGACGTAGTAGCCGGCAGCGTCCCTGCCGAACCGGAGTTCGTCGAAGATGCTGAGTGGAGCGGACGGGCGCTCGTCGATTCTGGCCCGAAGGTTGGCGGCGAATGCGTTGTAGAGCTCACGCGCGTGGTCCGCGTCGAGCCACGGACTGAGCGCGTGAGCCATGGGCGCGTCCCAGTCGCACATGTCCTGCATAGGGAGCATGGTGTCATCGGAGGGCGGATCGACGGGGAGGAGTCGATCGTTCAGGCGATACACCTGCTCCGCCGAATCGCTCTGGTGGAGCGTGCGCAGCGTCTCCAGCCAGTCGACCACGAGCAGAGGCGGGACGCTTGTGAGAGCAGACTGCACCTGCTCTTCCCGCGCCTCCCTCATCCTGGCCTCGTCCACGTCGACGGTCAGCTCACTCAGCTTCTTGCCAGCAGCGTTCACGACGAATGCGGTGAGCTGATCCATCCGCTCGCGAAGCTCAGGAGAAATCTCCATGCCACGGAGGCTTGCGATGTCTTGCGTGAGAGCTGCACGGATATCATCGGGAGAGCCCTCGATGAGAACCGGGTCCTCGGCAGCCAGCTCAGCGTCTCGCCGAGCATCCGTTGCCCGAACGAGCCTCTCGAGCAGATCTTGCGGAATGAGCCCCTGAAGCGCGGTGAAGTCCTCCTGCGCCCTTGCCTTCATCTCTGCATTGATTGCTGACATGGGTCTTGGAAACATCGCATCTTCTCCTGGCGCGTATGCGCCCGTTGTCTGAAATGGCGAGCAAAACGTAGTCCAAAGTACCGGTTTTGTCAATTATATCAAGCTCCTTTGTTTTTTCTGGTGTAAGGATCTTTGCTATACTTTTTCTATGAAAACCACGCTCTCAAGATCACC
>CAZJEZ010000035.1:5852-8576 GCA_964545235.1 uncultured Gammaproteobacteria bacterium
ATCACCCGCTCACCGAGCGCCGAAAGACGTGCGGGATGCTCTTGCCAGATCCTCTGTCGCTCACAGAGCATGGAACACCCTTACACCCCTCGCACGCAATGAATGGATTTGTTGGGTTATTTCTGTAAAAAAAGAGGAGACGCGCAAAGACCATATCAGACGGCTCCTTGAAGACTTGACCGCCGGGAAACGCCGCCCCTGTTGCTTCCCTGGTTGCGCTCATCGATAATCAGCCTGTATTCTTTAGATCTATGCAACAAAACAAACTTCTCCTAGGCCTTGGCCTCGCAGCCGTCTTTTTCGTTGGCGCCGGATACATTGTGTACACTGGGCGACCTGTTATGCAGCTACAACAGGAGGCAGCCGTTTCATCGGCTACCCCCACTTCTCCAACAGCACCCGTTCAAGCGACATCAACGGCATCGTCCGCGCCCGTGTCTGCGTCCCCGACCCCAAAGCCGACCCCAACATCGCCAGCACCCACCCCAACACCTAAGGACGAACCAGGTGTTTACACGATGGCAACCGTCGCGCAACACAACTCCGCCCCTGACTGCTGGTCAGCAATTAATGGCAATGTATACGACCTCACCTCGTGGGTTAGTCGCCACCCAGGTGGATCAGGGTCTATCACTCGTCTCTGCGGAACAGATGGCTCAAGCTCTTTTGAACGGAAGCACGGTGGATCCGCTCGAGCTGTTTCCATGCTCGCGCTTCTCAAAATCGGCGTGTTGAAATAATCCGTATGGCGCTTGGCTCTCGGATTGTATTACGTTGGTCTTGGGCCCTCCTCTTTGTCTGGTTCGGCGTTGAACAGCTTGTACACCCCGCCCAATGGACATCGTTTCTCCCCGTCTGGACCGGCTACTTCCCCATTCCTGGAGAGATGCTTATCCAATTGAATGGCTGGTTAGAACTCGTTCTCGCCGTCTGTCTTTTTGCTGGATTCTCTACCCGACTCGTTTCAGGGGTTCTCGCCGTTCACTTGGCGGGTATCGCTATCTCTGTTGGTGGAGCGATTGGCGTACGTGATTTAGCTCTTGCGGCCGCAGGTGCCGCAATCGCTCTCGATGCACCAGATGCATGGACACTGGATAAACACCTTCACTCGTCGTCAGAAGCGTCTCGATAAATCTTCAGAGCGTGCAAGGAAAAACACCCCTTCGGGTGTTTTTCCTTTGTAGCGTTTCTAGCGCTTTACGTATCCAAGAACACGTACGACAGCCCATTGAAACGAATCCCGTGGATCGCGGCGGAATATCTTTCGGAAAGCCGTAATTCCTTTACGTTCAAGACTCAAGTCGCGTTCAAAACGAATGCGATAGACAAGGGTATTCCAGGCGAGACTTTCTTCTGGTTCTTCGAAGTTGGGCAGGCGACCATAGATCGTTCGAAACGTGGATCTTGCACGAGAGAGCTGTGTTTTTTCGGCGTTCAGGTTCCTATTGGAAGGAGCCATGCCGCGGGTTAAACGCTCTATGTCAGCCGGATGCACGGCAGCCGTTCGCATAGTTTCCAGCATATCTCGGATCAAGGCTCGACGCTCTCCAAAGCCAAGTTTTCTTGTCGTCTCACTGATGCCGTAGGCTATAAAATTCGCAAGCGATGCAAGCTCCTGTGACGTGGCCTTTACACGAAACTCTTGGATATCTTGACGGAGTAAACGTAGCGCTCGATTCTCTGCCGCCCGATCTCTTGGACGGCCTGTAGCCTCGATGAGCGTGGTCAAATCTCCCGGGTTGAGAATCTGGATGATTTCTTGTGTGGGCGCCTGTATTGTAGGCGCTGATTCCTCCGTAGCAGGGGCGGGTGAGGCAACATTCGGCGTCGTTGTCGTCGCTTGCACGGGAGGTTCTGCGGGGATCTGCTGGGTAACAACTGGCGGAATTTGTCCCGTGGAGGACGTTGCGGATGTTGACGAAGCGCTTGTACCCGCAACGACCGGTGTAGGCACGCTACCGACAACGCCGCTCACTCCACCACCGCCACCACCACCCGAAACACCACGCTCTACAATAATGACACTCGTGATTGGGAGAGACATTCCTGCATACCCAATCGCCGTCGTTGAGACCGTTTGCGTGACCACGACATTCCGATTAGCCGTTAGCAGCGAGTCGTCCAAGGTTGTCACCGTAATCGTTCGCGATTGGTTCCATGTAGAAGATGTAAATGTAAGCGTAGATGTGGAGAGGGAGAGACCGTACCCAGGTGTGAGCACTACCTGTACCGTTGTTGTTGGTGGTGTACCAAGAACGATCGCGTATGATGCGCTTTCTGTTTCTGTGATCTGGAGAGCGGTTGGCGTGATAGATGCCGCAGCCGTATCGTTGTCTGTAATCGTATACGTCGTTGATGTATTGGACCCAATGCTGCCCGCCGTCGGATTCGAGAGAGTGATCGAAAACGATTCATTCGCCTCGTCAATATCGTCTTCAAAAATCGTGATCGGAATCGTCACGCTTGTTTCACCCGCTGCAATCGTGGCCGTTGTGGATGTGACGACATAATCAACCGATCCGTCGGTTGAACCATCGGAAGCGCCATAGGAAACCGTTATGTCCTCGAAGTAGGCCCCACCAGAAAGCATGATACGAACAGAGGTGGCCGTCACGGATTCAAGGCCGGATTCTGTACTGTTGAGAAATGAGAGGTAGCGCGGGGTGGCGTCAAGAACAAATGCGATCGCGCCTCCGTTTGCCGTAGCGTAAGAAGATTCAGCCG
>CAZJEZ010000036.1:0-3806 GCA_964545235.1 uncultured Gammaproteobacteria bacterium
CCTTGATTTCAACCGTACCATTCGCGATTTCAGGAATCTCTTGAGCAAACATCGCCGTAACAAGCTGTGGAGACGTGCGAGAGAGGCGAATTTCAGGACCCTTTGTTGTCATCGCGACCTCACGAAGCAACGCCTTAATACGCGTTCCTGGGTAGTAGCGCTCCGCTTCAATTTGATCTTCCGGAAGAAGAATACCCGTGGCACGGCCAAGGTCGATAAGCACAATGCGGCCTTCGCGACGCTGAACGGTCACATTCATAAGCTCTCCCTCACGTCCTTTGAAATCGCTAAAAATAACACCGCGCTCCGCTTCACGAAGCTTCTGAAGCACAACTTGCTTCGCCGTTTGTGCTGCCATGCGACCAAACGCGGCCGGCACGCTCAACTCCACACGGATTTCCTCCCCGATCACAGCGTCGTTTTTCACATCACGCGCATCGGACAGCATGATCATTGTTTTTGGATTGAAGGTAAACTCGGCTTCAAGCTTGGCGAGCTCCTGGGCTTTTTGCTCAGGAGTCAACGGAGCCGTACGTTCACCGTCACGCTTCTTTGGCGTGTGCGCGAGTTCAAAACGCTGGAAATAATCCTCTGGCAATTCCATGTCCTCTACAACATTCTTTACATCAAACACACGGATGCCAGCTGTGGCGCCATCGTATTTTTCCGGATCAAATGAAACCTTGATGTTCTGGTTCTTGTTTCCAAAATCTTTTCGGAAGGCCGCCGCAAGAGCGGTCTCAACGGTTTCGAGAACGGATTCGTAAGGGATGTTTTTCTCGTCAGCGATCTGTTTCATCGCGAGCGTGATTGGACTAGCCATAGATCTTCGATTGTTGTTACGCGCAAGCCAAGGCCGAAGAACATTGAACCGGGCTGAGCGAGCGCTTTGTATAAAAGTGACCCGTTCATTCAGAACAGGTCAGCGCTCATACGGTACTCCATATTGACAAAACGTGCAAGAATTGCTTCACTGGAGGCACTAGCGGTATACTTGGGCTACAGGGCTCAAGCCATCGTTCTTTCCACACCAACCCGCACTCGACGGAATTCGAGCACCAGATCGGAGACACAGGCCAATGAGGACCGCACTGTTCGTGTTCCTGCCGGCGCTCTTCGCGAGCGCGTGTTCTTCCCCCTCCCCCTCGCCTTCGGGCGACACCGGCGGCAGCGATGTCCCGGTGGCACCGATCGACGCGGGCAGTGATGCCCTCGTGACGCCGGATGTGCTCGCGCCGCCGCCCGACATGGGCGCGGACAACGGCGCCCCGCCCGACGACGTGCAGACGACGACGGACGTCCGGGACTACCCGACGTGCCCCAGCTTCAACGAGGACGGCATGTGCCAGTACCCCGGCGGCGGCATGGGGAGCGTGAACCTGCCCCCCGGCCAGCCGTACAACCCCTGGCTGCCGGGGATGAGCAACCGCAACATGGTGCCGGCCTCTGGCACCGAGCGGATGCGCATGGCGGAGACCGGCGAGGAGCCCGAGTACTTCGTCCCCTGCTGGAACAACCTGTTCAACGACGACTGGGGCACCGTCTGGCTGACGGGTCCCCAGATGGGTCGAACGGGCTACGTGAACGTCATCGCCCGCCTCAGGAACGGGATGTACGAGATCAGTGTCGGAGCGGGTATGCCGCTCATCTGGTCGGTCCGCAACGGACAAGGCTACTTCTGGGGGAACTTCGGCCACATGGGTGCCCCCGACGCCTTCTACTGTCGAGGCGAGATGGTGAGCGAGTGCACCCAGCTGAACGTCTCCTGCTGGAGCTCGCCCATGGACCCGCTGACCACGCCCTCGACTCCGGCCGAGGAAACGATCCGCGTCCGGTGGGGCAGCGACCACCTGTGAACCGCAACCCCTGCACATCTGTGCAGGGGTTTTTGATTACTGTGACTTGCGAAGATTGATTGAGCCCGGGAAGACAATCCAAGGACGCAACGAGTTCGCGGGTGATTTTGGAAGTTCAAGCGCGCACTCTCCACCCTTATTAAGAAGCTCTGCTCCTAAAGGAAGCACCGCGCTCCCATCCGTATTCTTCCTCACGACTCCCCCGCCAAGCGTTCCTCCGGAGTAGCATCCCCCGTATGGATGTTTGACCGCGGATGTAGGCGAGTCATCGAGTGCATCACCCGTTACGGCGAGCGCACGACACTCTCCCGAACACCATCCCCAGTTGTCTTGTACGTAGACACGTGGAGTGAATCGGCAGGTTAACTGATCCGTTGTGAAGCAGCCGGCTGGGTTAGCGAGCCCTGGGACACAGGCGTCCCCTGGCGCACAACCACTCGATGACGTACAGGTGCGGCTTGGATCACGTGAGCAACGTAATTGCGTTGGATCACACGCGCCGCTGTTGAGCACCGTCCCAGCATTACACGAGTAGACGTGGGTAAACTCGAAGTAGTTTGTTTCACATGCTTCTGGGCTGTTGCCAAAGAACGTGCGGACCCGACACGTACCGCCCGTGCCACAGTCACTATCCTGTCGGCAGTATAAGGAGGCGTTGTTCGAACAGAGTCCAAGATCCCGACACACACCCGTTCCCGCCGGACAGTCCGAATTTGTTTCACAGGTGAGTCCAAGACCCTTGATCGGATCACTACACTCCTTGGTCACGCCACAGAACGGTTTGTGATTCTTGATCTTCGCGTCATTCAAGGCCTGCTTTGTGCCATCACCCCAATCGATGACCAGGCGGCGAAGTGGCATCTGATTATGTGCCGCCCAACCGTAGAATCGAATAGTGGATTTATACTGGCCACCCGGAATGTTGATCTGCCCTTCGGAAATACCGTCGATCGAGAATGCATCCGTCTGCTGAATCTTACAGGAACCAGATCCACCATTCGCGCCGCTTCGGATATCCGGCGCAGCGATGCGCGGAGGAACCGGCTTATACCAGTTAATGTAATCCTCTTTAATTCCTCCAGGAGGATTGTATCCGAGGAAGGACGGGGTGTAGTGACCCATTGTCACGTCCGTTGGAATCGGGTTCAAGTTGGCACCTCTTGGATTCAGCGAGGCTTCACCGCCATTGAGGTTATATCCGAGCAATCCACAGAACTCATCGTTTGGATTTGGACACAAGTCAAGGCGTGGATAATATCCGGCGCTATGCGTACAGGCGTTGTTGTCCTTATCTGGATCAAGTGAATTCGGATCGCCCGACGTCATGAGACATCCTGCTCGCGGAGACCCGCTCTGCGTCACATCGCCACATGAGTTTTTATAGGGCGTGTCTTGCGTGTCGCTGACCGCACGGCAGCCGTACGCAGCACCCACCGTGTCAGGCGTCGTGTAGACAGCGCCGCTTTGAGCACTGCCTGACGAAAGTTCCATGCGACACAACGAACCAGCATTCAACCCACCTTCACATTTCCCTGTCTTTGGACCCGAGGCAAAGTTCACGAGCGGTTCACAGGCGGCAAGGTTATAGCCCTGATACGCCGGCGAAGGTCCAAGGCCAAAGAACCGAAAGACGTCTCCAATGCCCGGCGTATTCACGACTTCATCCCAGACTTCCGCCGCCCCTGTCGCCACATCACCCGTCTGACCAAACGCTTCGCGAGGCGGCGAGCTTGCAAGCCCAACTCCCGGCCAGCGCTGGAGCTCGGAAATGGAGTAGCCAGCACGCCCTGTATCAATCATATTCAGAACATACCCACCATCGCTTCCCCCCATAATAAGTGTGTTTTGAGCCGTCCACCAAGCGGGTCCAGTCACCCCATCGCCAGACGCGCCAGTCGCCGGGTCTGTTCTCAAGAAGTTATGGTACGGGTAAATCGTACCGCCCCCGCC
>CAZJEZ010000036.1:3816-5828 GCA_964545235.1 uncultured Gammaproteobacteria bacterium
GGAGTTCGAGCAACGCCTGCAGGCGGCCGTGGTCCTCGATGACGACAAGCAGGCTCCTTGCTGGTCCATAGGGCCCGCACATGTTTCAGCAGGAGGATTCAACTTAGCTGTACTGCGTACGGAATAGAGAGGTCCATCGGACGCATAAGCGAACTTACCTTTTAAGTAGAAGTTCTTGGCCGTGAACGAACAGTCTTGATCGATATAACAACTCGAGGCTTCAGCGCCAGCTGCTTGCCATTGAAATGATCCAGAATCAGGCAGACCAGCTGTTGAGGTAAATCGGAATGTATTGCGATCGAGACCTGTAAATCCACCTGGCGTTGCCGTGCTCAAACGACCACTGGCAGTTGGAAGGGTGTAGGCAGATCCGGAACCATCCAATCTTGGAAGATAGTACTGACAGGTTCCACGTGTCGGACCTTGCGCTTTTGGAGTCGCATCCGTTCCGGAACCCGTTGCGCACACCCCACGAATAGCCATCGGACATTCCGCACTAGATGGAGACACGCCCGAACAGGCGAGGCCTTTCCGAAGCGAGTACCACGTATTTGGACACTTAAAGGCACCGCGCTGGGAAGCTAACTTTTGTGAAATATTAGCGTTCCCCGCCCCAGGACCCGTCCACCCCGTAGCGCTCGAGGTCCATCCATCCTGCTGCTCACACGGCAAGAGCATCGGCTTGATATCTCCGGTTTGGAGAGGGCGCGGGTCGATCGGCGCGATGTGACACATCTCTGGACGTGGATTACAGAGCAATCCCGAATTCATACCAGACATGGAGTTACACACGCTCACCGCTCTCATGGCCGCAACAGGTAACCTATCCGTCTTACAAACACCGTTGAGACTGCACGCCTGGCTCGCTCCATCGGCACCGCCGGCCGTTGTACACTTCATGCCTTTATATGGACCCTGTAAACAAGCCTTGTCCGTCTTCAAAACAGCATCATTATTGTACCGATACACTCGGTAGACACGAGCGAAGATGTTTGTCAGGTACGCCCATTTATCTTTCGGATCTGGACGTTCCATACGATAGAACGTATCCGCGCCAGAGCTTAAGAACGTTGGCGGACGAAGCGGTGAGTAGCCGGAGGCCATGCTCCCCGTCTGGAACAATGGATCCTTGCCTGCTGGACCCGTATTCAATGCACTCGAGAACGGAGCAAACCGAGCATTGTACTGCGTGCCAATAGCAGGAACCGTGTATGCCGCGTCTCTCCAGATACGATCCGTATACGCCGCATCCTGATTCGTCTCCTTGCTCTTCACTTCAGCGAGCTGAGTACAGACATCCGCACTCGTCATGTCGACGTAGGTGTAGATGTAACGGTAATCATTCGCCTGGCCGGAACACGTCGTCGTCCAGAATCCAGCGAGACGCCATGGACCCTGGATCGCTTGTCGCGTAACCGGAGCTCCGCCTGATGGAGCGGGCGTGTTTTTGACAGGCGCCTGGAACACCGCACGAATACCGAAGTACGGCTTGTCCGTTGTACATTCTCGGTACTCCGGCGATCGACGAATATCTTCAAACGAATTTTGAGCGTTCGTCACGGTTGCGTCGAAGATTCCCGTAAACGGATCGTTTTGCGCAGGTGGACGCGGACTTCCCGAATTAGGATCAGATACCGGGAACTTGTAATCCGTCTGCCAATACTTGAAGTAGCAAGCTTCGTTATCCGTGTATGGATCAAACTGGCTCGTATGGACACACGGCATCTGCACAGGGGTTCCAAGGCTATTGATAAGAACGCGCTCGGAACCACGCGTCATGGTTGGATTGTAGTTCTCCATGAACTTCTGATGCCATTCTCCGTCCGCGCGCTTTGACTCATCCGCATTATCATAGTCAAACGAAGCCATACCATCCACCCAACCAGCCTGATATCCGCACGCCATGCGACCCTGGCCATTCGCATTCTTGATGGGACGAATGCTGAAGAATCCGATGTTGCTATCGAGGGTCGCCGCGCTGATCAATTCCGTGCTCGAAACGGCAGCTTGCG
>CAZJEZ010000036.1:5838-8445 GCA_964545235.1 uncultured Gammaproteobacteria bacterium
TAAACATCGCAAGAGCAACAACATTAGACTTGATTGGGAAGAAGGTTTCCACGTACGAGTGTCCACGATCTTTTCCAGAAGAAATCAGACGTATGGCGTTATCATCCCTTTCTTGACTGTCATCATCCTGATTATCGTCGGCGTATTCACATTGGTAGCCCGTTTCCGAACCGCGAGCCGTTGAACCATCAATCGCCGCTCCAGCCTTATTGCCACCACAAGCGAAACAGTCACCATCCGACGTGTATTCGTCGTCATAACTCATACGAGACATTCCTCCCGCTGGTGTGAGGTATGGATACGTAATACGGATCGTTTCTGGCTGGCGAGCTTCAGACAAGCAGTAGTACTGACCCGAGTTCTGCGGTGGGTTGTACCCGGCCTGTGGGTTGTAGTGATAGACGTCCTTGTCCCCAAAGAGAACCGGGTTCGGATTCCAAGTAAGACATGGCTTGCGGCTCTGATCTCCTCCTACGTTGCGCGTAGAGTCCTGTTCGAGACACTGTCCGAACACACCGCGCACAATCTCTACTTTGCTAAACGGAATACACTTACCACCTTGATCCGCCGAACCACAGGACTGTGCCTGATTCGACCCTTCAATCGCCCGAACGAGATCGGATCCTTGAGCTGTACGTGTGGACTGTACGGATGGAGCCTTGGCGACCGTATCCGGAATACAGGATTGACCATCGCGCGGACCACCCTGACATACGCCTGGTGGTACGTTCGGCGAGTTCATTGCGTAGAATTTCGTGATGGCAGCCTGGCTATAATCCGCTCGTTTGTAGGCGCACTCACAGTCTTCACCGAACTCACACACCTTCGCGTTGGTAAAGCCAGAAAGTTTTTCTGCGGGTTTTGGTGGGTTGGTTGAGAAGTCCCAACGCGTCACAAAATCCGGACCATACGGAGAATCCGCCTCTGGATTTGAACGACACTGTGGGAACGGAAACGCAGATGAAAGCTGTCCATCACGTTTTGGATCAGCAAGCGCGAACTTTTCCTGAATATTCTGGAAGTCGAATACGGACGAGTCACCATGGACAGAGAAGTAACACGAGAAACCCGTTGTGGCACCCAAGGTTTCGGAAGGCTTGTAGAAACCGATGCGACCACTCCCCGCATGCTGACACAGGTAGAGATCCGGATAGCGTTGAGCGACCGGGGACACGGTTGAGCCAGAAGCGCGACACCCTAAACGCGCACCGGATCCAACCGTGGGACACAAGATTGTTGCCTGATTCGTTTCTGGAGGCCTCATGGATCCGTCTTCACGCACAGGGACTGTAGCCACCGCCGCTAATCGATAATCAAGTCCAAGCTTAGTCAAATTCTGAGCACGAGCCACGCCCATACCATCTTTCGCCACCGTCATACTGATCAAGTCTGGCACCTGGAACGCGTTTGGGAGAGCATACCCCGAGTAATCCTTATCCCCCATCTTCACACTGCGTCGCGCGTACCGATTGATGTCAAAATACGCGCCCTGTGAAAGCATGGGCTCGGTGGACGTAGAGCGATTCACGTATCCGGAACAGAACTTATCATCCGACTTTCCAGTGGCACGATCACACATAGCGACATCCGTACACACTTGAATATAGCGTCGCTGACTTGGATCAAACACCGTTTCTGCGCTCTTACACCCAAGCCATTGCAAACAGTCACGATCCTTTTTGACCTTTACGATTAAGTTCGCGTCATTCGAGGTAAGAGCTGGGGTAAATCGAGCACAAGCCGGATTCGCAAGACCATCTGCACAGTTAATCGGAGCAATTGGCGTGTATCCAGAGCGCTGATACGCGTCGTAACTCGCTTGCGTGTTGTAGCGCAACGAAGAATCCGTCAGATCGCGCAACAAGACACATCCCTTATCCGTATCAACCGTACCGTTACAACTTGATGTATCAAGCTGATCGTTCTTAATGAAGAAGTAGGGCTTGCCGGTGACATGCAACGGATCCGTCTTGTCGTTGGTGTCACGGAATTCTGTACATTCGCCATACTGAGGACCACACACTCCACCGTATCCAGCGTAGTTCGTATCATCCACGCGATAGATACCAAATTCCGAACCGCTCGCAAGCGCTTCCGGATAACATGGGGTTGCTGGACTCACCCCCTTGATAAACCAACCAGCATAGGTTCCGGTAGCGACAGAAACCGTTCCAAATCGACCGCCGACCTGGACCTGCTCTTTGTACTCACAGGCGTGATTTTTTGGATCTTTGAAGTACTCAACGCCTGTGCCTGCCGTAAACGACTCGCAATACAACTCACTTGGACGGCAAAGACCTGTTGCGTACTTGGTTACGTCATTCTTGATGTAGACCGTCGTATAGCGATCAACCGCTGAACGATCAGGCTTCATGATCGGCAACCCAAAGGCACGACAGCTATTTTCTTCGGCCTTACAACGCTTCGCGACCTCATCAATCACATAGACCATGCGATCAGCCGGATGTGTGACAGAAATTGTTCGATCCGTTGCGGTGGTGATGCCGCCTGTGCGAGCAAAGGTCTGATACGGCAAGGTTGTCGTTTGAGATTCTGTCGATTCCGAGTTCCGCGTGTCAACAAAGGCGGAACATCCAATCGCTTCCT
>CAZJEZ010000037.1:0-1321 GCA_964545235.1 uncultured Gammaproteobacteria bacterium
GAGGGCGCCGAGGACACCGACCAAGCCCTCGCCGACAAAGAACATCCACTTCCCGTCCTACGTGAAGGCGATACACCCGCTTGCACGGACGCGAAATCCGTTTCTCATGAAACCAAGCCGCCTGCGCGCTTTACGGAAGCATCTCTCATCCAATACATGGAAAAGGAAGGGATTGGTCGCCCAAGTACCTACGCAAGCATCATCGGTACGCTCAACGATCGTGGGTACGTCGCCAAACTCCAAAACGCGCTCGTCCCCAGTTTCACGGGCATGGCCGTCGTACAGCTCTTGGAAAAGCATTTCCAGGATCTTGTTGATGCTGGATTTACTTCGCGCATGGAAGCTTCTCTCGATGACATTGCCGAAGGAAAACAGGCCTGGCTCCCCTATTTAACGTCGTTCTTTTTGGGCGACCAGGGGCTCCGCGCTCGCATCACCGAAGAAACTGACCGCATGGATGGGGTGGCCGCAAAAGAAGTTCGTCTCCCCAGCCTTCCGGATGTCACGGTTCGTATTGGAAAATTTGGGGCCTACTTCGAGGCGATTCATCCACGCAGCAAACAACTCGCCAAGGCTTCTGTTCCCGAAGGTACCGCGCCTGCTGACCTCACCATGGCTTCCATCGAAGAGATTCTAAACTCGACCATGCAGGGTCCAACAACGCTTGGTGACGACCCAACCACAGGACTTCCTATTTTTCTCAAAACAGGAAGCTATGGACCCTACCTGCAGCTTGGAGACGATCCTGAAGACGAAGATTCTAAGAAGAAACCAAAGCGCGTGAGCGTCCCAAAAACTATTCCGTTAACAGCCTTGTCTCATGACCGCGCCGTGGCACTCCTCAATCTTCCACGTCTTGTCGGTACACACCCGACGACCGGGAAAGAGATCCGTGCCGGCCTTGGACGATTTGGTCCATACGTTGTTCACGACGGTGATTTTCGGTCATTGAAAGAAAAAGAAGGCGACGATGTATTTAGCGTGACTCTTGAACGAGCTCTCGTGTTGTTTGCGCAACCAAAAGGAGCCGGACGCTCCTCAGCTCCAGCTCTCAAGACGCTTGGCGCTCATCCAAAAGATGGAAAACCCGTGACGGTACACCAAGGCAAATATGGCCTGTATGTGAAGCACGGCGCCAAAAACGCCACCCTTCCAAAAGACGTCACGGCCGATACGATTACGCTTGAACAGGCCGTAGCCTTACTCGCCGCCCGTAAAACAACACGTACGCGTAAGGCTTCTTAGCCCCCACCCGATCATTTGATCGGGTTTTTGCTACTCAATGCCTCTGCATATTCACGCATGGTCACGCATTGCACAT
>CAZJEZ010000037.1:1331-8416 GCA_964545235.1 uncultured Gammaproteobacteria bacterium
GCCCTGATGAGATCGTGATCACGACCGGTTCCCAGCAAGGGCTGGATCTCCTCGCAAAGGTCTTCATCACCTCCCAGTACACCCCATCGTTCCACTCAGAAAAATGGTGGCCAATAATCACGGGTGCACGCAAGCCATTGTAATTCATATCAAAGTATCCGAGATATGATGTGAGCATGTCGTTATACATAGCCTGCCACTCTGCCGTTCCTTTTTTTGCCACATCTTTTGCCCCGCTTTGCTTGAAGTAAAAATTATAGTCCATAGAAAGCACCGAACTCGTCGTGTGTGCGTAGGGAATTTTTGCTAGCGCGAGTTGCCAAATACCATACCTATCTTGCGTTGGGAAGTCTGTCGGCTTGCGTACGCCGCTTGCATCGTAAAGATAGCCCTCTTCTGCGAGCACCTTATACATAGCGCTGTTTCTTCCGAGCTCAGGAGCTCTATGCCCAAAGAACGTTCCCTGCGGAAGATGAAGTGTTCCCGACTGCGTCAGAAAGGTTCTAAACTGACTGAGTTCGCTGCGCCACTCCTGCTCCGTCCAACGTGATCCATCAAAATGTCCGTTTACATGCGATCCTATCTCGTGCTCATCCGCAATTGCTTCATTGATCATCGCGATCCGATTCGCCACATCCTGATCACTGGTTGCATATCCAATCATGGATGTACCCGTAGCGTGCCTTGGTGGATGGTACAGTTCCTTTTTGCTTTCCGGAAAAAAGTAGACGCCGCTCACATAGTAGGTAAACGCGAGAGGCTTGCCCTCTGCCCGCATTTGTCGAGCGAAATCAATCGTTTTTCTCCACATGGGCAACGATCGCGACCCATCAAAGGACAAAAGCACATACTGGGTCGTTCCGCTCGTGGTCGCAGGCACGACGGGTGTCAAAACGCCCGCATCACCAACAACTTCAAGCAAGGTGGATGACGAAATGCCGTGATCCTCCTCTATCTCTGTCTCCACGATCGTCTGAGTGACAATGTGTGATACGGGTGACACCTGTCGTTCCGTGCTCACTTCTCTTTGCGACGAGGTGACAAGGTGGAGTCCCACAGCGATCCCTCCGCCGATCATAGCGATCGTGCAAAGGACGGCACAGAAGACTCCTAATGAAAGGTGTTGTAAACGCATATCCTAAAAACGAGAGTGAGCCTATCACATTCCGCGAAGGAGGAGCAAAAATAAGAATCCAAATCCAAGCGGATGATTGAGGTATGGAGTGAACATATGCACCGTCACAAGGCCCATGAGCGCTGTCGCCCACGCTATCCACTCATCACGCTCTACACGCTTCCATAAGACACGAAGCGCCTGTCCAAGGAGCGTTATATATGCCAACACGCCCACAACACCGATCTTTACGAGAAGATCCAACCATCCCCATTCAAACGCAAACGTCGTGCGCTGATTCGTTCCCGTAGCAAGCACGCGTGGGTCAAAAGACGTGTATGTTACTGTTGTTCCAAAGCCGGAACCAAACAAGGGAGCTTCTTTAATTTTTTCAAGAAGAGGACCGAGTTGTGCACGTCGACTAGATACAGCGCCTTCCTGGCCCGCGGCACGTGACGTAAGAACCTGAATAAGAGAGGCGTTCGTTGGAGGGATCGGAACAACCGCAAGCCCCCACACAAGCACAAAGGCACCAAAAAACGACGTTGCTTCACGTACAAAAAACCGACAGGCTCCCCCAATCCCACCTGCACGCGCACGAAGCACAAGCGCCATCAGTATCATTACCGCGGCCCCAACCCAAAAGCTCCGTGACAGCGAAATCAAGATGACACTGTACGCGGCAATACTCCCAAGGCGTCGGCGTGCGCGCCACACAAACGGCAATGCAAGGAGCGCGTAGATCTGTGATTGAAAAAAGACGCGATGCAGTTGCATCCCTTCAATCACGCGCGTGATTTCACCGAGCCTGGTTCGTCGAATCCAAAGATACACATAGGAAACGACCTCTTGTGAAAACGGGTGAGCGTAGAAAAACCAGGTTTTCCAGGTGATTAGCGTCAGGTAGGCGAACGCGCCCACACAGATACCCGTCAGTACCTTCCACGTACGCTGAGTCGAAAAAGAAAGACGTCCAACAAAGACAGGGAGTAGCGCCCACATGATCCAAGCGTTTGCGTCTTGAAACACATTCGCTCTGTCATTTTGTACAAGACCAAGAAGCACGCCTCCGCCAACAGCAAGCGCAAGCAATCCGAGAGACGAGTAGGTACGGAAGAACGTTATCATTCTCTCCCACACCTGACCGCGTTCATTCTTGTGTAGTACAAGGCGCACGACGGAAGCCGCAGCCATCGCCCCGAATACCAAGTACCGAAGAGACGCTCCTCCGTGAAGCATTGGATCTCCAAAGGCTCGCAACAATCCACCAAACGATCCCACCACGAGCTCCGCCAACCACACGCCGCATGCCACAAGCGGATACGCGTACGCCACGTACGCCAGCAGAGCCCCAACCACAAGCGCTACGCCCGTCATCACGGATGATGCGGTGTATGCAGCAAACGAAACGCTCATCACACAGGCCACGACAACGAACGTGTATACCCCGGCGCGCTTCATCTCTTCTTCATCTTCGTGAAGACGGGGAGCAAGACCATGCTTGTCGCGAATGATCCGTTCGGCCGCAAGGTACTTCCGCATAGCAGGCGGCATCCATCCAAAGAGCGGCCACGGAAGACGATGCACGCAAGCCGGCAACCAGGAACTCATCGTTCCCCCTGTTTCTGCCCGTATCAGCTCTTCCGGAATCCAACATCCCGTTCCTCCACGAGATACAATCGTCAACCACAGGTCCCAATCCTGAAACTTCTTTAATGACTCATCAAACCCAGGAAACGCCGATCTTCGCACAAGTGATGACGTAGGGATGTAATTCACGTTCCGTAACGCGTGTGCGTCAAACAAGCGGCCACGGAGCCGCTTCCATCCAAAACGAAGATCTGCATAAGCAAACGCCGCCTCTGGATGTTCGATCAACGCTTGATGAAATTGTTCGAGCGCATCTTCACGAAGCACGATATCCGCATCCAAAAAGAACAGCTCTCCGCCTGTCGAGCGACGCGCGCCTTCGTTGCGCGCTCGCGGCGCTCCCCCGTTCTGCTCCAACCGATGATAGGCGACAGGAAATGGCCACGTACGGCCAGCGACTTCCTGTGCGAGCCGATCTCGTGAACCATCATCAATCACTGTTACATCAAACTCCTTCCACGTTTGCTTGGTGAGCGCTTCCAACGCACGCGCAAGCTGGAGCGCGTTGTTCCACACGGGAATAACAACGGAAATCATAGATACGCCGCGAGTGTAAGCCATCGTTCTCGCCATGAACAGTCGCGTAGAGCATGGATACGCCCCGCCTCTCCCAGACGTTCTGCAAGCGCCCGATTTGTGAGAAGCTCTTCAAGAAGACGTGTGACTTCTTCCGTTCGGCCAGGTTCCACGATATACCCCGTCTGTCCATCGATCACCGCTTCGCTGGCTCCCCCGTTTCGTCCAGCAATAACAGGAAGTCCTGCTAATCCCGCTTCTAAAAACACAATACCGAATCCTTCTGGGTCGTTCGGCTCGTTGCGCAAAGGCTGTGCGAATACATCCGCGGCCGCGTACCATTTCCACCGTTCTTCATCGGAAGCCTGCGTGATGATCTGAACCCGCTCACCCATAAGCCGAGCTCGCTCTCGTAAGACCCGCTCCTCGGGACCCTGTCCGATAATAACCAAGCGTGCGGGTGTTTCTAGACGAGTATACGCGTCGAGCAGCACATCATGGCCTTTTCGTCTCACGAGGCGTCCAACACTCAACACAAGTCGCTCATCGGCTTGTATCCCGAGAGCTCTACGTGCATCTCCCTTCGACGGAAGATCCACGACCTCGACTCCTGGGGTCACAAGAACTGCGTCGATCTCTGGACACAGAGTTCTCAAGAGTCCTTTTGTGAAAAGTGAGTTCACAAACACGGTTTGTGCGTTGCGGATAATACGTCGCGTCAACCAACACTTCCACGCAGAACGTGAGGCGAGACGGATATCTAATCCGTGGAGCACAAGGTGATACGGAATCCCTCCAACCCATCGCGCCATCCATGTGGCCGTTCCTACCGGAAGGACATGACTGACAAGCAACGCGCGCGCCGTGTGACGCAAACGAAGACACAACGGCACCCAGGCAAGCCATCCAAACGGTACCCGCGGAGGCGTGACGCGCCGTACCATCAGCGCCCCCTTCGACTCGCGAACAAGCGCGCTCACATACCGAGCCACTCCCCCCGTGTCCGGCGGATATTCCAGTGTGATCAAAGCAACCGGCTTCATACACGTGATCTCAATCGCTGAAGTTTGGCGAGCACCTGTTCGAGCTCTTCTTTTTCAACAAATCCAGAAACGGCCCAAAGCGTACATGTTGCCAAGAACGCGCTCGGCAATGCAGCGACAAGCGGAAGCTGAACAATCCCGTAGCCACACAAGCCAAATACCGCCGTTGAAAGCGCCACCCGTTTAAAGAACCGACTTCCCCACGCATCTCCCACAAGATGTTCGCGCGCAAACCACACTCCAACGATCGCCAGAATCGTAAAAGACACGATCCCAGCCACAGCTCCTCCGACCGGCCCTACGCGCGGAATAAGAAAAGCGTTCGCAACCACATTCACCACCATCGCGATCGCCATGGAAGCTGTTTTCAAATGCGCTTTATGACTCGCGTTCAACACTGAACCGATTGGAAAATCCAAGAAGATCGGAATGAGCACCCACGGCAAGATGCGTAAAATAGCCACCGAGCCTTCGTATGCCTGACCATATACGACACGAATAACGACCGGAGCGAAACACGACAACCACACAACCAACGGAATACTCACACCCGCCATCAAGCGTAACGAGGCGCGAACAAGACGCGTGAGCTCCGTTTTGTTCTCAGCGAACGCGGAACTCATACCCGGATACAGCGCCCCCACAAACGCCAAGGGCACAAATTGAAACGCGTACGTGAGTTTATAGGCCACGGCATAGAATCCAACTTCACGATCCGTCCAGAACCGTTGAATCAAGAGCGTGTCCGCATAGGAATAGACTTTCACGCAGAGTCCAGCAAGCGCGAATGGAAGAGCGGCAACCGCAAGACGCTTCCACGTCCACATATGCGTAGGTGAGTAGGTCTGCGCGCGCGTCGTGCGACGGGCGGCTCGATAGCTCCATACCGCGTTCACCGCGCTTCCCATAAGCAAACTCAGCGCTAACCCGATCACCCCATACCCCATCCACGCCGCCACAAGCCCAACGACCGCGGTTGTGAACTGGGTGCAAAACATCCCAATGGTTTCTGGTTGCAAATCTCGGTGCCCACGTAGCCATCCGTAGAGCGGCAACGTGCACGCATCCAACGCAAGAACTCCGCAGGCCACGATAATCGCTGCAAAGACGTCTCGTGACGGATGCGCAAACCAGCCATACATAAGCGAACACGCGATGGCGAATGGAATCAGGACAAGCTTCGCGCGGAATACCTTGGTGAATAATTCACGAGCGTCTGGCGCCCGTTGTGCCGTTGCTCGAATAAGAACGGGCGTCATCCCAAGATCCGTCAGCGTTACGAATACACTCGTCACAGAAATCGCAAAAAAATACTGTCCCGTCACTTCAACACCAACCCAGCGCGCGATGAACGTGAATGCAAAGAACGCGATGATTTTTTGCACCGTCGTTCCAGAGATGAGAAGAGCTGCATTACGAGCGACGGATGTATTCGACATACCAAATAACCTATTCGTGCGAACCGCCACCACCGGAATCGAACATGCTCGTCAGACCTTTCCAAAAACGGCTAAAGATTCCTGGTTTTCTTGGGGCGCTTTCCCCGTGGTTCGACGATGATCGTGCATGCGCCTCGTACCAAGGCCCGGCTCCACGTATTTTTGCTGATGCGTCTGCTCCTGCGGCCGACTCTTGCCCACCTTCTTGTAACACCGTCTCTAGTCCCAGCTCATTGAGCGGTTTTCCGGCCGCGTTCGCTTCGAGTGCATCCGCGTATGCTTCTGCCAGTACCTCTTGGCGCTCCTGTAATCGTTTAAGCTCTTCCTCTAGTTTCACGCGTGTCTCCGAAGCCTCGTCGCTCTCGGCTTGCATGTGCGCGAGTCGATTTTCGGCCACGGCAAGTTGCGTTGCGAGAATAAGGTCGTATACCCGTTCAAGTGGGTTCGACGCCACTGTTGCCGCTCGTTCCGCGCGAAACTCGGATTGCACCTGCTTGACGCGCGCAATCTCGGCTCGTTGTGTATTGATCGCTTCTTGCTGCGCGCTCTGGTCCACTTTTGGAGATGTTTTTTCCTCCGGGGTTCCCATGACATACGGCTTCTCGGGAGGTCTGTCTGGAATTGGACCGAGCGTGTACGCATCAGGGTCTTTCTTCGCGACAAGTGGAATCGCTTCTGCCTTTGGTGTTACCAATGGAATTGGCTCCGCCTTTGGTGTCACAAGCGGGATAGGCGCGGCCTCTTCGCCCGTTACCACATCACGATCATGATCAACGGCGTCGGTGAGCGCGTTATCATTCGCCGGCTCCGCACCTAACTCTACGGTAAGCGCCGCTCGTGCTTCCGCAACCTCCCCTTGTAGCTTGTTCTTTGCCGCCGCAACTTCTGCCTGTGCCGCAGGATCGCCCTCCCCAACAACAGCAGCCAACGCATCCGCCTGGCCCGTGACCGCCTGTATACGAGCCTCAGCCTGCTCAACAACACCCCCATTACTGAGTTCTTTTGGCTGTTCGACCACGGCTTCCGGGAGCTTTTTTGCCTCGGCTGTTTGCGTAGACATAGGAGAAATACGTGGCTCTATGGTAACACACAAGAACCCCGTGATACAGTAAATCCATGCAAGAAGGGCGCCCCTATCCCAAGACGATCGACGAGCTCTGTGAGACCATCCGGCTCTATGCCCCGGAAGGAGATTTGGAGTTGGTGCGACGGGCGTACGCGTTTGCGGAGATGGCTCACGGGGATCAAAAACGGGCGACCGGCGAACCGTACATCATTCATCCCTTGGCAACAGCACACAACCTGGTCGAGATGCGCTTATCG
>CAZJEZ010000038.1:0-8014 GCA_964545235.1 uncultured Gammaproteobacteria bacterium
GGCGCCATGTCGATTCGTAATCTCTGTGGTGGTTCGCATAACGCGGCGATGGCAGCGAATGCCAAAGACGGGCTGTTGGAAGTGGTGATTCAGGCAGAGGTACAAGAGGGGTCGTGGCTCCTCAAAAAGAAAACCTTGTCCGAAACACGACTGACGTGTTCTTGGGGGAGATTGGTTTCGGAAAAACCGACAACCGTCGTGATCGATGGCTATGAATCCACAAGCCTTCCTATCGCGATCGGTATTAAACCGGCCGCCCTTCATATTATTACGGGCCGAGGGCGTCTTCGCCCGCGTGAAGAGGCGATCTAAGCCCTGTCTGGCACGGGTCCTTGCGTCTCATGGAAACGTTTGGTATTCTTTGCCTCGCTACAAAGCAAGCCGCGGTGGCGAAATTGGTAGACGCACTACCTTGAGGTGGTAGCACTCGCAAGGGTATGAGAGTTCGAGTCTCTCCCGCGGCACCACGCAAAAAACGACCGCACAGGTCGTTTTTTCGAAGGACGCTTAGCTCAGCTGGTTAGAGCATCTGCTTTACACGCAGAGGGTCAAAGGTTCGAATCCTTTAGCGTCCACCAGGAACAAGACTCCCTACACGGGAGTCTTGTTGTTTTGGGTGCATTTTTCCTTTAAACAAAAACGCACCCAAGAGCAGATGGGGTGCGTGATGAAGATCACTCCTTCGATGAGAGCGCCTCGGACAGGCGCTGGATCAGGGCGCGCACATCTTCCGCCGTCTCTGCCCAGTGCAGGGTTGGGAAGTGGATGCACAGGGCGCGCATGTATTCCCGCGAGGTGACTCCATGGTCCACGTGGACCACGGTCGGGCGTCCGAGGATTGCGAGCATCCCGAGCTCGATCCGGGCTGTGTCGCCTGCGGTGTCAGCGTCGTGATGCCAGAACGCGATATCCGCTGACTTCATGAATCCGTGGTCCTGAGCGAGCAGAGGATTGATCTCCTCGGCCGTCTTGGCGTCCGGCCAGCGAGCATCCGCGTTGTCCACGGGCTCATGGCCGTTGGCGCGCAGGTGCACGGCTAGTCCATAACGCCAGTTCGTCTGCATGGTGCCGAACAAGGCTACACGTGCCATATGAGAGCCTCCTGAGTACAGGGACTGTATCCATGATTTTGCCGCGTTGTCAACGGGACTGGGTGAGGTGGTTCATCAACTCGTTTTTGATACAATCCAGCTCTTTTTGGCTATTCCTCGACTTTTTCCTTAAAATTTGCTAGACTACCCCCATTCTATGAGCGAATGGTCTCACGCCAAGCTGGCGTCGTTACGCGAGATTTTGCAGCCAGCCAAGGAACTTGATGTTCCAGAAACGCAACGTATCACCGTACACGCGGCCATTAGCCGCTTTTCTGTTCTCTACGAGAAGATTCGTAATGCCGTTGATTATAAGGATGAGCACCTGCTACGAAAGGCGGCTATCGTTCGCATTTTAAAACGACAATTGCTTCTCGAAGGGGATGCGCGAAAGATTGCAAAACACGTCATTCGTGAATTGATCGCTGCAAGGTATCTTCCTAATGCTACGTTGCCTGAGTCCTTGATCGAGGATGTGGCTTGGCGCGTTGAGCGTCATAATGCCGTCTTGGAGGCGTGGGAATCCGTGAGCGATGCGGTTGAGCGTGATTGGCTGCTCGGGGTTACGGCTACGGATATCGAAGAAGCGTTAGACACGGCTTCGACGGCGTTGCGTTTGGTGACGTGGTTGTTTGAAGCGATCGGGGATCGGTTAACGGTTCGTGGGCTTGAGATCTCTGATGGAAGCCGACGCTTGCAGACGTACATCGCGTGTACACGCTTATTGACGAAGGCGGATGATGAGATGATTTGCGCGCGTCTTGCACGTTGGTACGTGCCGGAATGGACGTCGGCCGAGGGGTATCGCGCGGATGTATCGGGGATTGCCACGCGGCTTCGAGAGCTTCGGAAAAAGCTTCTTCAAGATCTTGGGCATCCGCAAGCGCAGAAATTCCAGACGGCGGTAAAACCGCTCGCGATCTCCCTCTTGTTTGTGGCAGAGGCTATTAAAGAACATTCGGACCTTGAGGGCCCGGCGTTGCTTGATGCGGTCGAGCGCGTTGCTGAACGTCGCTTAAAGCAATCCAAAACAAAGGTCCATCGGGGGACGATTCGAGCAATCATCTACTTATTCATCACCAAGACCTTGTTAGCTATTGCAATTGAGGCGCCGTTTGAACTACTTTTGTATAAAGAGTTCCATTGGTTTTCGTTGGGCGTCAATGTGCTGTTTCCGCCATTCCTCATGTTGGTTATTGGGTCTCGTATTCGTCTGCCCGGAAAAGAGAACGTCGACAAGATTAAGTCCGGCGTTCAAGAGCTGTTGTCGGTGGAGGGGGTGAAGCCTTGGGAGATTCGTATTCCTGCTCCGCGTTCGTTTTTGGCGAAATTGGGATTTGGCGGAGTCTATGTTCTTACGTACCTCCTTTCGTTTGGAGGCGTTGGGTACCTTTTGTTCACCCTTGAATTCACGTGGGTGAGTTCGTTGATCTTCCTGTTCTTCCTTTCGGTCGTGAGTTTTTTTGCCTTCCGTTTACGTGTCGCGGCACGCGAGTACATCGTCGTCAAAATCAAAGATCGCTTTTTCACGATTCTGTTGGATTTTGTTTCGCTCCCGATTCTTCGGGCGGGGCAGGTGTTGTCTACGGCGATCTCACGGGTGAACGTGTTTGTCTACCTCTTCGACTTTGTCATCGAAGTTCCCTACAAGTTGTTTTTGAATGTGCTGGAAGAGTGGTTCGCCTTCATGAAAGAGAAAAAAGATGAAATTCAATAAGCGGACGCATGGACTCAAGCTTGTCCTCCTCGTCGCGTGGGGGGTGCTTATTTTAGGTGTGTTCGCTTGGTTGCATGCGCACCATATTCGTTTGCATGCCCTTCCAAAGATTATTCGACATGAGGTATTAGAGGCGGGCGCCTGGGGCCCAGTGGTTCTGTTTTTTGTGTACCTGCTCTCGACGATTATTCCGTTTCCGACGGCGGCGCTTGCTCTGATTGCGGGATCTATCTACGGACCGTTTCAGGCGTTTGTTCTTGTTCTTATTTCGTTAAACGCGGCGTCTACGGTGAGCTTTTTTCTTGGACGATTTTTTGGTCGGCATTTTCTTCATGAGCATGAGCGCGGTCTCGTCAAAGAGTATGATGAGTTGATGCGGAATAACGGGTTTTTAGCTGTGACGATCATGCGTCTTGTGCTCGTGCCACATGATATTGTGAGTATTGCAAGCGGCATGAGCGTTATGCGATATCGGGCGTTTGCTCTTGGGACATTCATTGGGACATTGCCTCCTATTGTTACGTTCGTCGTCCTTGGGGATGAGTTCTTTAATCCACTCGCTTGGATATTGTTTGGCTCGGTGTTTGCCGTTTCTGTGGTTATAGCGTTTTTCATCAAGCGCTCACCGGTGAGTCAAAAACTTACAGCTCATGAAGAGCCTCGTGATGGTGAATAGTATGTTTACCCTTGATTCGCGTACCCAGTTTCGACACGGGAAGCTTGTAACCCCGCATGGAGTTTTGCCGACCCCTTTTTTCATGCCTATTGCTACCAAGGGGGCTGTAAAAACACTTTCTTCTTTTGATATTGAGCGTCTTGGTTCACCAATTTTGTTATCAAACACATATCATTTGTGGTTGCGTCCAGGCATGGACATTATGAAGGAGGCTGGAGGACTCCATGCGTTCATGAACTGGCCGGGGGCGATTTTAACGGACTCGGGTGGGTTTCAGGTCTTTAGCCTGTCTGGCTTACGAAAACTCACGCCTGATGGAGTGACGTTTCAATCTCATATCGATGGAGCGAAGTTGTCTCTGACGCCGGAGGTCTGCATGGATATTCAGCGAACGATCGGTTCGGATATCTGTATGGTGCTTGATGTGTGCACAGAATTACCGGCGACACAGGAGCAACTTGAACACGCGCTTGCGTTAACAACGGCCTGGGCGAAACGGAGCAAGGAGGCGTTCCTTGCTACGCGTGAGGGGAGCGTGAATCCGGGCGCAAAGCTCTTTGCTATCGTTCAGGGTGGAACGGATCTTGCGTTACGGAAGCGTAGCGCCGAAGCGCTTGTTGAGATTGGTTTTGATGGATACGCGATCGGCGGTCTTTCGGTCGGGGAACCATTTGAAGATGCGTGCAAGATGCTTGATGCGCTCGATAAAATCTTGCCTGTAGACGCGCCGCGCTATTTTATGGGGGGAGCGAAGCCACATGAGCTTGTTGGGTACGCGCGTCGTGGGGTTGATATGTTTGATTGCGTACTTCCAACTCGCAATGCTCGACATGGAAACATCTATCGCTTTGTGCACGATGATCTGACGCGCCCTGATTTTTATGAAGTCGTGAACATTACGAATGAAAAATGGAAGTATTCGCAGGAGTCTCTGTTGCAGGCACAGTCATTGTATACAAGCGATGTTGATGATGAGCTTGCTCGATATACGCTCGGATATATGCGCCATTTATTTTCTATTGAAGAGGTGCTTGGTCAACGACTGGCAACATTGGCAAATCTTCGATTCTACCTGGAGCTCATGGAACGTATTCGTAGAACCGCCTAGGCTGCTTGAGTTGCGTCTTGAGTGCGTGCACGGCACAATCGGCGCATGTCGATTGTTGTTGATCTTACCTCGTTGAATGAGGCTCAGCGGAGCGCTGTGGAGTATGCGGGCGGCCCGTTGTTGATTGTGGCAGGCGCGGGAACAGGAAAAACCACGGTTCTCACAAAGCGATATGGCCACCTTTTGTCCCAAGGACTGACCACGGAGAACATCCTTGCGCTCACGTTTACGGAAAAAGCCTCGACAGAAATGGAGGATCGCGTGCTCAGTCTCTTGCCGGTTGGAACGTATGATTTTTGGATCTCCACGTTTCATGGATTTTGTGAACGCATTCTTGAGGCGCATGGATTGGAGATTGGTCTTCCAAACGATCCTCGTATTCTCACCCCGGCAGATGCTTGGCTCATGCTACGCCGTCGCTTGCACGAGCTTCCCCTGCACTTCTATAAGCCGCTTGGCAATCCAACAAAGTTTCTTCGCGCTATTTTGCAACATATTTCTCGTGCAAAAGACGAGGGGGTCACCTGGGAGATGTATGCGGCCTATGTGAAGCGCCTAGAGGAGCATCCGGATGAAGTTGGGGGGATGGATGAGGTTCTGCGATTGCAGGAGCTCGCGCGCGTCTACGAGGCGTATCAAAAAATGATGTGGGATGAGGGGTCGATTGATTTTGGTGATCTTATCTTGGAAACGCTTCGATTGTTTCGTGAACGACCATCTATCCTGAAGAACTACCAGACGCAGTTTCGGGAGATTTTTGTTGATGAGTTTCAGGATACGAATGGAGCGCAGTATGAACTCATTAAACTTCTCGCTGGGGACAAGCGGCGTCTTACGGTGGTTGGCGATGATGATCAGGCGATTTACAAGTTTCGGGGAGCTTCTCTCGCCAACATCATGCAGTTCCGAGAAGACTTTCCTGATGCAAAAACGGTCGCGCTCATCCAAAATTACCGATCAAAAAAAGAGATTCTTGATCTTGCCTACGCGTCGATTGAGCACAATAATCCGCATCGGCTTGAGTGTCAGCTGCAGGAGACGGGGCTTTCAAAAAAATTGATTGCCGAACGAGGGGATGGGGGGCGCGTTACGTTTGTATGGGCGGAGAGTGTGGAAGATGAGGCAGAAGAGGTGGTGGAGCGTATTCGGTTGTTGAAGGCGCAGGACGAAGGGGTGTTATGGAGCGACATCGCGATCCTCGTGCGTTCAAATGATGGAGCGGATCCGTTTGTGCAGGCGTTGTTGGGTGCGGGCATCCCGTTCCAGTTTTTTGCCTTGCGAGGGCTGTACGCCAAACAACCTATTGTTGATATCTTCGCCTACCTGACGTTGCTTGATGGCGTGCATGATTCGACCTCCGTATGGCGCGCATTTGGAACGGATCCGTATCGATTGAGTCCGGATGACCTGTTCGCGCTCACCCATGAAGCGCAGGATCGACGAGGCATCTCGTTGTGGGATGCGACCGTGTTAGCCGGGTCTGGCGCCTTGCGGAAAACGCTATCTGAACAGGGTGTCAAAACGGTACGTCAATTCGTTGAGGATATTCGGAAGCTTGCAGAAACGGCGCAACGTCAGCCGCCGCTTCGTGTTTTCCAGGAAACGCTTCAAACCACGGGCTATCTTACACAGGTGATGCAAAAAACCGAACGTGAAAAACGCGAGCACTTGCAGTGGCTTAATGCACTCAGCGATCGCATTCGACGGTACGAGCAGGCGACGCACGCGCCGACGCTTCGTGGATTTTTGGATGAGTGGAAACAAGAGATGGAGAGCGGAGAAGAGGGGAGTTTGGCGAATGATCCGGAAGCTGGCCCTGACATGGTGAAGATCATGACGATCCATGGAGCGAAGGGATTGGAATTCAAGCATGTGTTTGTTGTGTCCATGGTAGATCAGCGATTCCCTACGCGTCCGCGTTCGGATGCGCTGCCTTTGCCTGATGGGTTGATTCGTGAACGTCTTCCGGAAGGAGACGTCCACATTGAAGAAGAGCGTCGGTTGCTGTACGTGGCGCTCACGCGGGCGAAAGAGACATTGACTCTCACAGGAGCCTCAAACTACGGAGGAACGCGTGCAAAAAAACCTTCTTCCTTTTTGGCGGAAATGGGATATGAAGTAGCTGAATCTAAGAAACAAAAACAAACTGATGCCCGAGCTCTTTCGCTTCCTCAACAACCGGCGCATCAAGATGAACGCACGTTGTACACATTAAAAAAGCGGTTCAGTTTTACCCAGCTTGCCGCATTTCGCAAATGCCCGTTGCAGTACAAGTTCGAGCACGTGTACCGCATTCCAAAGTTTGGGACGTATCAGAAAAGTTTTGGACAAAGCCTCCACCTGGTTTTTCAGCGGATGTTAGAGTTGCATCGGACACGTGAGGCCGGTCTTCGTCAGCCGACGCTCTTTCAGCAGCCACAAGGAGGCGCGCCTTCCACGGGGAGCTTTCTTGTGACGCATGAAGAGGCGCAAACGCTTTTGGATGAGGCATGGATTGATGAATGGTACGAGGATCGGGCGCAGCACGATACGTATAAGCGCGAAGGCCGCGCGGCGGTGGAGCGATTTTACGCGAGCATGCAACAACAGGTTCCCACGGTGCTTGAGCTTGAAAAGGATTTTACGCTCGTACTCGGTCAGCATTCGATTAAGGGAAAGATTGACCGCATTGATGTTCTGCCAGATGGGTCTTGTCATATCGTTGACTATAAAACAGGGCGAGCCAAGGACACGCTCACAACGGAAGATAAAGAACAGCTCTGGTTGTATCAGGTGGCGTTAGAAGGGCGTGGGGCTAAGGTGGGACGTCTCACGTATGAATATGTGTTGCATGGAGCCGCGCAGGAAGTCGAGGTGCTTCAAGATGAAAAGAAGGATGCGTTTTTAAGCGCCTTGGAAGAGCGGATGGATGATATCCTCGTGAGTCAGTTTGAGCCGCGCCCGGATGTTCACGCATGTCGGTATTGTGACTTTCGTTTTATGTGTGACTTTCGGAAGCTGTAAGTATGCCATTTGAACCTATTCGTCGAATTTTGCCCCAGGCGATCGCGCAGGCGGGTATCCAAAAACAGGTGACGGCTGTGAGTGTTGCTGAACTCGCTCGGACCACGATGACCGCTCTCTGGGGGGTCGAGCAAGCGAGCCTATTCCATGTTCATGGTTTTTCAGCGGGGGAGTTGCGCTTAGAAACGACCTCTCCATCTGCGTCACAGCACCTGAAGATCGAATCCGTTCGCTTACAAAATGAGCTCAACCGACGTCTCGGAAAAAAAGAAGTTGTGAAGATCTCCTGCAGGCTCTCGTCGCATGGTACACTGTTTGCATGAATCTTAAGGAGTTCTTGATAGCGATTGGCGTCGCAACGCTCCTCGCGATTGGAGGATGGGTTGTTGTCCTGGTACGTGTTGATCCAGAGACGGCCG
>CAZJEZ010000039.1:0-7983 GCA_964545235.1 uncultured Gammaproteobacteria bacterium
GCCAGCTCTGACGTGTTCGAGAAATAGAGAACGAGGGGGTTTTTTCTTGATGAAATGGGCAGATCGCCTTAAAAGCCCCCGTTCCAGCTGGTTTTATCGGGAGATATTCACTAATCAGATCCGCGACATCCAGCCTATTTTTTACATCTTGTACAGCATCCATGCGTGTATCTATACAGGAAGGGCGTGCGTCTGGCGAGGCGCCGCTAACGCGTTCGCCCGTGACGCGGTGGGCGTTTGGGTTTTGGCGCGGGTACAGTCCCGGACGTGTTCGACTGTGTAGCGAGTTCTTTTTTGTCTCGTTGCTTGATTTCTTTTAGGAGCACCGAAATCTCATCACGTAAAATCGCGGCGAGCTCAAATTCCAAATTGAGCGCAGCCTCTTTCATTTCTTTTTCTTTTCGCTTCATGACGGTGCGGAGATCTTCTGTCTCTGCTGCAAGCTCCATCTTGAGTAATTCCTTCACATCTTTTTCTTCCGTCGAAAGCCCAAGCATGGCTCGCAAATCCGCCTGTGCTTTGATGATCGTCTTTGGGGTGATTCCATGAAGCGTATTGTAGGCCGTCTGCTTCTCTCGACGGCGAGCCGTTTCCTTGATGGCGCGTTCCATGGAGCCCGTCATGTGATCGGCGTATAACACGACTTGTCCGTAGACGTTACGCGCGGCGCGACCAATTGTTTGAATGAGCGATGTCTCGCTTCGCAAAAATCCTTCCTTGTCAGCATCGAGAATGGCGACAAGAGAAACTTCTGGAATGTCCAACCCTTCACGTAATAAGTTGACACCCACAATCACGTCGTAGGTGCCGCGCCGAAAATCAGACAGAATCTCGAGACGTTCGACCGTATCGATGTCGCTATGCAGGTACCGCACCTTGATCCCTTTTTCTTTCATGTAGGTCGACAAGTCCTCTGCCATTTTTTTGGTGAGCGTCGTCACAAGAGCACGCTCGTGTCGTTCAAGCACCGCCGGCATGCGCGCGAGAAGATCCTCGATCTGGCCTTTGTAAGTGCCTTTTGGCGTAATCGGCATGACAATCACTTCTGGATCTACAAGTCCCGTTGGACGAATGATCTGCTCAACAACCTGCGAGGAATGTGAGATCTCGTATTCCCCCGGCGTTGCAGACACAAACACGACCGACTTCATTTTTTGCTCAAGCTCTTTGAATTGAAGCGGTCTATTATCAAGCGCAGACGGCAAACGAAACCCATATTCGATGAGTGTTTGCTTGCGGGAACGATCTCCTTCATACATGCCGCCAAGCTGTGGAACCGTTACATGCGACTCATCAACAACCAACAAAAAATCGTTTGGAAAATAAGCGAAAAGCGTATCCGGCGGCGCACCTGGCGCGCGTCCAGACAGGGGTTGTGAGTAGTTCTCAATTCCGTTGCAGTACCCAAGATTCTCCATCATTTCGAGATCGTACTTGGTGCGACGCTCAAGACGCTCTGCCTCTAAAAGCTTTCCCTGTTTTTCGAAATAGTCGAGTCGCTCAGCGAGCTCTGTACGGATAGTGCGCATGGCTCGGTCACGTTCTGGACCAAGAGTGATGAAATGCTTCGCCGGAAATACCCACACGTCTTCTTGTTCGCGTAGAACCTTTTTCGTGATGTGATCCGTTTGTGCGATGCGATCCTCGACCCCACGAGGCGCTTCGATACGGTAGATCTTTTCTTCGTGTACGGGCATGATCTCGAGCACTTCCCCGCGTGTACGAAACGTCCCACGTGTGAGATCGGAGGCTGTGCGCGTAAACTGCATGTCCACAAGGCGCTGAATCACGTTCTCGCGCACAACATGGCTTCCACGTTCAATGTGGAGCACGGTTTTTTCGTACGCCTCCGGGGCACCCAATCCATAAATACAGGATACAGACGCTACAATAATCACATCGCGTCGCGTGAGAAGCGCTTGCGTTGCTGCGTGCCGTAATCGATCAATCTCTTCGTTGATCATCGCTTCTTTTTCAATGTAGGTGTCTGATCGTGCAATGTAGGCCTCTGGCTGATAGTAGTCGTAGTACGAAACAAAATACTCAACGGCATTATCCGGAAAAAACTGGCGAAACTCGTTACATAGCTGAGCGGCAAGTGTTTTATTGTGTGCGATAACAAGCGTTGGCTTTTGGACGTTCTGAATCACATTCGCCATGGTAAACGTTTTTCCTGTGCCTGTTGCACCGAGTAACGTCTGGAATCGATCCCCGCGTTGCACACCTTCTGTTAACGCCAAAACAGCCGCCGGCTGATCACCAGAAGGCTCGTATGGGGATCGTAGGAAAAATGACTGCGTATTCATGTTAGTGCCACAGCTGGTCGAGCGTACTCTGATCGCTCCGTAAACGGAAGAGATGCGTAACGACAGCAACGTTGCCTAGGAGCAATGCCCAATACGCGATCAATGCCACACGCGTGTTTTGTTCGCTCGCACGCGCGTCATACCATGCCGCAACTTGTTCCGCCGGAGCATACGTCACCCATCGAGCCACACGATACACGGAACTCGAAGATGCACTCGGATTCGCATCCCAACTCTTTACCCGTTCCCTCATCGCGGTCGTCGAAAGATACCAGCCGATTCCTCCCCCTATCAGCAGACCAATCAAGAACGTTCTTCCCCACGACACAAACAAGTTGTTTTCATGTGTATGCATACTTGAAAAAAAGGCTGAATAAAGGTAGGATCCCGCCCATGATTGACTGGAAGAATCTGCCGCGACCCATCGTTGCGCTTGCGCCCATGGCTGACATGAGCGATCTTCCATTTTGCCTCGTCTGTAAGGAGCAGGGTACGCCACTCATGTTTCGCGAAATGGTGTCATCGGAGGCTATTGTACGCTTGAATCCAAAAACCCTCAAAATGGCTGAATTTGACGAGCGAGAACGCCCCCTTGTCCAGCAAATCTTCGGAAGCGATCCACACACCATGGCGGAAGCGGCGCGTATCATCGAAGAGCGCTTTCATCCGGATGCGATTGATATCAATATGGGATGTCCCGTGTATAACATCGTTTCCAACTTCAACGGCGCCTCTCTTATTCGTGATCCAAAACGCGCTCATGCCATTATCACCGCTATGCGCGCGGCCGTCTCGGTGCCCGTTAGCGTCAAAACGCGTCTCGGATGGAGCGACGACACCGACTGTCTTGAATTCGTAAAGGTGTTAGAAGACGCGGGAGCGGCTCTCATCTCTATGCATGGCCGCACCAAAGAACAAGGTTATAGCGGTATCGCGAACTGGCAACGTATCGGTGAAGCGCGAGCACGAGTGCCGAACGTGCCGTTTCTTGTAAACGGCGACATTACGACACCTGAAAAAGCACGTGAGGCGATGAATCTCTCTGGTGCAGATGGCGTCCTTATTGGGCGCGGACTCCTTGGCAATCCCTGGTTCGCCAAGCGCGTACATGCCTATCTTACGGATGGCGCGCGTCTCCCAGAACCAACTCTCGAGGAGCGTCTTCGCGTGATACGTGAACACGCACGCTTACATGTTGAGCACTACGGCGAGCGTGGCCTCGTTAAGCTCCGCAAACATCTTCCCTGGTATTTCAAAGGTGAGGCGGTGACTTCCCTGTTTCCAAGCGCTGCCCTTAAAGAGCTACGTTCCACCCTCGTACGTGTCAGCACCCTGGAAGAACTTGATTCGATATTAATCAACGTTCGGTAAAAACTGCATTGGATCAACCGGAATACCATTTTGACGCACCTCAAAATGCAAGTGCGCACCCGTCGAGAGCCCAGCACCCGGATCACCCGGACGACCACCTGAATACCCAATCACATCCCCACGCTCCACATAGGAGTCTGGTTTTGCAGCAAATTTTGACAAGTGCGCATAGACCGTAGCGATACCGCCGGGATGAATAACCATCACATAATTCCCGTATTGTTTCCCCGTGCGATTCCAGGCCACGTATCCTCCCGCCGCCGCCCTGATCGGCGTACCAACAGCAACCGGCAAGTCGACTCCAGGATGCTCAAAGAACTTTCGAAATGGATAATCCGGATCATGAAATGTGGCCGAAATACGGCCAACATTGATAGGCCAGTTCAACAAAACATCTCCACGCGCCAGGGCTTCATCCGTCGAATCCAGCGAATCTTTTAACTTTCCCTGCAAGGAGGCTAAATCATCGGCTTCTTGCTGCTGCTGCTGACGAAGCTCCCGAATAATGCGCTGAAATTCTTCTTCTTTGTTTTGCGTGATCGTGATAAGGGTCGACTTCGCGGAAATCTCCTGTGCAAAACGCCCCTGTTCGGCGATCAACGTTTTTTCGCGTTCACCCAGCTCCTTTCTCTTGGACTCCATGCCGGCCCGGCGCAATTCCAGTTCCTGTTTCTGCGCCTTCACGACTTTTGTGAGATCTGTCAGGTCTGCTTGAACCCGTTGCAATTCGTCGACGCGTGTAAAAAATTCAGAGAGCGACGGGCGGGCCAAAAATGCATCAAATAAGGTAACCCCATCCGCTTCGCGCAACCGCCCAAGCACATCCCCAAGAGCTGCTTGGCGCTTTTCAATAATATGTTGCTGAAGCTTGATCTGATTTCCCGAGCGCTCAACTTCAAGTGCGAGGAGGTCGATCTCTTGCTCCGTTTGCTCAATACCAAGACGACGCTCTTCAATACGGTTTTCTAAAAGAGCCACTTGATTCGTGAGAGACGTTACCTGGGCTTCGTGTTCTTGAATTTGTTTTTTATAACGATCGACCGATGTTTTTATATTGGCGATACGCGCTTCTTTGTCCTTGACTTGTGCTGTCAGGGTATCGATCTCATTCTTGATGGACGTGTCCGCGTCATCCGGCCCTTCTGCGACAACAAAACTCAGCGGCTGAATAAGAAGCCACATAGCCATACTCAAACGACCTACACGTATCAAAAACGTCCGTGCCATACACCTAGTGTAGCACAGACGTTTTGTTCGAGATGCTCTTTGCTTGTATGACGCCTCGTTACTTCAATGATTTGATTGCTTTTGTGAGGCGTTCCAAGGAGCGTTTCTGACCAAAGGCGTAGATGAGTTCGAAGGGGCTTGGTGATTCTTTGGCTCCGGATAATGCGACGCGCGTGGGCCACAAAACGTCTCCGTTTTTCCACCCCTTAGACATGATGAACTCTTTTAGCGCCGCTTCGACATCCTCAGGCGCTTGCAGAGCCTCTTCTGATCTAGATTCGAGCCACGCATACACGCCTTCGAGCCGCTCACGTACCTCTTCGACTGACTGCGTTTTCCAGGGCAACAACGTCGCATCAACGGCCGGGGGCGTAAAAAACGCTTCCACCATCTCACGAATCTCTGGAAACCGCTGAATACGTTCTCGAAGGAGCCACACAACCCGCTCCACAAACGCGATGTCACTAGGGAGTTTCATTTCTTTGATTTCAGCGAGAGCATATGAGAGATACGTTTCTCGTGACATGGCTCGAATGTATTGTGCATTCACCCAGTCAAGCTTCTCCATGTTCACAACAGCTCCTGCGCGATTCACGTTCCTCAACTCAAAGAGCTCCGTCAGTTCCGCTCGTGAGAAAATCTCGCGATCATCCGTTGGATTCCAACCGAGCGTGGCGAGAAAGTTCATAAGAGCTTCCGGTAGATAGCCTTTATCCAAAAACACCTCGGCAGCCACATCGCCCTTTCGCTTCGAGAGCTTTGTTTTGTCTGGATTCAAGAGAAGCGGTAGGTGCGCGTACACCGGCATCTCGATGCCAAGCATCTGATGCAACAGAATTTGTTTTGGCGTTGATGAAATCCACTCCTCCCCACGCAACACATGTGTAATCTTCATCAGGTAATCATCTACAACGACCGCTAAATGATAGGTTGGAAACCCATCGCTCTTCATGAGTACCTGGTCATCCACTTCGTTATTTTGAAATTCAATGGGTCCGCGAATCGCATCCACAAATGAACAAGCTCCTTCCGGAACGCGCATACGTACAACATGCGGCTCTCCGTCAGAGACGCGTGCACGCGCTTCTTCAGACGCAATCTTTAAACACGCGCGATCGTATTTGGGAGGCAGTTTGAGCGCCGCCTGCTCTTCACGCATTTTTGTAAGACGTTCAGGTGAGCAAAAGCAATAGTAGGCATGACCCGCATCTAGCAACTGTTGCGCGTACTGACGATAGATATGCAGGCGCTGCGACTGTACATAGGGACCGTACGGGCCTTTTTCGCCAAGCGTCCCATCTTCGTTTAAGACAAGACCTTCATCGTAGTCGAGACCGAGACGGTTCATGAGACCGAGCAATGCCTCACGCGCCCCTGGAACCTCGCGTTCCTGATCCGTATCTTCAATACGCACGATAAACTGCCCCCCTGATTGCCGCGCCAAGAAATAGTCGTAGAGCATGGTACGAAGGGTACCAATATGCATAAGCCCCGTTGGAGACGGGGCAATACGCGTACGTGCCGGTTGCGTCAAAGACATATGCGAAATCCTAGCGGAAAATACGAAATTTGGCAATAAACCACTGTATCGGAAAAAGAATAACCGCACGAATAATACGCGTCATTCGATGAGGTTCGTGTATGAGGCGCCAAAGCCATTCGCCACCAAGAGCGCGCAACCAACGAGGCGCTCGCGGCACACTACCTGCCCACATATCAAACGTGCCACCTACGCCAACCCACACACGTACCGATGGAAAATCGTGGATGTGTTTTGCAATCCATCGCTCTTGTTTAGGATGTCCAAAACCAACAAGAAGAATGTCCGGGGCCGCAAGCGTTATGCGTGACATCGCTTCATCGGTACGTTCATCTGTCTCGCCATCGTGAGCTATTCTTCCCGCCTCTTCGGACAGAATACGCACATCTGGATAACGTGCGCGGAGTCTGTGCGCTGCCGCATGCGTCGAGGCTCCTCCAAGCAAGGCGACCTTCCACTGTTTATCCGCCGCATACTTAACCAGCTCTTCGGCGAAATCTACGCCGGTCACACGCGTTGGCCTTTCTCCTTGTAACCGCAACGCGCACCATACACCAAATCCATCAACAAGCCTTACATCTGCCTGGGTAAGCGTTTGACGATAGACAGGATCCCGTTTCGCCTCTAACAAGATTTCCGGATTAGCCGTAATAAACCAAAGCGGTTGTTCCGACCGCTGAATAGCATCGATCGATTCAGACATCGACCATCCTTCCAACGTGACTGAAAAAATTGTATTCATCTTCTTTTGACTATCGCTCACTAGGCACGCAGTCCGTATCCCCTCTTCAATAAGCGCACATTTACAATGCCAAGAACTAGCGCCGTACAAAGCAAAATTGCGGCACCGATCAATGGATTCGTATCACTAAATCCAAAGAACCCGTACCGGAACCCATCGACCATATAGACAATTGGATTCGCTCGGGATACCGCTCGAAAAAACGGAGGTAGCCGATCAATGGAGTAAAAGACGCCTCCAAGATAGGTCAGTGGCGTCAAGACAAACGTTGTAAACAATCCTGCATCATCAAATGTTTTGGCAAATAAAGCATTCAGAAATCCACCAAGCGCAAACACGATCGCCGTAATACCGGCAAAGAACAGAATGGCAAACGGATGAGCAAGCGGCGGTTGCGCAAAGAGAACGCTCACACACGCCACCAGAGCACCGGTGATCAATCCTCGTGCGACACCTCCACTCACATACCCGGCGAGCATCACGCGCTCCGTCACCGGAGCCATGAGCAGCTCCTCGATACTGCGTTGGAATTTAGCACTAAAAAACGAAAAGACGACATTCATGAATGAACTATTGATCACGGCCATCATGATCAATCCAGGAACGATATATTCTATGTATCGAACGCCGTTGATGGGGGTGATTTGTGAACCGATAAATGTTCCGAACACCAAAAAATAGAGCGACTGCGTGATGACTGGCGGAAGAAACGTTTGCTGCCAAATACGGAATAAACGAATCAACTCACGGCGCACGAGCGTCCAATAGGCAATAAACGAAGGACTCATATTCATACT
>CAZJEZ010000040.1:0-7951 GCA_964545235.1 uncultured Gammaproteobacteria bacterium
TGGACCTGCATCTACAACCAGACGCAGTGTGTCTTCTTCCTCCTGCTGGCCCTCACCCTCTTGCCGACGTGATCATGGCGTACGCCCCGCGTACCCCCTCTGATCACGTCGGCATTTACATTTACGTACTCATTCTCTTCATTCTTCATACCCCACCACTCTATGTCCAAACTCAACTCTCGCGAAGCCGTGATCGCCCCGCCATCCGTGACCGAAGCGCCTCGCTCCGGCCGCATGAATCGGCCGCAATCCCTCGCCGAACAGCTACGTAACCGTCCAGATGCGACAACGAACCATGAAGCTGGCCTCGCCTTTGAAATGCCAGCCAACCTTAAGCTCCTGACCAAGTGCTTTGCTTCGTTCATGAATGAAAAAACATTCTATACGGATGCAGCCAAAGGTAATCAGGAATTGTTTCAGGCTGTCCATGAAGCCGCTCAAGAAGATCCAGAGCTTGTGCTCAAGATCGCCGCCTACGGTCGTGACAAAATGAATATTCGCTCAACGCCTATCGCTATCTTGGCAGAAGCCGCTTCCATTCCAGCCTGTAAACCATTTGTACGCGAGTACACGGCCGCTATTTTACGCCGCGCAGATGAACCGGCCGAGCTTATGGCTTACTGGATTCACCGCCATGGCCCAATCGGTGCGCGCGGTGAAAAAGGCGGCGAACATGCCTTTCCAAACTCACTTAAACGTGGCATCGAAGATGTCCTTCGCTCGTTTGATGAGTACGAGTACGCGAAATACGATCGCGAAGGTGCTGTAAAAATGCGTGATGTCTTTAAGATCGTTCGTCCAAAACCACGAAACGAACAGGAACAAGCTCTCTTCTCGTACATCGTGAAGGGAGAGATCGACGAAGCGCGCTTACCCCTCATTGCCGCCAAGAAAAAGCTCATGCAAAAAGAGCAGCTCGATGAAGAAGCTTTGTCACTTGCCGATCAGGCGCACGCGACATGGGAAGTTCTCTCGTCCAAGTTTGGTCGCAAAAAGGAAACCTGGGATGCAATTGCGAAGCATCTGCCGTTTATGGCTGGCATGCGTAACCTTGGAAACATCTTGGAAAGCGGATCTGAAGAGGCGATCGAACGCGTCCTCGGACAACTCCGCGACCCACGAGCTGTCGCAAAATCTCGCCAGCTCCCCTACCGCTTTTTCTCAGCCTTCAAGGCTCTTGAACAGCGCGGAGGCGAAATGAACCTGCGTCGCTCTGAAGCGCGTGATGCGTTGCAGGCTGCTCTCCAGTTCTCCACAGACAATCTGCCACACTTACCTGGAACAACGTTTATCACAACGGATAACTCTGGATCGATGCAGTCACCTGTTTCCGAAAAATCCAGCGTTACTCACCAGGAAGTCGGTAACTTGCTTGGCGCCATGGCACACCGCATGTGTGATCGCTCCATTGTCTCGGTGTTTGGAGATACGCATGCTGTTGTTGATGTGAGCCGCATGGATGGCGTTCTTACAAACATGAACAAGCTCAATACTACAGACGTTGGATGCTCAACAAATGCCTACCTCACGATCCGGCACTTACTCGAAAAGAAGGTGAAGGTCGATCGCATCATTATCTTCTCGGACATGCAGTGTTATGACAGCACGAATAGTGACGCTGGCTATTATGGATATCGTCCGTATGGCGCCTCCCTCGCTGAAGAAGTAGCCAAGTATCGCTCGACAATCAACCCGCATGTACACGTTATTTCTGTTGACCTTGCTGGACACGGCACAAGCCAGTTCCCCATGGATGATAAGGACCTCACGCTGCTTGCTGGCTGGTCTGATCGCGTCCTTGAACTTATCGCTCTCAAGGAGCGTGGCGCTGAATCCATCCTTACTGACGTGACGAAGCACACTCCTCGCAAACGCCAAGCCCGTAAAGTCGTTGCCAGCACGGCCCCTGCCACGCAAGCGGACGAGGAGAGCGCTGACGAAGCCGAAGTAAGCGACTAATATGTCTGTAGAACGGTCTTCCAAACAACCGCTTACCCCACTTGAAGCGCTTCTCAAAGATCGCAAACACTACCTGGGCTATGCCCGGGTAGTGTTGGATAAACTCAACATCCCCCGTCATGTGTACGATCCAGGCGCGGCGGACGACGTGATCCAAGAGGTGTTGATCCACATGTATAAACTCCAACAACTCCCTATACACGAACGTCCCGTGATCACGAACCTCGAAACCTACTTACGTTCATCCGTTCGGAACGCGTGCTTTGACATTCTTCGTCAGACAGCCCGGTCCCGAACGACTCCCGGGGGTGCTCTAGAGGATCTTGATGCCCTCTCTAAACACATACGCCCTGAACATACGTGGATGCGACAGACCAATACTTCTCCAGATCGTCGAGCGCTCTACCAAGGGAATGTGGGCGAGCAAGGCAACCAAGCCGACCTCTTGTGGAGCTATGTCGTCAACGGAATCGACCCACGCACAAACGCGCCCATTAACCCCGGACGAAAAGCCCATCTCCTTAAACAAGACGAGCGATCGCGTGCCGTACTTCGACTCGTTCTCGAAGGATACCAAGCCGACGATATTGTCCGACAACTTGCATCCGAAGGGTGGTTTACCGAGTACGACCTCACGGATCCAGCCCAGCATAAGCAAGCGCGCGACGCTGTCTACCAGGTCAGTCATCGTGGATTCGAACGAGCAAAAGCAAGCGTTGAAAAATCTGGATTTGGGGATGAGCTCACCTCTGTGTAACTATTTGAGAGCTTGGCTTGTATTAAAAAGAAAAAGGGTGAAAAATAGAGGGAAGTCATTCTTAAACCTACGTTCTTATGAAACACGCAAAGCTTCTTAGCCGCCTGTCCGCTCTCATGCTCGTGGCAAATGCCCTAGCACCCACGAGCGCACTTGCCGCCACCACCTACGCTTTTAATTCAGGAGATCTGATCAAGGGCTCCGGTCCAGCCGTCTACTACTTCGCCGCCAACGGTAAGCGTTTTGTGTTCCCGAACGAAAAAACCTACTTCACCTGGTATCGTGACTTCTCGACGGTCAAGCAGATTTCCGATGGCCAACTCTCCACCATTCCTCTTGGTGGAAACGTCACCTATCGTCCGGGAGCCCAGATGGTCAAAGTTACCACCGATCCACGCGTCTACGTTGTAGACCAGAACGGATTCTTGCGACACGTTGGCTCGGAGCAGTTAGCACAGACGCTCTATAACTTAAATTGGAAGAATAACATCGATGACGTTCCAGATGCGTTCTTCGTCAACTACCGCATCGGAACAGGTATCCAAACGGCGTCAGACTACAATCCAAACAACGTCATGACGCAGACGACGACCATTAATCAGGATAAACAGCTCGATGAAACAAAGGTCACCGTTACCATCGGTACGATGAATAACGGGTTCGTTCCTACAACCACGACTGTTAAGCGCGGAACAACCATCACCTGGACCAACTCTGACATCGTGGATCACACGGTGCAGTGGGTTGCCGGAAGAGCAAGCAACGGAGGCTCCCTCGCCCTTCCTCAAGGATCAGCCACCATTCGCCCAGGCCAAACCTACTCCTATACGTTCAACACCGCCGGCGCATTCGACTACCGCTGCAGTATTCACACGGTCATGCAGGGGACAATCAACGTCGCCCCATAAAGACCGAACAGAAAAATCACCCGATTGGGTGATTTTTCTGTGGTGGGCGTGGATGGAGTCGAACCATCGACCTTTACATTATCAGTGTAACGCTCTAACCAACTGAGCTACACGCCCTCTGTTTTTGTGGGTGTAGAATAGATCACATCCACAATTCTGGCAAGATCATGACGTCCCAAAGGATTCTCGTCGAATACGCGACTTTGGCTCTACTCCCAAGCCTTGGAGCGCCTGTTCCACATCATCCATGAAGGCATTTGGGCCGCACATACAGATATCCCCCGCGAAGGCCTCCCCGATAGCGGCGCGTAAATCATCTTGCGAGATTCTCGCGCGTCCGCCATCCCAGACTGCCGGAGCATCTTGTGTTAAAAATGGACGAAACGAAAAGTTTGGATGCGCCTCTGCCAACTTCTTGAACTCAAAATAGTACGCCATATTCTCAACCGTTTTTGTTGAGTACAGCAAGCGAACGTCCGCATCCGGATGGCGGTGCAACATTTCGCGAATCATACATCGCAAGGGAGAGATACCGATCCCTCCCGCGATATACACCTGAGGGGTTACTTCTTCTTTTAACGTGAAGATACCAAAGGGACCCTGTATCCCCACAACATCATCCGGCTGGACTTTAGAGAGAAACGTTGTCACAGGCCCATGAATACGAATCCCGAATTCAAGAGTATCCCCCGATTCGTAGGGTGCCGAAGCAATCGAGAATGCCGAGCGACCGACCGTCGCCCCTTCCGAGCGCATCGCGTGCAAGTACACCCATTGACCCGCCGCAAACTCCACGCGCTGCGCCGGGTCCTCTGGACGTAGCACGAGCGTAAAGATATCCAACGCCTCCCACTTGATTTCAACAACGCGGTGAGGACGAATGAGTAGGGTTGGATGCATAAGAAAGCGGGCTAAGGAGCGAGTTACGCGGCGTGTTCTTTTTTGTACGCGTCCATGGAGGACTGGATTTCCGCCTTCGCTTCATCAAGGGTACCAAATCCACCAATCACAATTTTATCGTACTTGGCTTTTTCAAGTTTTTTGTATTCCTTGAAGTAGATCAAATATTCCTCACGAACATGCGCTGGAAGGTCTTCGATGGATTTGATTTCGTCGAAGCGTGGGTCGACTTTGGAAACGGGCACGGCAATGATTTTTGCGTCGTCACCGTCTTGGTCGGAGGTCTTAATCATACCGATCGCACGCGCCTTCACGACACACCCTGTAAACGTTGGGTGCGTGAGCAAGAGGCAAACGTCTGTCGCGTCGCCGTCCCCGGCGTGTGTCTGTGGGATAAATCCGTAGTCAAACGGGTAAAACGTTGGCTGATGAAGAACGCGATCGAGTTTGTAATATCCGCCTTCTTCCGCGTATTCAATCTTATTCATCGAACCCTTTGGGAGATCGACGACAACGTTAAATTCATCTGGTGTGCCGCATGGAACTTCGTGATAGAGATTGATGCCTTTCATAGTGAAGAGAGAGTAACACACGCCTGAACGGCTGACAAGAAATGGAGGTTAGACTTCTGGATACAGGATGTTGATCAGGCGCAGGAGATCACCCTTTGCTGTGTCACCGGTATCCATGTGTTCACGGAAAGCTTTCGGCGTCAGCCAATACCATTCCACAAAGTCCCCTGTGTTGTAGGGAGGAACTTCATCCATGTGGATTTCCCAGACGTGCATCCACGCGGACAACCCATGCTCAAACGGACTAAAATATCCCTTATGAACGCATGGGGCACGCGTAACATCCAGGTTTAGCTCTTCCCTTGTTTCGCGGGCGAAGGTTGTTTCATACGATTCTCCAAATTCCACATGCCCCCCAACGCTCACATCAAGACAGAGTGGAAACATACGCTTCGTCGCCGTGCGTCGTGGAATCCAAAGTTCCCCTTTCCTATTCTTGATAAACGCATTAATGACCCGAAAATTCTGCCAATTCACAGCCGGATCAGAAGAACGCCACTGCCATCCTTCTCCGACAGGTTGATCGTGTTCGTCGACGAGCCATAATTTTTCTTCCATAGATAGCTCTATCCTATCACCCTAATAATCGTTGTACATCGTCCCAAGTCAACGTATCGACACCGCCCGTCACGCCATCCATAATCGCGTCGAAAATACGTTGTTTTTTGTACTGGAGTTCGAGGACTTTTTCTTCGACCGTTTCTTTGGTGATCAGCTTGTATACGTTTACGGTTTTTGTTTGGCCAATACGGTGTGCGCGATCCATAGCCTGGCGTTCAGCGAGCGGATTCCACCAAGGATCATAGAGAATAACTGTGTCGGCGGCGTTCAGCGTGAGACCCGTGCCACCAGCTTTCAAGCTTAGCAAAAAAATACTTGCTGCCGGATCTGACTCGAACTTTTTCACTTGCGCGGCACGATCGCGAGTTTTTCCTTCGATTGTACAGTGCCCGATCCCCTCCTCCTCCAATACATCCCGCACGATATCGAGCATAGAGGTGAACTGGCTAAAAAAGAGTACCTTGTGACCACCAGCCGAAGCTTCACGAAGCAATTCCATGGCCTGCTGAAGCTTCCCCGACACAGCCGCCGTTCGAGGAATACGCGGATCGACCAATGCCGGATGATCACAGACACGTCGCAATTTGGTCAGGGCTGACAAGATTTCAATGCGTGAGCGTTCAAACCCCTTCGATTCGACCGCCTTAAAAACATCTGCCCGAACATCTTCCAGCACACGCGCATACACCAACACCTGCTCTGACGCGAGAGCGCACTGACTCACCTGCTCAATCTTCGGAGGAAGATCCTGCAGATGCGTTTCTTTGGTACGACGTAACATGAACGGACGCACTTTTTGACGAAGAGACTCCAACGCCCGCTGATCGTCGCGGTCGTGAATTGGTTTCACGTACGTTGATCGGAAGAGGCGTTCATTCCCCAAAAACCCAGGCATAAGCACATCAAACATCGACCAGAGCTCCTGGACACCGTTCTCAAGAGGCGTTCCTGTGAGGGCGATTCGTCGTTCAGCGGGGATGAGTTTCGCGGAACGCGCGGTTAGTGTGCTGTCATTTTTTACATACTGCGCCTCATCCAAAATCACATACGTAAACGGGGCACCCTGTGCGTATCGCTCCACATCACGAACAAGCATCGAGTAGGACGTGATAAAAATATCGCCGCTCGATCGATCCGCGATACGTTGCGCGCGCTCTTCAACCGTCCCATCAAGCGTCACAACACGAAGCTCTGGAGTAAACTTTCGAATCTCTTCCACCCAGTTGAGGACGAGTGTTTTTGGACAAACGATGAGCGCTGGGTGTTTTAGTTCGCCTTGGGCTTTGAGTGTAGATAGTAATGCGAGCACCTGAAGCGTTTTTCCAAGACCCATGTCGTCTGCCAGAACACCCCCAAATCCATACGCGCGCAGGAAAAACATCCAGGCGACACCTTGTTTTTGATATTCACGCAACACACCCTCCAAATGGCCAGCAAGAGCAACGGGTTCCACGAGTGCTCCTCGCTTTGCCTCCTCAAGAAATGTTGCGAATGCCTGATTCGTTTCTTCTAAGCGATGCGCTTGCGTTTCGCCCACGGTACGAAGCAACTCTGGGGCGAGGTACAAAGGCGCACGATAGCTCCCGTCCTCTTGTTGATCCGCCTGCTTGAGTGATTCGAGCATCATCTCGACGTCTTCTCGGTTTGCGCACTCAATAAATGCGCCCGAAGCGGTGCGGATGAACGGCCGCCCGCTCTTGACCATGCCCTCGAGTTCATTGGAAGAGATATTCGCATTCGCGCAGTGCCAGGCAACCGAAAAATCAAACCAGGATCCGCGACGTTCCGTGCTCGCATCCCACGACGATGTGATTTCAGCTTGCTCGATCGTAAGGAGGGGCTGCATCGACGGATCGAGCGTAATCGCGTAGGACGCTTCGAGTGTTGGAAGTGTTTCTTTGACAAACCAGTACAGTGAATCCCCGCGTGTCACAAACATCCCTGGCTCCGTTTCTTCGAGTCCCGCACGATGCATGAGTTCTGTACGCGCGTGCTGTTCGGTCAGCACGTCGCGCTCAAGGACGAAACGAATATCGCCTTCCATCCATTCAATCGTCTCGGATGGGGCGAGCAAGGGAAATGCTCGATCTCCGTATATAGCTTGCGCCTCAACCGTTACGGCGTCATATCCCGTGTCATACGAAATACTCAGCGTGATACGATCAAGACGAACACGCCGTGTCCGCACACCGGATACGCCTTTTTTCACGCCCAGATATTCAAGCTTTTGTGCTAATTCAATAGGCTCTGGTTCCGGCACGCGGGCTTTTGTGAGCTCAAGAAACATGCCCGCC
>CAZJEZ010000041.1:0-7406 GCA_964545235.1 uncultured Gammaproteobacteria bacterium
TGTCTTGTTTTATCTGACGGCATTTGCGGCGATCGTTGGTATCTGTGCGTTTCTTGGGACCTGGCTCCGTGCGCGTAAAGAACAGCATCCACACTTGATCGTTCGCGAAGTAAAAATAGCGCTTCGTCACTCTATTTTTCTTGCCACATTGGGTCTGGGAGCGCTCGCGCTCGCTTCTATGAATGCGCTTCGCTGGTGGATTTGGCTGATCGCCTTGGTTGTCATCTGCGCGGTCGAATACATCTTTTTACTGATCCAGGACCAGCGTCGCTCGTAGCTTGCTCCTTCGCCACCCATTCCCTAAGATGTCCAAGCTATGTGGCCATCCTTTTTAGGTCGTTTAACCAAGCAGCTTGGCATCGACATGGGGAGCGCAAATACCCGGGTGTTTTTAAAGGAGAAAGGTGTTATTTTGAATGAATCTTCCGTGGTGGCGATTAATCGTCGTACGGGGCAGGTGATGGCGGTTGGGGAGCAGGCGCGCATGATGCTTGGAAAGACTCCTCCACACATGTACGTCTCGCGTCCTGTTCAGCGTGGGATTATTGCCGATTTTGAGGTTGCTGAAAAACTCCTTCGACACGTATTCCAGCAGGTACACGAGGCTGGTTCGTTGGTCATTCCGCGTCCGCATGTGGTCATGTCTGTTCCGTTGGACGTTACGGAGGTCGAACGTAAGGCGGCAAGTGATGCGGCCATGTCCGCTGGGGCTCGAAGCGTGCTTCTTGTTGAGGAGCCGATCGCGGCGGCTATTGGCGCTGGACTTCCTATTTCAGAAGCGAAGGGGAACATGATTGTGAATATCGGCGGTGGTTCAACGGAGATTGCTATTATTTCTTTAAATGGCATCGTGACTGCGAAAACGATTCAAATAGCGGGGGATGAATTGAATAAAAATATCACGCAGTACGCGCGTGATGTTTTCAACTTGTTGCTTGGTGAGCGCGTCGCGGAAGAAGTGAAGATGTCGATTGGTACGGCGGTTGAATGGGAGGAATCCTTACAATGCTCCATGCGAGGTCGTGATTTGGTAACAGGACTTCCAAAAGAAATCATCGTGAACGACGCCCAGATTCGGGAAGCGCTTGGGCGGTCTATCAAAGCCATTGTTGAACAGGTGAAAGGGATCTTAGAGATCACGCCTCCTGAATTGGTGGCTGACATCCATCGACACGGCATCATGCTCACGGGAGGCGGGGCGTTACTGAAGGGGATGGATGTCGTTTTGTCCCGAGGAACGGGTCTGCCGGTGCATGTCGCAGCTTCCCCGGAGCTTGCGGTTGTTCGTGGAACGGGAATACTTCTTGAAAACGCCACGCTTCTAAAGGACGTTGGTTTTCCCGCGACGGATTCAGCTTCGTTGATGAAGTAGTCTTGTATGAAACGCGCCACACTTATTCTTCTTGGTGGCATCCTGCTCGCTGCGATTGCGGTGCGTATTTTTGGTATTGTTGAGTGGGTTCAGGGAGTTATTCAGGGCGGTTTACGCTCACCTGTTCGCGTGGTTGCGCAAGTAACGCATCAGGCGGTTAGCTGGCGTCCAAAGGAGTGGTGCGCAGCGAGTGGGGCGTATGATGCTCGTCAGGCGATTGAACGACTTTCGGCTGCAGAAGGCACGATCCGTTCTCTGCAAGAAGAGAACGCCACGCTTCGCTCACTTGCTCGTGTGGCGCTTAGCCAGCATTCGTCGTGGGTGGGTGCGCAAGTCATCTCTCGCGATGTACGCAAGGATCGTGCGCGTCTTTTGCTGGATCGAGGGGAGCAGGACGGCGTGCGGCTTGGCCAAGCCGTGTTGTCCGGAACGGGGGTTGTGATTGGGAAAATTGCTACGCTGGAACCAAAAACATCGATGGTTGAATTGGTTACTGATCCACAAAGTCGGTTTGCCGTGGCACTAGAGGCATCATCCACCAAAAAGCTTGTTGGGGTTTTAGAAGGGCGTGGCCAGGGATCTGCCTGGCTGATGTACATTCCTGTCCAGACACCGATCATGCAGGATCAGACGATTTGGACGGCGGGGACAGAAGACGAAATCCCAAAGTATCTTCCTATTGGGATCGTGAACGATATTCGAGGAACAAAAGCAGATCCATTTTTGCAAGCCTCTATTGAACCGCTTGTGAATCCGGAGGATGTCACGGTTGTCTATATTTTGGGGCTCCACTCATAAGTATGTGGTGGAATCTTCTTCGAGGGCTGTGCTTGGGGCTAGGCGTAGGCGTATGGGAGATGGCTGTTCGGCCATTTCTTCCTGGGTTTCTTTCGTTTTCACTTACGATCCCGCTTATCGTCCTCACAATTAGCCGTCATCGTTCCATTGATAGCATGTGGGCTCGTGTGGTTGGGTTGATGTTGATTGAGTGGCTGTTTTCGTTTGCTACGGGGGTGGAATCTTTCCGTTGGCTTGGTATTGCCGGAGTACTCTTTCTGATTTTTGAACACGCGATCACGAGTCAGTCAGCTCTGGCGGTTGCGAGCGCGGCTCTTGTGTCGCGACTGGTTGAGCAAGGGCTCTTACACGCCTTCCATTTTTGTCTTCAGTTTTTTGTCCCATCCGTCCAGCCGGGTGTCTATGAACAGCTTCTTCCTGTCCTGGTTTGGGACGTAGCGCTTTCCGTGTCTGTTTTTTTACTCATCACCTGGTTTTCTTCGACGCGGGGGACCGTGCCGTTGCAGGCGCGTGATGGCTGGATGCTATGAAACATCCGTTTGTTCTTCAGCAATCATCAGGAACAGAGGGGGTACATGAGACCTACACATTTGTTGAACATGAACGGTTATTTGAAGAACAGGAGTCGTCGCCAATGACAAGGCCTTTATATATCGGTACCGGATTTGGGTGGAAGCGCTTGCACCGAGTTTTTCTCTTTCTTGCACTCTGTACAGGTTTGTTACTTGTTCGTGCCGCCTGGATGCAGATCGTTCAAGCGACGCACTATCAGGCGCTTGCAGAGGCGAATCGACTCCGCGCTTCTATTGTTTGGCCACGACGTGGGCTGATCATGGATCGTTCGGGGGTTATTTTGGCGCAGAATCGTTCCCGGTTTGACGCCGTTGTGATTCCATCACTCCTTTCTCGTGATTCGCGGGTACAGGCGCTCTATGCCCCCTTCGTCGAACAGACGCTTGGCATGAATCAAGCGACATGGAACGAGCTGATTCATGCCACTGATACACGGGAGATGGACGAGGGGGTCTTGCAACGAAGACTTCCCTATGAACAAGCGATGGCCCTGGCGGTGCTGTTGCCACGCGTTCCGGGGATAGAGCTTCAATTGAAGTCGGAGCGTTCGTACCCGTTGTCGGGGGGGATTGAAAGTTTGTCGCACGTTCTTGGGTATGTGGGAAAAATCTCTCAAGAAGAATATGAGGTGCGTGCATCTGGGGGATACCGTCGATTGGATGAGATTGGAAAGACAGGGATTGAACGTACGTATGAGGGTATGCTTCGGGGGACGCTTGGCGAACGGCGCATAGAAGTAGACGCCAAAGGACACGAACAGGGTATTGTACAAGAGCGGGCCCCGATTGATGGAGCCCCTGTCCAGCTCACGCTTGATAGCGAACTGCAACGTGTTGCCGAAGTCGAACTCAAAAACAGGATGGCGACAGCTCATGTCCAGCGTGGATCGGTCGTCGCTCTTGATCCGCGAGACGGTTCTATCTTGGCCCTTGTATCCTTGCCAGCGTATGACAACAATATCTTTTCAGGGGGCGTGTCTTCGACGGTGTATCAGACGCTTTCTACACACCCAGATCGTCCGCTTTTTCCACGCGCCTGGGCGGGCATGTATCCTTCTGGTTCAACCATTAAAATTATCTATGCTCTGGCCGGTCTGGCTGAACAGGTGATTGATGAACATACGTCGTTTGTGTCATCTGGTGGAATTTCTGTCGGACCTTGGTTTTTTCCTGATTGGAAAGCGGGTGGACATGGCGTGACGGATGTCCGCAAGGCGATCGCGTTGTCCGTGAATACGTTCTTCTACTACTTAGGGGGAGGGTACGGAGGATTTCAGGGTCTCGGTATTGATCGATTGACGGAATGGTTGCGTCGCGTGGGGCTTGGGACGAAAACAGGGGTCGACCTTCCTGGTGAAGCGGCTGGATTCGTTCCAACGCCTGAATGGAAACAGCGGACACAGCAGGAATCTTGGTACATTGGTGATACGTATAACGTGTCGATTGGGCAAGGCGATCTTCTGGTTACGCCGCTTCAAGTGGCGCAGTATACGGCTCTTATCGCGAACGGAGGACACTCGGTTACGCCGCATCTCTTGAAGGGTAAGGAGCTTCCTTCGCCGGAGCAACGTGCTCCAGCCGAAATGGTCCGTATTGTTCAAGCGGGTATGCGAGACAATGTGACGTATGGGTCTGGGCGAGCGTTGAGCACGCTTCCATTTGCCGCTTCTGGAAAAACCGGAACCGCACAGTGGAATAAAGAGAAGCGTACGCATGCGTGGTTTACGGCCTATGCCCCGTCGGCGGATCCGGAGATTGTGGTTACGGTGATGCTTGAAGAAGGCGGGGAGGGATCCGCCGTCGCCGTACCTGTGACAAAGAAGGTACTTGAGGCCTGGTGGAACCTCCGTGCCGGGCGCCATCAGGTGTTTTGACACAATAGCCAGAGCTTTGTATTGTACCTCAATAAAGCGAGCAGTTTTCTGCGCGCTTTTCTACTCCTATGACAAAGAACTATATTAGCAAGGATGGACTCACGAAGCTTCAGGCGGAATTGTTAGAGTTGAAAACCGTCAAACGCCGAGAAGCTGCGGATCGTATTGAAGTCGCCAAAAATCTTGGCGATCTTTCGGAGAATGCTGAATATCATGAAGCGAAAGACTGGCTTGGGTTGATTGAAGGACGGATTTCGCAAATCGAAGAATACATGAAGAATCTTGAGGTGGTTGAGGAAGGGTCGACGAGTGGCGATCGTGTGGGAGTCGGCTCAACGGTTCGCGTACGTGTGAACGAAAAAGAAAAAACGTTTATCATCGTCGGCTCAACAGAGGCGGATCCGGTTGCTGGAAAAATCTCCAATGAATCGCCTATCGGGAGCGCGTTGCTCGGGGCTCACGTGGGTGATACGGTTGGTGTGCAGACACCGGCAGGGACAACGCAGTACACAGTTTTGTTTATTGAATAGGATATGAATGAACGCGATATCCGCTTAGAAAAACGGGAAACGCTCGAACAACACGGGGGAGCGTATCAGGCTGGTTCGCATCGGACACACACTATCAGTGAGGTGCTTGCTTCGTTTGAGACGCTTTCAGCAGGGGAGGTGTCGTTGACGATCGCGGGTCGTGCGATGTCGACACGCGTGCATGGAGCGATGTTGTTCGCTGATCTTCAGGATGAGAGCGCAAAACTGCAACTTGCGTTTAAGGAAGATGCGATCGGAGCGGAGGTATTTGCTCGGTTTCGTGACACGATTGACCCGGCGGATATTGTTGAGGCGAGTGGGACGGCATTCATTACAAAGCGAGGGGAAAAGAGTCTTTCTGTGACGTCATGGCGTGTACTGACGAAGGCGCTTCTCCCTCTTCCGGACAAGTGGAATGGACTTCAAGATGTTGAAGCGCGATTTCGTCAACGTGAACTCGACCTTGTGACGAACGAAGAGGTTCGACGCCGATTTATCACTCGCTCTAAAATCATTGCTTCGATGCGCTCATTTTTGAATGCGCGTGCGTTTATGGAGGTGGAGACACCTATGCTTCAGACGATTCCTGGGGGAGCGAATGCGCGTCCATTTGTGACGCACCACAATGCTCTTGGAATTGAGCTGTATTTGCGTATTGCTCCTGAGTTGTATTTAAAACGGTTGCTTGTCGGAGGCTTTGAAAAAGTCTACGAAATAGGACGTTGTTTTCGAAACGAAGGAATTGACTACGCGCATAATCCGGAGTTCACGATGATCGAATTGTACTGGGCGTACGTGGACAAGGAAGCATATATCGGATTCCTCGAGCAGTTGCTTGCGCATGTCGTACAGGAAGCATGTGGAGCATCGACGGCAACGGTTGAGGGCCAGGAGCTTTCGTTTGCTACGCCGTTTCCACGTACCACGTTTCGTGATGCGATTCATGCGGCGTGCGGCGTAGACATTGATACATGTTCAACAAAACAAGAGTTGGAACAGGCGATCAAGCAGGCGGGCGTTCGTGTAGACCTTTCAGGAATTGTTGGTTTTGGTGAGTGCTTGGACGAGTTGTATAAGAAAACGGCACGCGCGGGAATCATTCAACCAACATGGGTCTTTGATTACCCGGTTGAGCTCAAGCCGCTTGCTCGTCAACATCCAACAGATCCAACGAAGAGCGCTTCTGCGCAGCTTGTATGCATGGGGGCTGAAATCGTAAATGCGTATTATCATGAACTTACGGACCCGGTGGAACAGCGCGCTCGATTTCTTTCACAGCAGGAGCTTCGGGACGAGGGGAGCGAGGAGGCTCAATGGATGGACGAAGGATTCGTGGAATCGCTTGAACACGGCATGCCTCCGGCGAGTGGTATGGGGATCGGGATCGATCGCCTCGCCGCGTTTCTTACAGGATCATCCAGTCTCAAGGAAATCATCCTGTTTCCAACCTTACGTCCTCATCAAAACTAACCTGTATGCTTGATCTCAAATTTATCCGCGAACACGCGGATGCCGTTAAAAACAATATTCAGAACAAGCGCATGACAGCCGATGTCGACGCGCTTCTTCTTGCTGATGATCATCGTCTGGAGACGCTCCAGCGTTTGGAGGAGGCTCGTCGTGAACGCAATGAAATCGCTGACGCTATGAAAACCGCCTCCGCCGAGGAGCGCCCGGTGCTTATTGAACGCGGAAAGAGCATCAAGTTGGTTATTGCGGAGCTTGAAACGGCTTACTCAGAACTCGAACAGCAGGTGCACGCTGAATGGCTCCGTATTCCAAATATGACGCATCCAGCCTCACCGATTGGCGCGTCTGATGCAGAAAACGTGGAGGTGGCTCGGTTCGGTACGGTGGAGGCGCTTTCGTTTACCCCACGCACGCACGTGGAGCTTGCAGCCGTTCACGATGGAATTGATTTTGAGCGCGGAACAAAAGTCACAGGATCTAAGTTTTACTTTTTGAAAGGGGAATTTGCGTTGTTGGAACAGGCGCTCATCTCATGGGTTATGAAAGAGGTGGTTGCGGAAGGGTATACACCCATGACCACACCTGATTTAGCAAAAGACGATGTCCTTGTGGGAACGGGCTTTCAGCCACGCGGTCCGGAGACGCAAATTTATAGCATCGAGAACTCGGATGTGTCTTTGGTTGGCACGGCGGAAATTACGCTTGGCGGGTACCACAAAGATGAAATTCTTCCAGAAGAACAGCTCCCGTTAAAATATCTTGGCTTATCGCACTGTTTTCGTACGGAGGC
>CAZJEZ010000042.1:0-4770 GCA_964545235.1 uncultured Gammaproteobacteria bacterium
CATCCTGACCGATATCGATACCGACAACACGAGCGGCGCCAAGCTTAGCGAGAGCAACAAGGTATCTCCCCCCTCCACATCCACCATCAAGACAGGTTTTTCCGCGAAACCATTCCAGGTCAATCCCCCACGTTCGATGACGCGCCTCGAACAACGCAACCGATTCTTCAAACCGAGCTTTATCGTAAGCGGAAAACAACGAACCATACAAAGCAGAGGTTGTCTGCTCGTAGGTTGATATGGCCGTATCAGGGACGTGGTTCATAGGTGGCTAAAAACAAACCGATAGATGTTCCGGCATGACCCTGTGATGTTCCGGCGATACGACGAACGAGAGCTGCTCGCTCTTCGGAGCGCTGGTTCGGATACAAAAGGGCTTGGGTAAGGGCTTCTTGGAGTTCTTCGTATGAATGAACGACCGCCAGGGCCCCCGTTTCAAGAACGTTGGCATAGTACTCGGTTTCATACCATCGCGCAATCGAATGACGATGGTCATAAGTCTTGTATCCGTCGAAGGCGATTGTGATCACCGGGATCCCACACACCGCCGCATCGATAGCTAGAGTTGATGCCGTCGTCACGAGGACGTCGCAAGCAAATAACGTGTCAGCTAGGCGAAGATAGTGCTCACGTGAATAATCCCATCCATCATAAAAGACGGGCCGGCGCTGGAAGTGCCGATCAACAAAGATATACTCATCTTTCTCAACCTCACAAAACTTTTGATCGTCATCTTTATAACCGTAATGTGGGCGCACCCAGACTTGCGCAGGCACAGGTAACGTATTTGCGTGAATCATGGTCGCTATCATCGAGACGATGTCCGGATCATTCGGCGTGACCTTTCCTTCTGAACCAAACAGAATAGTTGCACGAGCCGGATCAAGCCCCCCTGAACGCAACAACGCCTCGCGCGAAACTCGACCTCGTGCATCTCGACGGAAATACGGATCAAATTGCGGTACACCGAACTCGTGAATACGTTCCGGCGGATAATCCTGATAGGTACGCGCTTCTTCGGTCATGTACGGACCCCACACAATCACATCATCCGTACGAACACGAAAACTCGTCTTCGTCATATTGTCCCAGCTCTTCACAAAACCGACGGTTGGAATACCGAGCTGTTGTGCCGCTTTTACATAATAACTGTCCCAGCTCTCCATGGGATTCGTTGAAAATACGAGGTCAGGGCGAGCTTCCCGTACCTGGTTCAGGACCGCTTCAGACGGAGGACAGAGCCATCGGTCCAACCACCGAGCCAACCGCCGGCCAAATCGATTCGCAAACGGACGCCATAGCCACTGCAACCAAGGCCGTAAACAAGAAACGGCATCCGGATCATACACGCCGTATCGAGCCGTGAACTGAATAGTACGATTCCAAACGAGATTGTGTTGCAACCCGCCAAAGAACTGCTCTTTGAGCGTCCAGGCGGGAATCTCCATGGGAACAAACGTGACTCCAGGTCGCTGGAACGTCCGCAAAAAATCTTCATCCTTATACGCCGGAGTCGCAATCACGATCTCAACACCCTCGTTGAGCAACGTAGGATAAATATCCGTCTGCAAAATATTACGCGCAAGAAAACCGCGCGACATCGTCATGAACAAGCGTTTCATACGGAAGACCCGCGTTGTAGCACGCGTGCGCGAACGTAGTCGAGAGCACGCTTACACGTCTTACGATCAAACGCATCGAACACTAGCAAGTCAGACCACGTATACGTAGCGAGTCCATGCTTTACGCGGAGACGGCGCTCACGGAACCATAAAATAACCGCGCTCGATACGTGCGTCTCCAGAACCGCTCCATAGACGCCAAAAAGCTTGATGAGAAGCGGAAGAGCCGTGAAGGCGGAAATCGTGTTAATCCACGAGATCGCAAACAAAAACTTTTGCTCCTGCATAGCGTACAACAAACTCCCATGACTGACAGAAAAGCCTCTGCTGATTTGGCTGAGTGATAAGAGAAAAAAGAGCGGAAGGGCTTTGGCATATCCAGGGAGAATCAATGGAACCAGCCACGGGAACGTAACGGCCGCAACGAGGATTGTTAGGAATCCACCCCAAACAGAGTACTTCGCCATACGACGAGCCACCGAAGAGCTCACCGTCGTCTCTGTACTTAAACGCGCCATGAACGGAACAAGGACTTGTCGGAATGGAAGCGCTTGGGCAAGAAGCGAATTCAGCGTCCCCGCGAACGAGAACAGGCCGACCGCCTCTAAACCAAGAAGCCACCCAACCATCCAGCTATCAATCCCAGAAAGAACACGGGCACAAATCATACGAGCCGCTTCCCAAAACCCATGCCTCCAAACATACGAACCATACGCCCGAAGAGCCACTTTCACAGACACCGGAGCGATCACTTCGCGCACCACAGGAAGCAAGAAAAGAGTTGAAATGCCCTTCGCGATCACATACGACCAAATCACGGTTGAAACAGAAATAGTCTGCATGAGCGCGAGCCCAATCACGATGCTCACCCGAATCACCTGCTCGACTACTCCCATTTTTGCATAATCGCGAAATCGTTCGAGCATTTGCAAAGCCGCATCCAGATGACCACGAAGAGCCACGAGAGCCACCCATATCAGCAACGGAACCATAAACTCCTCAATAAGCGCCTGCTGATCCACCGTAAACCAACGCTTCATCCAGAACGAAGACGCGATCAGTAGAGCGGTGAGGGTAAATTTTACATACGTAAACCCAGTGAATAATGGCAGGAATGCCTGGAATGCTTTTTCTCCGCGAGCACGAGCGCCCATGGCGAGCAATAAATCATCCAAACCAAGCCCGGAGAGTGCAAGAACGGGTCCCGAAACACCAAGTGCAAGCGACACGAGTCCGTAATGCGCCATGCTGAGTTGGCGCAAAACAAGAAACGTAGCAACGGCACCGAGTGCCTTTAACAAGACGCGTGTCCCCGTGATGATCAAGCTCGATGAGGCGATGGTTTGAAAACTTCCTTTCATACAGGGTAAGCAGCTTCAAGGATACGTTGCGCACGCCGTTTCCAATCGTTTGCAAGCGCAAGCGCGTATCCGCGTTCAACGCGTGAGTCATCTCCAGCAGACGCCTCTACTAAAGCCTGAGCAAGTTCGGCTGGCGAATCCGGTGCCACAAACCGCACGCACGCATCATCCACAAGCTCTCGCAGACTCGGCAAATCACTCGCGACCACCGGACGTCGCGCGGCAAGATATTCCCACAATTTAATCGGAGACGTGGTGTATTTCGCCTGGAACGATGTCCCAGAATTCGGTAAGACAAGACAATCCGCGGCCGCAAGATACAAAGGAACGCGACCGGGGGGTACGTGCTGGATAAGGCGCAGTGTATCCAAATGATGTTCGCGAGCGTACGCCTCCATGGCTACAAAATCCTCCTTCGTTCCGCCAACGCAAACCGCTTCAAACGAGGCCGGAAGAAAACGTGACGCATCCGCCAAGGTGTACACGCCTTTCCAGGCATACAAATGCCCAACATAGACACAGGCTCGCTTGTTCAGATCCCACCCAAGAGCTCGCTTCGCCTCCTCCCGACTAGGCAGCGCTTGAAACGGTGCAACATCGATCGCGTTTGGAGCCACAACCAACCGCGCACGCGTATTCCCCCACACGCGACGCGCCTCCTCGGCCTTCCAAGTGTTCGTCATGATAACAAGATCGACATTCCTCCCAAGTTTGGGGTGCCGTTTCAAAAAATCATCTGCCATATCGTGCCCCTCAAACGCAATCATCCATCCACGCTTCCGCAGTCGTGGCGCTAAAAATTGATCACGTGTAATAACAAGCGCCGATGCATCCGTTTGGCGACGTACCCACCGTTTCGCAAAGAACAAAAAGGACACCTCCATAAGAACAAATGCAAGGCGCCTCGGAATCCAGCGCGACCACAACAGATCAATCACCGGAAGAAGGACTGTTTCAATGGGTGTGCGTAATCCATAATACTCACATGGATCCTGTGTGATGGGATTGATTCGCTTTGGAAGCACTAACACGACGCGATGACCAAGCTCGGTATATGCTTCGCACATCTTCGCGATCTGTTGTCCGTGCGCCTTTTCCGTCGGGAACCGGACGTTCATGAGGAAAAAGATGTTCATGGCTTTAGATACTTCGCCATGAGGGTTTGCCCATACTTCAAACACCCTGGACGACGCGAAAACCAGCGATCGATGCGATGAATCCACGCAATAGAAAACCAGAACCGTGGAAGGCCGTATAAGTGAAGCGGTGGAAACATGGTGGTCGCTTGCGCATCGACACGCGTAAATCCAGCACGTTCAACCATCTCCATCCATGCGGAAAGCGCGAGATCGTGTGCATGCGCATCCGGATGCCACGCATGCGCCTCGTGATGAGAGATGTGACGCTTCCACGGCTTCAAGACACGTCCAACGCGAGCAAAAAATTCTTCGTACGCATCATGCATCGCCGGGAAGGTAATAAGCATCTGTCCGCCAGGTTTTAAGACGCGTCTCGCCTCATTCAATAAACGCTCGGGATGTTCGACGTGTTCAATAATATCAATAGCAAGGACCGCGTCAGCACAGGCATCCGGCAACGGAACCGCCTCAACGGATCCCTGAAGAATCTCAACGTGTTCGACACCGAGATCGGCTAAACGCGCACGAGCTCGTGCAGCGCGATCTTCCTGAATCTCAATACCAATCATGCGTGAAAACTGCCCACGATACACATAAGCCTGCGGACCATCACCAAATCCAAGATTCACGACCGTAGCCCCCGAGTGC
>CAZJEZ010000042.1:4780-7247 GCA_964545235.1 uncultured Gammaproteobacteria bacterium
AACCGGTTCCGTAAACGAACTGTTTAAATCGCTCTTGAACAATGCGGACATGGTATCTAGCAAAGCGGACATGTTGCCTTATGGGCAACACCGCATGCGTGTGAGCATATCGCACTTGAAGGTAGATGGCCAGAAGAAGAATACGGAGGGCCCGGGCAGCGTTTTTTGCCATAGATCGAGCCGTTTTGAGCAAGGGTGGCCGAGCAACCGGCACGGATTGAAAGGCAAGATGCAAATAATAATCGTCCTTCGCTCGAGACGCCTCGATCGAGGGCCACGGAGTAAGAATCGCTCCCTCCAGAAGAACCGTCCGTGTACCGGTTTTAGGAACGATTCGCTCATGCACGCGACGCCCAGCCTTCCACTCCACCGAAGAACGATGCATGAGACGAAACGCTGTGTCCGGTAAAAAGTAGGCATACCGAATCACGCGACCGTCGATCAGAGGAAGTTTGCGCGCTTCATACACCGTGGATATGTCTGGATTCTGAAGAACGCGTTGAATCGACTCGATTAGTACAGCGTCCGTGAATTCGTCTGAATCGATACGATAAATCCAGTCGTGCGTCGCAAGCGCAAATGATCGTTCGCGCACGCGCGTAAAATCCGTGATCGGCCCAGGCGTATCTGCCTGTGGAAGCACGCGTGCCCCTAGTCGTTGAGCGATCTCCACCGTTCCATCTGTACTCCCCCCATCGAGCACGAGTATCTCGTCAAACACGAGTAACGGCCTAAGACAGCGCTCAATGGTATCCGCGTTGTTGTACGTAAGCACGGCCGCTGTTACCGGGAGTTTCATAGCGGCTTCTGTCCACACGCATAAATCAAATCTCCAAGCGTAGAAAATGGGCGTGCGATCGCCTGCAAGATGAACTTGTGGAACTTATTAAAACGAAGACACCATTTCCATCTAAAATACCCAGGTTTTGCTTCGATGTGCGTCGGGTAAAAACCGGCCTGTTCAAGCATAAAACGACACTCCCGAACGGTGAACTCACGCGTATGCCCCGTAAACGATCTGCCTTGTCGAAGAAAGTCCGCCAAATCCCACATCGGCGAACGTCCAACAAGCATGCGAAGGCGCTGATGCAACGAAGCAATATTCGGCGTCGTGAACACAAACGAGCCCCCTGGACGAAGAACGCGGAACGCCTCACGAAACACGTGAGCATGCGTTCCGTGTAAGTGTTCAATCACCGCATTGCAAATAACAAGATCGAATGCGCCATCCGCATACGGGAATGGCTCGGCAAGATCATGCTTAACAACCTCAACACCTGCTTGCTCCCAACGAATACGCAACGCATCAAACGCCGTTTGTGAAACAAGAAAATCGTTCGCCGCTTCATCAGGGAACACGTACTTATCCAATCCTATCGCCACGCTCGCTCCCGCTTCTTTCGCGCTCAACAAATGCACACCGAGCGAACTCCCCAACTCCAACACGCGCTTACCGACATAGCCCCCGGCAAAGCGATCCACGAACGTTATCGTTCGCTCCAAGCGATACGCTTCCACGCGCTCCCTATCCGCGAACGGCGCAAGCGTATCAAACGCACGAATCATACTTAATCTTTGCGAACATCAATCCAAGCCGTCTGACCCCAGTGATACGCAATAAACTTTTTAACGGCATTCGGGAGAATGCGTCCAAGAGGAAGATGTCGGGATGGAAGATCTTCAGCTATTTCAGGGCGATCGAAGATGCGAACCCGCACATGCGGAAACACCGCTGACCACATGGTACGAAATTGGGCTGGCGTCCAAAACTTCGTAAGTTTATTTCCGCCAACATCAACGCCATCCGTATAAGTGTTTGTCAGCGTTTGGACGTCCATGCGAAGGCGTTTGCCACGCAAAATCCCCTTCCCAAACCAAATCCCCCACCACCAGTGAATCGAGCTCTTGTTATACATCATGGCCCCCGCAGATCCACCAGGAGCAAGAACCCGATGGATCTCTCGAATAGCCCCCTCGGTGTCCGGGGTGTGCATAAGACATCCCCACGCCATCACATAATCAAAACTCTGGTCAGGAAATGGAAGATGTTCGGCATCTGCCTCCATCACCTGCGCTTGATCACTTAAGCCATAGAGCGCCAACCGACGCTTGGTGAGTTCGACAGCTTTTGGAGTCAAATCAATAGCCGTGACAATCGCCCCGGCTCGCACAAACTGCTCCGTAGACCAACCGGTACCACACGCGATATCCAGCACACGCTTGCCTTTCAGTGAAGGGTAATCGACAAGATTCGAAAGGAGCGGGTAACGTGTGTGGGCCCAAGGCGACATCCACTTCATGACCTTTCTGTCTACATTGCGAAAAAAGGCCCATCCGCCCTCCTCCTCACGGGAGATCAGATACTGAAACGGGTTTGCATTCCACCACTCACGCACCTGGGCTTTCAGGGAATCATCTTGCATAGTGCGGCAAGTCTATCGAACACGTGAAAAAAATGAAAGGATCA
>CAZJEZ010000043.1:0-6820 GCA_964545235.1 uncultured Gammaproteobacteria bacterium
AAAGAGAATGCCGTTTGTGTGATCGATTTCATGCTGGAAGACGATGCCTGGAAAATTTTTGACTTCGAATTCGACATGGCGTCCATGACGATTGAGTGCGCGTACAGTGATTTTTTTGTGGCGGCGAACGATGCCATAGGTTTTTGGGACGCTTAAACACCCTTCCTCGCTCTCTTCCATAGCGCTTGAAGATTTAATGATTTCCGCATTCATGTAGCACTCTGGTGTGCCGGTGCCATTTACGACGATGGCTCGAATGTTGTTCCCAACCTGTGGAGCCGCGATGCCGACGCCGTCTTTTTCGTACATCGTTACAACGAGCCGATCGAGAAAAGCTTGGAATTCAGGCGTTTGGATTTCGGCAACTGAAACATCGCGCGAAGGCTCGCGTAATGTTGTGGTTGGAATCGTGACGATATCGAAGGGGGTCATGGGAGAATTTCGAGATATATTAGTGGAAAAAGGCGATTGGGTCAAGGTCAATCCAGGCACTTCCCTTGAGGGGAGTAAGTGTTTCCACGAGAGCTGATTCGGTGATTTGTGGAGGAAAAAGAGCATGAACAACAAAGCGTGGCGCACGGGAGCGCGGACGGAACTCGACGGGGTATGGACCACGCCATTCGGCGGGAACGGTTTTTTGTGCCCCCGCCATCCAGCGACGCACAGATTCTTCCGATCCTTCGAGTACGCATTTGATGAGGCGATGCGTTGGCGGATACTGAAAGGTGTGTCGTTCGGCTAGCTCTTGTGTTCGGTAGGAGGCGTAGCCCTCCGTAGTCAGCCATGATGCGTAGGAGGAACGTATGTCGGGGGCGTCTGCGTTTTGTGGAGGGATTTGAATCAGGAGGGAGCCGCCAACATCAGCCACGCGGGCCGCAAGACGTCGCCAAGCGATGACGAGTCGTTCACGTCGGCGCACGTCTTCACTGAATCCGCCAAGCAATGACGGATCTGTCACCACGACGAGTGCGCCGACTGGCAGAGGGGCGTCGATTGATTCGTTCCTGCTATCGCGCCATTCGACGGGGATTTCGGGGGCGTGTTTTTCCCAGGCGGCGCGGAGTCGCTCTATACCCGGGAGGGATTTTCCGAGGTCCACCCCACCGCACCGGGCGCATGTATCTGGAAGAGGGGCTGACCAGGCACAGTGAGGGCAATGCGCTCGTTGCGGTTCGGCACGTAACCCGAACCCGCATCGTTCACAGACGGGTTCGTGTCCGCATTCGCGACAGCGTAGGCGTGAGCTTATCCCACGGATGGAATGGATGATCACGCGGGGGCCTTCGTGCTCCGTTAACGCCAAGAAGGTGGCTGATTGAATGCAAGGAATCAGGCTCCCGCCTTTTGGACGGCGTTCGATACAGGTGAGTGGTACGGTAATCGTGGGCGCATCAATCGACAGGTGTAGGGATGGTGTCGTGCCGAAGCTTTCGATGGATGTGCGCGCGTGCTGTGATGCCCAAAACACCATTTTTCGTGCATCGTAGCGTGGGGCAAGATCATCTTGTTTATGATCATCATTTTCTGGTTCGTCTAGGAGGACGACATCAGCAAGGGGAGAGAGCCAGGCGCCAAGACGTGTTGCGATGAGGAGTCCTGAAGAAGAGGCTTGCCAGGAAGCCCACGCACGGAATGCGTCACCGTCGTTTACACGGCCGTCGAGCGTCTGCGCTTCGGGGAAGATGCGGGCGTACAGATCGACGCGTGTTTGCCAGGGCGTGAGCAGCAGGATGCGTTTTTTGTGGGCGACAAGGAAGCGCGTGCGAGCAATGAGTTCGTTAGATGGTTGTGCTGACCAATGCGCTTCCACAGAACAGGATGTTGTTGTTTTAGTGACCGATGGAAACGATGCGGGGCGTTTTGGAAGCGTTCGTAACCAAGAAGACAAGACGAGGGGTAACGAAGAAAACGTTCGTTCGCTGACAAAACGAAGGAGGTCTACGCATGCTGAAGGAAGGGTGATATCTGCGTAGGGGCTCGCAATCGACTTGGCATTTTTCGCGTAAGGGCTCGTCTCCAAGCAGGTGAGTACGAGCGCCGGAATCAGCGAGGAACGAAAGGGGACGATAACACACATGCCCGGCACACAGAGCATTCCTTCCGGGATGTGGTAATCAAATGCGTCGACGCCGGGCGGCGTACGGCGAAGGGGTACAACACGAGCAAACGGCATGAGTTGTTACGAGAGATCGAAGACGCTCGTTAAGAGCCCGACGCCGAGAGGGACTTCGTAGCACAACTCGCGTGGCGTGACATGCAGGCCATCAAGAAGAGCCAGCAGGGTGACGATTGGTTTGTATCCGCACTGCTTCGCTTCTGTGAGTAATGGGTCTGACAGTTTAAGCAAGCCCTCTAGATCCATATTGGAAACGCAGCCACGGATGAGGGCGTCGAACTGCCCGGCGCTCGACGTCGGATTCGCAGGAGCATTGGGAGCGCCGTGGTGTCCCAGATCTGCTGAAGCGATCACGGCGATTCGTCGTTGTTCTGACTGTACAACCTGATGGAGCGCCTGGCCATACGTCACGTGGGCACGTGCATCCGCTTGTGAAACGGAGAGGGGGAGGAGGGCGACGTTTGGAAGGTGTTGTGTGAGGTGAATGAGGGGGACGCTGAGTCCGTAGTCGAGCTCCTGTTCGCTCACAAGAAGGAATGGAACCTCGCTCTCGCGAAGAGATCGATGGATGCGATCTAAGACAAGAAAATCGCTCTTTAATGTGAGGGATGTTCCGTGATCTCCGAACGTCGTTAATCCGACGTGAAGTGAAGGGGATGCGTTTCCGGAAAAGGTCTCAGGAAATGTATGCGCATGCGGTGAGATGAGGAGGATTGTTTCCGGCTTTGAGACATATAAGGCTCCTTCGAAGTCGTGGATTGCTTGCTGTGTTCGCGCAAGCGCTTCGGCATGTTCGCCAACGAGCGACGGTGCCAAGATGGGAGAATGGGGAATAATCCCGCTAAAGACGATCATACTTAGTGAATAGTAGCAAGGACGGTCGAGCTTGTAGAGGTGTCATCGTCATCCGCGAGCATACGATATGGTTCAATAGAGTCGCCCATGGGATATGTTGCGAGGTAGGCGTCGGGCAGGACGACCACGTTTCGCCAGGAATAGCCCAACTCCGTAAAGACATCTCCGTTTGGAAACGGATGTTTTTTACCATTGCCGATCACGTACACGGCTGGAGACGATTTTGCCCGAACGAGTTCGCCGTCATGAAGACGAAGAGCGTCTCCAAGGGAGTACGTTGCCAGTTTTTGAGCCGTGATGGTTTTTACCGGACGATGTTTGAAGTAGAGGGAAGTGATAGCGCTATTCGGAATCAAGTGGCGTACGCCGTCTTCGATGTACCAGGTTTGTTTCTTTGGATCACGCACGAGTTGTCCTGTTGGATATTGGCTTTTTGAAGTGAGATCTTTTCCGGCAGGGAAGTCAGCAAGATCGGCGTCCGTTGCTTCGATGAGTTCATCTTCGTTGAAGCCGAGCTTTTGAAAGGCGGTTTTCGACACAATAAGCCGTTTCTCTCCATTGGCAAGGAGATAGCGTTTATGTGAGGGTGTTTCGATGAGGGTGAAGTTTGGAAAACGAATATCTGGACCGGTTGCGTATGCATCGAGGTCATTGTCGCCGGCTTGTATGAATTTTGCCGCATCGACCATGCTCATAGCGACGGCGCGGCTCGTGAATTTCCGTTTTTGTCCAAGGGTGATGAGGTAGAGTGATTTTGAAGGCAGGGTCTCGATGGCGGTTCCATCTGGAAAACGCAATGAAAACCAACGTTGCCAAATATTCCAGAGGTTCTTGTTCCCGTGGATGTGCGGGGTATAGCTGTACAGCATGGCGGTCGCATTGTTTGCTGGCGTGATGAGCTGTCCGTCGATGCGCGCCGGTTTTCCGGATGTGTATCCGGCAATGGTTTGTCCTTTGCCTAAAATTTGAAGAAGATACTTTTCGCGGTGTTGTTTGGCTGCCCATTCAATTTGATTGGCAAACCCTTTGAATCCCTGGATGGAAGGATCGTCTTTTGAACAGCTATCGCACACGCCGTATCCGGTGGCCCAATCAAATTGTTTTTGGGTCGGTGCCGGGTGTTCGACGAGGCTTTGTTCTTTTTGGAGCAAGGCGACAAGGTATTTTGGATTGATTTTATAGGAGGTTGCGACACGCCAGATGATTTCAGAGGCAAGATAGTCTTTTCCATCGATATCGGTGGTTCGATAGGTGCCTAGCGTTCCTTTGGAAGCGAGGAGATCCTGGACGCGCTTTAATGACATGCCGGAGAGCCCAAAAATATCGCTATCATCAAGAATATACGCGGGATCAAATGCGGCTTGGCTAGGCGTGGGAACGGACCCCAGACAGACGCACATAAGAACGAACATCCAACAAAGGCGTTTCATGGTCTTAGGGTAGCATGAACGAGCCGCCGATGTTAGGATGGATGTATGTTTTGGAAGCGGTTGTTTTGCATCGGGCTCGTCTGTGTGAGTTGTGTGAGCTTTGTGTTGCCTAGTGCGTGGACGTCCATTCTTGGTTCACCTGATGAAACAGCGACAGCCGAAGCGGCACGAGCCGTATGGCGATCCGCTTCGTTTCGAGGGGATGAGTCTCGTGCGCTTGCTTTTCCGTGGCTGCATCCGCGGAGCTATGTCACGGTTGATGCGCATCAGGCGCCTGTTGGGTTTTTGGGATGGCCGTTTGTCTTGTCTATTCCACGCGTGCTTGGGGGTATTCCATTCACGAGTGTGTTTGCCGCCTTGCTTACGTTGAGCGGATTGTATCCATTGTATCGGTTGCTCCGTCGCTATGGTGAGCTGGAGGCCTGGATCGGGACGTGGATATTCGCCACCTGTCCGGCGTGGTTGCTCTACACGAATCGTCCGTTTTTTCCGAACGCGATCGTGTGTACCGGGGTGGTATGGGGCATGTGGTTTTTGTCTCAACCCTCGTTTGAAGGGCGGCGTCGTCACGGACGTGTGTGGGATGTATTGGTTGGAGTTCTCCTTGGGCTCACGGTGGCTATTCGTCCCGTGGAACTGTTTTGGATTCTTCCATGGTGGGTACTTGCGGCGTGGCATGATCGGAAACATCTGCGTCGGTTCGTGTTGTATGTGTTTGGAGCCGCGTGCGCTTGGTTGCCGCTTGCGTGGCTTGCGTCTCGCACGTATGACGGGTGGGGATTGATCGGCTACTGGTTACGAGATCCAGTACGAAGTGGAGTAGAGGTGGGGAGCCTGTTTATTGCCCCGGCTCCCGTGGCGGTCTCTGTGTTTCCGTTTGGTATTCACCTCATGAACGTACTGTGGAATATCCGGGCGTTTTTCTTTGGACCGTTGTTTCCGTGGGTAGCCATGGGGGTTGCTGCGTGGGTCTGGTTGTATCGTGCGCATCGCCGCGATGGACTCTTGATTGCGAGTGCCTGGACGGCGGCGTCGCTCGTTTTTGTCTACGGACAGGGGAGATACGCGGATCATATTGGAGGATCTATTGCGATTGGAAATTCCTTCATTCGGTACACGCTTCCGTTGGGGGGTGTGCTAGCCTTGTTGGTTGCGCGCGTGGTGCAGGCGACCACTATTCCTCGTTGGCGGACGGCGCTTTCTTTGGGCGTTCTGGCCGTGGGTTGTTTTGGTCTGTATCAAGTCTTGTTTCGTGACGATGAATCGTTGCTTCGCACGCGCGTCGAGCTTCGTCGATATGAACACGTTCGTTCCGAGGCTGGGCGCCTTTTGGATCCACAGACAGTCGTTGTTTCGGAACGCTCCGACAAAGTATTTTTTCCACAGTTTTCTGTCGCATCTCCGATTCCACCCATCGCTGAACTCGCTCGTTTATCCGCGACGCGCACGCCAATCGCCTTGTTTTCCCGACCCCTCTCGCAGGCGGAATTGGACGCGTACGGGCGTTACGGGTTTATTATAGAAGAGGTAGCTTTTTTTGGACGTGAACTGCTGTATCGGCTCACAACGCCTCTTTCTACACGCTCCTTATGACCCCGATGATTCCACGTTGGTTAGCGCGTTGCGCCTACGCTATTCCTTGGCTTGCTGCGTGTGCGGCCGTGGCCTGGTTTATCTCGGTACGTTTTCCTTTGTCGGGGGTGGTGACGCTTGGCTTTGTTGTTGATGGTTCGTCGCCATGGATGGATCGGTTTCTTCCCGGCGAACGCGCGTATGAGCCGCGAGCATGGCCGGAAGGGTGGACGGGCCAACGGATTATTGCCGAGCCTGTCTACGCGAGCCTCCGTGTTCCTGGGGTGTTTGATACGGTTGATGTAGCACTTGATGTTCGTCCGATCCGTCAGCCCCTTGTCGAGCTTGGGATCGTGCGGAGTCTTGAACCGTATGCTGTTGAAATGCATCCGGCGTGGAGCGAGGCGCTTTCGCGCGGATGGCGAGAAGTAACGGTTCAAGGGGTGCATGGGTATGTCCGTGATGACCGTCCAGATCGGGATTTGGTCGAAGCATCCTTTGATCGACTGATGATGTGGTACAGCACAACAACCATTCCCGCCCTTCAAGATGCGCCGACGCCCGTTCGGACCACTCGCATTTCGTTGCGTGGGTCGCACGATATCTCATTTATTCCAACGTCGGAGGCGATGACCTTCACCTTTTCACTTCAGGAGGTGAACCGTTCGCGTGGGGGGGATATTGTTGCGTTTCGACTGACGCGTGGCGAAGAGCTTATCGCGACCGAGGCCATCGGTTCGAGCGGCATCTTCGATCGCAAGATGGGACCGGTCTTCCAGAAAACGCTTTCTTTTGGGCGATTGTCTCCCGGTATCTACAAGTTAAGTTTACTTATGGACGATGATGT
>CAZJEZ010000044.1:0-6575 GCA_964545235.1 uncultured Gammaproteobacteria bacterium
AGATCATGCCGTCCCGTTCTCGTAGGCCGTTTTTTCAAACCTGGCTGGCGTCCTTTGATGTTCCTCTTGTTGTCGCGGCGCTTGCTTTGACGCTGTTTGGGTTGATCATTCTTTTGTCCGCAACGGGGCCTACGGGGATTCAGCGTTTCGGTTCCCAGTACTATTTCTTCAAGCATCAGATTCTTGTGGGAGTGATTCCTGGAGTGTTAGGTATGTTTCTTGCGTTAGTGACGCCGTTTCGTCTTTGGAAGAAGCTCGCTTCGGTCATGCTGATTCTCTCTGTCGTGCTCCTCACGCTTGTGTTTTTGCCCGGTGTTGGGACCGAAATCAATGGAGCGCGCGGGTGGATCAGGCTCGCCTCGTTCATGTTTCAGCCATCGGAGCTCGTGAAACTCACGTTTCTTCTCTACGTGTCAGCTTGGTTGGGGGAGAGAAAAGGGAGTGACGCACATAATCCAACACAAGGTCTTGCTCCGTTCCTGTTGGCGGTTGGGGCGGTAGCACTTCTCTTGATTCTCCAACCGGATACGGGGAGTATGGCGGTGATTGTAGGAACAGCTATGACACTCTATTTTTTATCGGGAGCGCCTGTTTCGTGGTTTTTAGGAATGTGTGCAGCGGGTGGGGTGGCGCTCTTTGCTCTTATTAAGCATTCACCCTATCGCGCGGCGCGTTTCATGACCTTCATGCATCCTGAACTTGATCCAAAGGGAGTTGGGTATCACATCAACCAAGCCTTTCTCGCGATTGGTTCCGGTGGTTGGTTTGGGCTTGGGTATGGGCGCTCACGCCAAAAGTTCCTGTATTTGCCGGAAGTCGAATCGGACTCATTGATCGCTATTTATGCGGAAGAGCTTGGGTGGGTGATGGTTCTGGTCCTGCTGTGTGCTTTTGGATACATCCTCCATCGCTGTTTAGCGAGAGCTCGTGCCTCGGAAGATCGATTCGGCATGTATCTTGCGAGCGGTCTCGCGGCTTGGCTCGCTTGTCAGATTCTTTTAAACATGGGATCTATGGCTGGGTTATTGCCGATCACGGGGGTGACGCTTCCATTTTTATCGCATGGAGGTTCAGCGATGACAGTCCTCTTAACTACCATAGGAATTGTGGCCCGCGTTCCAACGCGGACGGCTATTCGTGCTCTATGAAATCACTTGATCATTCGGTGCTCTTCGCTGGCGGTGGGACGCTTGGCCCGGTCACGCCCTTGCTTGCGGTCGCGCGTAAGTTGCGAGAAGTCCGTCCCGATATTGGGCTTGTGTGGGTGGGGACGCCAGACGGTCCAGAGCGTGCTCTGGTTGAAGAGGCGAACATTCCTTTTTTTACAGTTCCTGTCGCGAAGCTTCCGCGCTACGTTTCGGTACAAACGCTTCTGTTTCCGTGGCGCTGGATGCAGGCCCGTCGAGCAGCCGATCTTCTCGTGAAGCGCATCAAGCCTCTGGCGGTTGTGTCCGTTGGAGGATTTACGGCCATGCCTGTTGTGCAGGCGGCGTATGCACGCCACGTGCCCTGCCTGACACATCAGCTCGATGTCACGCCCGGACTCACGACCAAGTTGATTGCCAAAAAATGTGTGTCCGTCACAACATCGTTTGCGTATGACATTCCGCCCTTTGGAAAAGACGTGATAACCGAACGCATTCCTACCCCGACTCGCATGGGCCGAAGTCGGTTACCGGAACGGACAGAGGCTTGTGCTCGGTTAGGGATGGATCCGCACAAACGCATCACCCTTGTCATTGGAGGAGGAACGGGCGCGCAGGCGCTCAATGAAGCTGTGTGGGCGTCTCTCGACGAGCTTCTTGAGCATACGCAAATGATTCATGCGACGGGAGTGGGGAAGGGGTCATCGGCGCATCGATCGCGCGCGACAAAAGGCTACAAGGTCTATGAACTCATCGAAAATATGAGTGATGTATATGCGGTTGCGGATCTCGTCGTGTGTCGCGCGGGACTCGGAACGCTTTCGGAAATCGCTGCCTGCGCTTTGCCTGCGCTCGTGATTCCTATTCCAGAGTCCCATCAAGAAGCGAACGCGCACGCGTTTGCACGAGAAGAAGGGTGTGTGGTTCTTAAACAAGATGACGTATTCCAAAGACAGTTTAAAACAAAGCTTCTAGAACTGCTTGATGACGAAATCACGCGGTTTCATATTGGAGAGCGCGCCCATCGCGTTCTGCCAACAGACGATGGAACGGCGTTTGTTCAACGCATCGTGAACGCGCTTCCTCGCCAAGAGTAAGGTTCTCTGATGCAAAACTCCACCAAGAAGGTGGAGGTGATCAGTTGGGTGCGGTGTGCGGCACGAGTGCCTGCATGAAGCGCGCCACATCTTCTTGGAGGCGAACGCGATCAGCTTCGAAATCGAGTGTGTCGAATCCAACACCGAGCACGAGACCGAGCGACCCAGGGAAAGCGTGCGTCTCTGGATCCGGGTGGTTGTTGGGGAGGACGGACACCAAACTTTGCCGGATGCGTTTGAAGGCCTCTCGTGAAGCGGGGGCGTCCCAGTTGGTTCCATGCATGACTGCGTGGAGGTGTCGCATTGACCGGACGAGGTACGTGGCGTACCCGGAGCCGTCAGCGCATGGTCCGTAGACGAACGCGAACGGCGCTTCCTGGGCGATCTCCTTCCTGAAGAAGAAGACGCCGATGCGTGAAGTAAGTTGATAGGGGTTGTTTTGATAGACGCCCTTTTCGTCGAGACGCATGTCTCCGAGATGGATAGCGCCCGCGATGATACGACTGACTGCCGGCGAGAAGGCATGAGCTTGCTGGGACGATTCGAGCGGCAGGGAAGAGTCGGCGATCCTTGCTTCGAACGCAAGACGATCCTCGTCTTCATGGGGCAGTCGGCGTGCCAGCTCGGCTGCCTGACTCGCACTGTATACGGTCGTGGCTTCGTAGGCGTCTGCTTCCGGGTCATGGAACACGACGATCCCGTACGTCGGATCCCAGTAGACGGTGGCGCCATCCAGGTCGCCTTGGTCGTTCACCTCTTGTTGATTAGGAAGGACGAGCTTGTAGAACGCGCGAAATGGACTCATTGAGTTCCTTCTCCTTGTTCAGTTTGGTCCGAATGCGTGAGGTGGACGTTGCCCGTACCACCCGACTCGACGCCGCTTGGCGTCAGGTCGAAATGGGGAAGAAGGTGTTGTGCAGAAACCGGATTGTCTTCATGAAAACCCTCCTGAAAGGTGCTCGTTTCAGAATAGAAGGCGCGTTTCGACGCGTCAATTGGTTGCTGGTATCGCGTCCGTTTGATACAACAGAAATCTATGTGCGGCGTTGTAGGGTATCTTGGCACGCGTTCAGCTCGAGACGTGATTCTTGCGGGTCTTCGTGCGCAACAGTATCGCGGATATGATGCTGCTGGGTTTGCGATAGCCAACGAAGGACTCCATATTCACCGCACCGTCGGTGATATCGACGCGCTTGAACGATTAACAAAAGACGTGGTCGCGGCCACAATCGGTATCGGGCATACACGTTGGGCGACGCACGGCGATCCTCACGATCCAAAGAATGCACACCCTCACCCAGACTGTACAAATCGGTTTGTCATTGTTCACAACGGGACGATCGCAAACGCGGACAAGATCCGCACGAGCCTTGAGCCCCGTGGTCACCGGTTCGCGTCTCAAACAGACTCGGAATCCTTTGCTCATCTGCTGGAAGAGTGCGGAGGAGGGTATACGGGGTTTCGTTTGGCTGTTTCGCAGATTGAGGGGACCTACGCTATTTTGGGTATCGATGCAAAACATCCGGACATGATCATGGCGGTACGCCATATCAATCCCTTGTGTATCGGTTTTGGGAATGGAGAACTTTTTTTCGCATCTGATCCGTGCGCTTTTGCAAAGTGGACGCGCTCGTTCGCTCGTCTTCCTGATGGATGGATTGCTTGTGCGACGCAACAGGGGGTTATCTGCTTTGACTCGCTCGGCGATGAACGGGAGCTAACACGCGAAACGCTCTCAACAGATATTGAAACGCCTGAAAAAGAAGGTCAGCCGCATTTCATGATGAAGGAGATGTTGCAGCAGCCTCGCGTAGCAAAAGAAACATACGAAGCAGCCAAAGAACAAGGCGTTCCGCTTCCGGAGGAAGAGACGATTATGCTTGGATGCGGAAGTGCGTACCACACGGGCTGCTTTGCACGCGCCTGCGCAAAAGCGCTTGGGTATGAAGGACGAATCATGACCTGTATTTCGACGGAAGTGCCATTTGAATACGTACAAGAACCCAAGAACGTGAGCGTGATTGCGGTTTCGCAGTCTGGAACAACGATCGATACGCTTGATGCCGTGGCACGGTTTCCAGGTGCGAATCAGGTGATTGGGGTTGTGAATGTTCCGAATTCGGATCTAACGCATGTTGTTCAAAAAACCATCTACACAAAAGCTGGTGTGGAAACAGCGGTCGCCTCGACAAAGGCATTTCTCTCGCAGTCGCTCGTGTTACTCGATATGGTTTTACGAGGTATTGAAATACGCGGAAACGCGGAGGGAAAAGAGCGGGCGGCGATGACTCGAGTCGGATTGGAAAAACTGTCCGCACGACTTTTTAAACTCTTGGATCGACGTCCTGAGATAGAAAAGCTAGCGAGCGCGTACGCGGATGTGACGAGCGCATCGTTTATTGGGCATGGCATGCTGTACCCGATCGCCATGGAAGGAGCGTTGAAGTTTAAAGAAATCACCTATCTTCCGGCGAGCGCGTATCCTTCGGGGGAGCTGAAACATGGCCCATTGGCTCTGGTTGACCCGCATCATCTTGTTGTAGCTATTTGCCCGGCTCGCGGGACACAGGATCCAACCGAACTCGCTTTGCATAAAGTGCGCTCGCGAGGTGGACGTATCTTAGTTATAACCACAAAGGATGGAGAGTCGTTGTACCGTGGGCTGGGGGATGTGATTACGGTTCCGGACATGCCGGAAGCCGTGTGGGCCCTGCTCTCGGTCGTCCCGCTCCAATTGCTCGCGTACTACATGAGTGTCGCTCGCGGATATAACCCGGATCAACCACGAAATCTCGCGAAGAGCGTCACGACGAGATAGGGTCGGGAGGATGACGTTATCTTCTCCTTGATAGTTATCGGAGTTTCATATGTTTTATTATCTCTATCAAAAAGTTTGTCGACATCTTATTACAAATATTTTTGATATTCTGGTCGGTTTCTATATATTATTTTTGTACAAGATTCAAGATGGTTTATGTTCTATATGTTTGTACAACTGATTTTGATTCACAATCAGAACTCTCATGTTCACCAACAGCGTAGCTATAGCTGATTTATGAGGAGCTTGCCAATAGAAAAAGACAGTGACTTGCTGAAAGAGTTTGGACGATGTATCGCCTATGTTACGCTACTTGAAGATGTGATTGAGCAAAAGTTTGGTAAAATAGTGCCCAAGCTTGCAGAAGATGTTACGTTGGGTCAAAAAATCAATCTCATCCAATCAAGTATCACTTCGGACGTAAAGAAAAGATTGTGTGATATTAATAAAAAAAGAAATGCGCTTTGCCACAAGCTAGTTCTTCAGCATGTGGTCATTGACTCTGGAAAACAAGAGCAAGGACATCTGTTCGTAAAAAACAAGAAACGTCTATACAGCATTGACGCAGATTTTTTTAAAGAGTTTATCAACGACTCCAATCGCATAATCGATGAGCTCCGAAAATAGTAGCAGGCTCAGCTCTCACCGGGTCAAGCGCAGATGATCGGCGCACCCTCGCTTATTTTCTACTATAGCTTTTCAAGTTTAATACGCACATTCCTTTACGATCAAACACAACATCCTCCATTTTAGGAGGATGTTGTGTTTGGTGGGACCGGCGGAGATCGAACCGGTCGAGAGGGGAGTAACAAGGAACAAGAGGGAGTGAGAAAGAGATGAAAAGATCAATGTATTGGCCAAGAAAAGAGACCGCCGTTCTTATCCTAAACGATCAAACGAAATCATAAATTAACTAACCAATGTCACTAGTGTGTCATCTGATTGAGAGGTCGAGTTCCGCGCCGGTTGTTCGGATGGTTGTGCATTGACTCCTTCATGCAATACCTTAAGGATATAGGAGCCATGAAGCTAAAAGTTTCAAAAAATACTGCGGAAGAACTCTTACGGATACAGCTTACAGATGGCTATAGGCTGTTGCTTAGATGTGAGAATGATCGGATGCAGAAAAAGAAGAGCGTAACTTGGAACCCACGGGCTGATACATCTACTCAACGAGGCTGGCTAGATGATTGGTTTCGAGCAACCGCCTCTGTCATAGATTTGATTTTTCCAACAGAGCTTGAAAGGTTTGAGTTTATAAGACCTCACGCCGTTCCATCCGCGTCCCGTTATATAGAGGACCATGAGTGGTACATGTTGTGTAATGATATACAGCTTCATCTTCAGGCGCTTCGAGCCGTGCTTGATGAACGCACTCAGAGATACCCATTCATGCCCACAGAGGCTAGGCTATATGTAGAGGACATCGATTCCTTTGTTAAGGTCAGGGAGGTTAATCCTGCTTTAGTCACTCCATCTTTACAGAAGGGGCGGTTAGAGTTATCGGAAAATGAG
>CAZJEZ010000045.1:0-1282 GCA_964545235.1 uncultured Gammaproteobacteria bacterium
ATGCTTAAACCGTGAAGGAATTTGTTGAGCGAGCCGAACGAGCTCAAGATCTAGCAATGGAACGCGTTGCTCGAGGCCAAACGCCATTGTGAGTTTATCGGAACGAATAAGAGACTCATCTGGAAGCCATGTCTGCAAATCTGTCGCCATGAACTGGTTCGTGGCGTCACGCCACGTAGGCGTAAAATACGGCAAGAAGCGCTGTGCCGTAACCGAAGGATCGCTCCACTCCGGACGAAGCCAACGCCCGATGAGCGCTTCTTTTTGAGCAAAAAAAGAAAGGTAGCGCTCCGCCCCATGCGGCAAGGCAAGCTTTGAATGGAGACGTGAAGCAAGCGGGATGCGTCGCACGCGGTCGATTGTCCGGGCGAGCCAGTATCGTTCATACCCACCAAACAACTCATCTCCTCCATCACCCCCAAGCACAACCGTTACGTGCGCTTGCGTTTCGCGCGCTAGCAGATATGTCGACGGCTGAATATGATTGGATACAGGATCATCCATTTGCTGAACGACGCGCTCAAAGCAATCAGCTACATCGGCTCCAGAAATTCGTATCGGATGATGGTCACATCCATACAAGCGGGCGGTTTGTTCCGCAAGACGAAAATCGCGATTGTATTTTTCCTCCTCTTCTGTAGCGGTATAGCCAACGGAAAACGTCTTAATCGACGAGCCCATTTCGCGACTCGCCATACCAAGAATAGCCGTTGAATCAATTCCTCCCGAAAGAAACACTCCGACCGGACGATCAGAGACAAGCTGTCTACGTACACTCGCAAAGGCCGTTTCACGAAGCAGAGCGCGCGCCTCACGCTCATCCCGGATATACTCCCCCTCTTGAATCGATGTCCACGCGTGTTCCGTTACCGTGCCTCGCGTATATCGTAAAAGATGACCAGGCACGAGCTTTTGTACACCTGCGAACATCGTCCCGGAACCCGGCACGTACAGCATGCGTGCAAAGAGATTAAATGAGGCAATATCGAGTCTGCGTTCAGATAAGCAAGGCAACAACCCTTTAACTTCGGAAGAAAAGATAAGACGAGAATCACGCACAGAATAGTACAACGGCTTCACGCCAAGCGGATCCCGCACAAGGGTGAGCGTCTCGGTATCACGGTCCCAGATCGCAAATGCAAAAATACCGTTAAGCTTTGGGAGACAGGCTTCTCCCCACGTTTCCCACGCCTGAAGAAGCACCTCCGTGTCACCCGTGGTAGCATACGTTCGTGAACCGAGCGCGGCACGCACCTCCTGAAAATTATAAATCTCTCCATTA
>CAZJEZ010000045.1:1292-6533 GCA_964545235.1 uncultured Gammaproteobacteria bacterium
ACCGTCCGGAAAATGATGTCATCGGCTGACGCGCCGCCGAAGAGAGGTCGAGAATAGAGAGACGGTTGTGTGCAAGCGATACTTGGTCTGTCTCAAAAAACCCCTCGTCATCAGGGCCACGGTGGTGCGTGGCGACATGCATGGCACGCAGGAGCGCTGGATCGCGAAACGTGAACCCATTGATACCACACATACTAACGAGCAGGACGAATAAACTCGGAAAGCACACCAACCAAACGCGCTAATCCATGACGTTCTCGCACAAGCGCCTGCAAATCCCGCTGACTCCAATGTCGCATGTAGCGGATGTGCTCGGCGATACGTGCAGGAGTATCGTCTGCCGGGTATTCGGGAAAACCAATCGCTTCTGCCTGACCACGTCCAATGACGGGCGTGAGTCCGCAATACATTGCTTCCAAAACACTTTTATCAATCGTTTGTGGAACGAGATTCACAAAGGTCTGATAGCGAGGAAGGATAGTGCGCACTTCGGGACCCGGTACGGACCCCATAAAACGCACACGTGCACCCAATCCAAGTTCCTGCACCAATACATGCAGCTCGCGTTCGTACCGCACGTCATCCTCGGGACCCATGGGACGCCCATAATGCGTGAGCGTGTAGGACTCAGGCAAAAGTGCGAGCGCGCGAATCACGAGATCAAGACGTTTAGATCTAGAAATACGATGAACCGCCAATAACTGTGTCGCCGGAACCCGATCCTCAACAGCAACGGGTGGCGCCGCCTCCCAAAATGCGGTATCGATACCATGTCCCGTAACAATCTTCCGAGGGTCTCCATCGAAGTGCGGTAGACTTTCCTTTGTAGCCGCAAAAAAACGCTTCACCACACAACTCCCGATACGCAATGTCCACGGAAGCGTGTAGTGCGTGTACCACATATACACCGGCGTACCTCGCAACCACCAAATCAGCGATCCCGCAGCCAGAAGCGGCGCACTCATATGCACAAAGACGCGATCGTATCTGTGCGTAAGCAGGTGCCACCAAAAACGAAGAAAACACACCCAGTTCGACGACCCTCGCTCCTTGCCTAAGGAATAAACAGGAAACGGAAGTGCATGCTTTCCCTTACGGAGACACACAACTTCTACATCGTAGTCCGCCTCCGAAAACGCACGTGCCCATAACGCGGCAAACGCGAGATCATCATGCGTCTCGTCAATATTCGGCGTAACAAACAAAAGCTTCATAGGCCAAGAAGGATATCAGCAATACGTTCTGCCGCATGCCCATCCCAAAGATCCGGAATACGGCCCCGTTTCCATACCCCTCGCCGCACACGATCCACCGCATCCAAAATCCGCTCGCGATCCACCCCTAATAGCTCATTCGTTCCTTCGTCAATCGTAATCGGACGTTCGGTCTCTCGACGAAGGGTTAAACAGGGCACACCAAGCGCCGTCGTTTCTTCCTGAATACCCCCTGAATCCGTAAGCACAAGAGCCGCCCGCTTCATGAGCTGAAGTACATCCAAATATCCGAGCGGTTCAATGAGCCGAATGGTAGCTGGAACCTGTATCCCAAACTGCTGCATACGAGCCCGCGTACGATGGTGCATCGGCATCACCAACGGATACTGTTCACTAACGCGCGTAAGCGTCTCCCACACATCGCAAAACACCTCTTTGTGATCAACCGTATCAGGACGATGCAGCGTCAAAAGTCCGTAGGTTTTTGGGCTAAGGCCCAAGGAGGCTACAATCTCTCGCGCATCAGCTTCGGCCTCATGCGTTCGCAAGGTATCAATCATGACATTACCCACATAGTGAATCTTGGCAGGATCAATGCCTTCCGCTTGTAAATGGTTCGCTGCGATCGGTTCCGTTGTAAAAAGACGATCAGAGTAATGGTCAACAAGGATACGATTCACTTCTTCCGGCATCCCAAGATGAAAGCTCCGTAAGCCGGCCTCGATATGGATAACAGGAACGCCGGCAAGTACGCCCGCAATCGCGCCGCCCACAGTGGACGTTACATCGCCAACGACAACAATCGCATCAACTCGACGCTGACGCAGCACATCACCAAGCCCATGGGCAATAGCTCGCGTTTGATCAACTCGAGCTCCTGATCCAACCCCCAAGTGTACATCCGGTTCAGGAATGCGTAGTTCCGAAAAAAAGATGTCAGACATCTTTGCATCGTAATGCTGTCCCGTATGCACAAGACACGTGACGACACCCCGTGCTTGGAGCGCACGCATCAGGGGCGCGATTTTCATGAAATTTGGACGCGCCCCGGCGACCAAGACACATTCCTTCATAGACTCAAATCATCTTAGCTGTGTCCCTGCGAGTTTGCAATTGCGCGCTCAAAGCTCATGCGCACGCTCTGCACGGAATCAGGATATCGTTTCAGGCAAGCGCGCATGCATTCGACAGACGCGTGCCCCATTCGTTGCGCCCGAAGAGGATCGCGCACGAGCTCCCGAAGAGCATCGGCGAGCACAGATGCGTTACCCGCTCGCACAATACATCCATTCATCCTATCAAAGACGACCTCTCCGGCACACCCGGTATCCGTCATCACAATAGGAAGCCCAGCAGCAGCAGCTTCACAGACAGCCATTCCCCACCCTTCAAAATACGATGGCTGAACATAGATATCGGATGACGTATACAGCCCAGAGACATCCTTCACCGTCCCAAGAAACTCGACAGACGCGCCAAGAGAAAGCCGCTTCACAAGATCCTCAAGCATTCGACGTTTCGATCCATCTCCCGCGATCCGAAGTCGCACAGAAGGATGCTCAGCAACAACCATTGCGAATGCGCGCAGAAGCACATCGACCCCCTTTTCCGCTTCAAGCCGGGCCACGCAAAGCACCGCATATACTCCGGTTGTAGCTGGTGGGCGCACCGCATGCGCTCTAAACACAGGAGGCGGAGTAAGAATCGGAATAACATCGATCCGGGATGCCGGGACACCCACACGTACCAACGCCTCTTGTCCACGCACGCTCACCGTGCGAACCCGATCCGCACGACGTACAAGCCACATAGCCGGCCCACGCAACACCCTCTCCTTCCATCCAAACGGCCGCCGGGCAAAACAAGCACTATGGTCCTGAATCTGAAGACCCGCCCCCGTGCGGCGGGCAATCATATACCCAATCCATCCAGAGAAAAACGGATCCTGCGCCGTCACCAAATCCACACCACGAATACGAAACGCTTCAATGAGCGCCTCCGCAAAGAGGCGCGCTTTTCCCTTGCTTGGATGAGCAAGAAACACGTATCGAACATCATGCCCCTCCATGTACGCCTTCTGTCGAGCGAACGAAGCACTGGCACGATTCGCGATGTTTGCATCCATCGTGATGCTTACGATACGCATAGAGAAAAAAGATCGAGAACAGCGCGTGTCATCTGCTCATGAGTCCAGACCGGGACCGTTTCACGCGATACAAGCACAGAAGATCGTTGCGAAAGAGACGTGATCGCCGTGATCCAAGCGTCAGCGTTTTGATACGGAAGGACGGTGACACTATCTCCAAACTGTGTGCGCGTTTCCGGATTCCCGCCGCGATCACTCACTAGGCAAGGAATGCCGTGCGACGCCGCCTCGGCGATCACATGCGGATACCCTTCGTATCCGGAGTGAAGAAGAACAACATCACAGGCCCCATACCACGCAACAACCTCTTGAAACGGTAAAGCTCCAACAAAACGAATGCGCGCCTGGGGGCGCTGTTCCGCGAGCTTCTTCCAACGAGCAAGCTCCGGACCCTCCCCCGCCACAATAAGCATGCACCGACTCGGTACACGATCCCACCACTCAATGATCGCATCGACACCCTTCCAGGGAACGGCTCGCCCAACAGCAAGACACACCACGTCACCCTGCTTCACACCCAACCGACGACGAACCTCTTCACGATCAGCGGGAAGAGTAAATGAAGCAACCGCATTCAAGATCACCCGAATACGACCTTCGGCGACTCCCCAACGACGCGCAATCGTTTGCAGATAGGCACTTGGCGTGATCACGTAGCGCGCGGAACGCGCCGTCCACCGCTCTACCCATTCATAGAATCGAATCAGCCCCATATGCCGGTGTTCGATGAACTCATCCAATGATTCGCGGGATCCTCGGCTGGACGCCATTTCCCAAGCGTAATCGCCAGGCACGCGCATAATCGTAGGAATACCCCGTAGGCGTGCGGCAAGCGTCGTGGGTAATCCTTCGGATACAGCTCCTTGCACGTACGCAAGGTCCACGCCCTGCAACAAGGACCACGTGTGAAGGAAAAAACGCATATACCGAACGACAGGACCTCCTGCGCGAGATACACGTTCAACGGGGAATGCCTCTTTTAACGCAAGGTCCGTAGAAACGAAAGATTCTCCATACGTCACAACCACAACCTCATGTCCCTCGCGAATAAGAGCTCGAGCAAACGCGCGTGAATAGGTCGCCGGTCCGCCGAGTTCAGGAGGATAAATACCTGTTGCAAGAAGAATGCGCATGTTATGCATCGAGCGTGGTAAGTATCGCGTGTATACGTTCAGCGATACCCGTCCAGTGATATTCACGTTGAACTAATTCAACACCCTGCTGAGCAACACGCGTACGGAGATCCGTATCCGATAACACTCGCTGAACAGTATGGGCAATAGATTCTGGATCGTGTGGTTGGCACATAAACCCCGTCTCCCCATCCGTAAGAAAATCCGGGATCCCCCCAACCGGCGTCCCAATGGTAGGCAATCCGGATACCATGGCTTCTAAAAAGGAAATGCCCAACCCTTCCGATAGCGAAGGACGAATAAACATATCCGACGCACGCAACAAACGCGGGATCTCTTCGTGCGAACGCAATCCCGCAAACACAACGCGATCCTCTAACTGACGCTGTTTTGTCAAAGACTCCAACTTTGTTCGATCCTCTCCATCACCAACAATCAACGCTTTGACATGTGCCGGAAGCAATGTGAGCGAACGAATAATATCGTCTACTCCATTTTTTAAAGACAAACGAGATGTCGTGATTAAAACAACGTCAGATTCTTGAAAACCAAAGGACGCGCGGATCGTCGATCGCTCCTCCGCTGAAAGAGCACGTGTAAACCGAGGAATATCAACACCGTTCGGGATTACCTTGGGAGCGCCGGAAAACCGCATCTTCACCGACCATTCCGCCAAAAACCGGCTAATCGCCTGCACGACATGCGCCGAAGCGAATACACGTCGATGCAGCCAGCCCAATCGACCCAT
>CAZJEZ010000046.1:0-3668 GCA_964545235.1 uncultured Gammaproteobacteria bacterium
TGGGTTCAGAACGTCGTGAGACAGTTCGGTCTCCTGTCTACTGTGCGCGTGGAATGTTGAGAGGGCGATTCCTTAGTACGAGAGGACCGGGAATCATAGACCTCTAGTGTGCCAGCTGTCCTACCAAGGGCACCGCTGGGTAGCTACGTCTAGAACGGATAAACGCTGAAAGCATCTAAGCGTGAAGCCGTCCTCAAGATTAACATTCAGTAAGGACCCTCCGAGATAAGGAGGTTGATAGGTGGTACGTGTACGAGCCGAAAGGCTTTGAGCGGAGCCATACTAATCGTCCGTTGCTATGGCCATCCGGATGACTATTCGGATGTGTCGTGGAGTAAATTCTATACAATTGTGTATGCGTGACGCGTAAATGTCTTGCACATAAGAGTTTCAGATCAAGCGAAATTGGGATATCGATTCTTGGACGTAATGAGTTACGTGAAAGAACCGGTAGCCCAAGCGATAAGGTCACACCCGTTCCCATCCCGAACACGGAAGTTAAGCTTATCAGCAGTGATGATACTTGGACCCAACCCGGTCCTGGGAAAGTAGCCCGCTGCCGGACAGAGAACCTCACGAGAAATCGTGGGGTTTTGTGTTTATGGAGTCTTGATGGGTCACGTGGAATCTGATAAAAATGTGAACAGGAGACACGATGAGTTCAGATGAAAGACATGGAATAAGACCGCTGCTGGCGCCGATGTTTCTACACCCTTCCGAAGATCCGGACACGGGTGAGGGGTATCTGCGGCCCTATCCGCCAGTAGTCCTCGTGCTGCGAGAAATCCGTCCGCCGTTCTGGTGGTATGATTACACGGACACGCCGGTCAATCGGGAGACGTTGTCTTTGGGAGCTCGGCACGCTTCGCGAGTCGTAACGATCGATGGGTCGTATCAGGGATCTACGGAATACGCTCTCTTGGTACACGACGCGGGAGGATATCTGACTGTATCACCCGGTATCTAAGGGTGATTTTTTGTATCTTTAACTTAGCCTAACGCGTCTTCCATTCGAAAAACCGTGCTCGTAACGATTGAAGCGACATTTGGCATTAAATAAAATCTTTTGGTCGAAGACACGGACTGTGATAGAATCAAAAAAGTTATTCCTTTTCTTTCTATGCCAACACGCTCACAGACGTCTACGTCGACCTCTACAAAAACGCAAACGATCGTTGCAGGACTCATCGTCGGTGCAAGTTTGGCTACGGCGGCGGCGTTTGGGTACTATTCATTTCAGACAAAATTTAATCGTGGAAATAACTTTGACGCGAATCGGTTGCTCCAGAAGTACCCCTCAGGCGAAGGGTATGCGCTCCCTGACCATCAACCAGCCGGATACCAGCCAGCACCAAGCGAGTACATGAAATAACCATGCTTTTTGGGCAAATCGCTGTCTTTTCCATCTTGGTCGCGTTTGGGGCGGCACTCTATTGGCGACGAGCTCGCGAGACGGAGCTGAAAGATTCCATGCAGGAGTCAGGGGACTTTATGCTGGATCTGGTGCAGGAGGCAAAAAAAGGACGCTTAGATCCGATCGTGGGTATGGACACGGTTGTTGAGCGCGTGATTCATGTTATTGCGCGTAAATCAAAAAATAATCCATTGTTGCTTGGTGAACCGGGCGTCGGGAAGACGGCGGTGGTCGAGGCGCTTGCTCAGCGCATCGCTGCAAAAGAAGTTCCAAAGGCGTTTTACAACAAAAAGTTGCTCGTGTTGAATTTAGGTGATCTTATGGCCGGCACAAAGATGCGAGGGGAACTTGAAGGTCGTTTGCGCCGACTGCTCACGTCCTTGGAAGAGCATTCGCGCGAGTATATTCTGTTCATTGATGAGATCCACATGATTGAACAGGCGCGAGGTTCGGAAGGGTCTCTTGATATGGCGGACGTCTTGAAGCCGGCCCTGTCTCGAGGAGACCTTCAAGTAATTGGGGCGACAACGTACAGCGAATATGAACAGTACTTGAAGCCAGATGCCGCCATTGATCGTCGATTTCAGCCAGTATTGGTTGAAGAGCCATCTCGCAATCAAGCGATTGATATTTTACGAGGCGTCAAAACAACCTACGAAGATTTTCACGGCGTCTGTATTCCGGATCAGGTCCTAAAAGAAGCGGTGGATGCGTCCATGCGGATCATTAAAGATCGTTTTTTGCCAGACAAGGCGTTTGATGTCATTGATGAGGCGTGCGCAAAGGTGTCTATTGAAGCCGGAAAGCTGCATCACGCCACGCACTTGGGAGTGTTGCACGCTGCAAGCGCGCATGCGAAAAATGAATGTCCTGTCGGTGTGCCAGTGGTAAGTAAAAAAGACATTGATGAGGTGGCGCGACAATGGAGCAAGCATCATGTGAAACCAAGGCATACACAAAGATAAAAGACGTATTCGTTGGGTGTATGCCGGTGCTCGCTCTCATCTTTGATGTGAGCGTTTTGGTTCGTACGTGGATGAGTCGCGCAAGGAAGGGACTGGTGTCCCCGTGGGATATCCTACCTCCTAGGATCTTTGGATTTTTTGTATCAGTACACCGCTTGATTGGGTGCGTTGCGTTTCGGCGAGCGGATGAGCCACGAATATTGGTGACGTTCCGTGGGGCACCTGTGCGTCTGGACGGGGATTGGACTCATCTCGTACCCATACGGTTTTGATTTCGATTAGGTGATCCATCAGGCTTCCGAACAAGCGTTGCGTGAGGAGGATTCCATTCAGCTCCCGAGTCCGCTCATTGTCAGAGGGTATTGTGTGTCTGATCGGTTATGTCCGGGTATTGATCATCTGAGCGAGTCGTGTAAGTCCTTCTTCATGAGTCGTGATCTCGCCTTCGTCACGGAGGTGTTCAATGGCTTGAATATACGCACCGACCTCTGGACCTGGTGCCACGCCATGCACCAAAACGTCCTCGCCCGTGATGAGCGTTTTTGTTGCTTCTTGATCAAAACGGCCTACACGCACGGCTTCTTCAAAGAGAAGGCCGGAGGAAAAGGGTTTTGTTTGTGCATCGGGCGTTCCGCGTCCGCGGCTATCGGCTTCGGCGGCATACAAAAAGACGCGCCAAGAAAGAGGGTGGATTTTGCGAACAAGCTTCCGTACAGCGTTTGTATACTGGAGATCCGTGAGGGCACCTTTTTCACGTGCGAGGTACAGGGCATGCGGCTTGAGATGATCTCGTGTGATAGCGACGGCTGCGTGCTCACTATCGTTCCCGAACGCAAACCGCGAGAGAAACGTTCGGGCTGGGTCCACGCCGGCCTCTTCGTGGCCAAGCGAGCGCCAACGCATAATTCCGTCTTTGAGGGCACGATGCGTGGTCGAGGGTTTTCCGAAATCATGACAGAGAGCTCCAATGATAAGCTGTAGCCGTTCATGTTCCGTGAGCGTATCGGCGTGCACGCGAGCAAGCTTCGCCGCCTCATCGACAACCATGCCTGTATGAATCCATACGTCTCCTTCGGGATGCCATTCTGGTTCTTGCGGTACATCGATAAGCGCGTGTAGTTCTGGATAGAGTCGCTCAACCATACCAAGATCACGCATGAGCTCGAGTCCAAGAGATGGGCGAGGGGATCGGAGGAAGAGCTTCTTAAACTCTTCCGTGACTCGCTCCGGGGGAAGTTTTTCAAGGTCACCACGCGCGACCATTGTCCGCATAAGGTCCAGCGTACGTG
>CAZJEZ010000046.1:3678-6483 GCA_964545235.1 uncultured Gammaproteobacteria bacterium
CGCCGCAAACTGTACGCCACGATAGACACGTAACTCGTCGTCTTGGAAGCGTTCCGTGTGCGTGGCGCGCAAGATGCGTTGTTCAAGATCTTCTTTTCCTCCAAACGGGTCAACAAGCTCCCCGGTCACCAGGTCTACGGCCATAGAATTGATGGTGAAATCGCGTCGCTGCAACGCTTCTTCCAAAGAGACGGAGTCGTCGCTTTCCACGGAGAAGTCTCGTCGATGGGCGCCGTACATGGATTCACGGCGGGGGAGGGCTACGTCAAGCTCTAGGCCATCGTCTAACGCGACTTTAAAGACATGAAATGCTTTACCAACTTCATTAACCTGGTGTGGAAAAAGCTCATGCAATACATGCTCAAGTTCACCTAGTGAGACGCCGTGCACCTCGAGGTCCATGTCATGCGAAGGAACTCCTAAGAGAGCATCCCGCACGCATCCGCCGACAGCGAGTACACGTGCAAAAGGAAAAGCTTGGACGACGTACTCTGCGCTGGCTAGTAATCGCGGATCCTGCGAACGAGACAGGTCGACTGTCATAGAAATAGGCGCTTGGCGAGCGTTGTTTTGAGTGCATCCAGCCCTTCTCCTGATGCACAGGAGACGAAGCAGGGGGTGAATGCTTTATACATTTTTGTGAGGGTGGCGCGCGGGAGACGTTTTACACTATCAATTTTGTTGAACACCATGAGTCGGGGAGTATCCAGTACGTGAAGTTCTTGCAAAACCGTTTCCACCTCCACAATTTTTTCTTTTAAAAATGGGTCACCCACGTCGACGACATGGAGAAGGAGGTCTGCTTCGACCGTTTCATCGAGCGTTGAACGGAAGGCCTCGATGAGCTGCGGAGGAAGATCCTGAATAAATCCGATGGTATCAGATACTAAGACTTCTTTCGGAGGAGAAAGACGCCCATCGGGAAACGGTTGTGCATGAGGATCCGGCAAAAATACGCGCCCAACCCGGGTATCCAACGTAGCAAAGAGAGCGTCCGCAACATACGCGCCCTTTCGTGTGAGCGCGTTAAGTAAAGACGATTTACCTGCATTCGTATACCCAACCAACGAGACGGTTTTAAACCCGAGCCGTTCTCGTCGGGTGCGGTGGAGGTCGCGCATGGTTCGGCATTTTTCCAGGTCGCGTTTAATGCGATCTTCTTGGGCAGCCAAGTGTCGTTTCATGAGTTCCGTGTTGGTTTCGCCCTGTCCACCACGTCCGCCAACACCACCCATTGTACGACCAAGCTCTGAACTCATTCCAAAAATACGAGGACCCATGTGATGGATAGCGGCCAAGTCGATCTGTAGTTTTGCTTCCTGGGTCTTTGCGTGTTTTTCGAAGATATGAAGAATAAGATCAACCCGATCCCACACGCGCCAAAACCGTTTTTCACCTCTGCTCGCGGTGCGTAAGCGAGTTTCCAGCTCAAACATCTGTTTGGTTTTCAGAAGATTATTCACGATAAGTAACTCCGCTCGTTCTTGCTTCATGAGCTCGAGCGCTTCTTCCAGCTTTCCTGAACCAATATAGGTTTTATAGTCTGGAGTCGCTCGGCGTTGAATGAGTTTTACAACCGTAATGCCGCCATAGGTGTGCGTGAGGGATTCGAGTTCATGAAGACGGCGGGACGCATCACGTTCCGTCATCTGGGGAGAGATGACATCGATAAGAACAGCGCGTGGAGCATGGAGAGACATAAGATTAGGGTTATGGATCGCGGCGGAGGAGTTCGAGAAGGAAGGGAATAAGGGAGAGAACGATAATAGCAAGGACGATGGCGGAAAAATGATTCTGGACAAAAGCGGTTCTACCAAAGAAATACCCGATCAGGGTAAAGGTACTCACCCACGTCACACCTCCAATGATGTTATAGGTAAAAAAGGTTGTGCGAGGCATGTTGGCGACGCCGGCAAGAAATGGAACAAGCGTACGAACAATGGGAACAAAACGTGCCATGACAATCGTTTTTGCCCCATGCTTCTCGAAAAAGCGTTCGGCACGCAGGACATATCGCGCGGGGACAAAGCGCCGTACCCACGGTCGCTCCAAAAACCGGCGGCCCAAGCGATGCCCGATAGTGTAGTTAACACTATCCCCGGCAATGGCAGCCAGGCACACAAGCGGAACCAGAATCGTGATAGACATAGCTCCAAACCCGGCGAGAGCCCCGGCGGCAAATAAGAGAGAATCACCGGGAAGAAACGGGGTGATCACAAGACCCGTCTCACAAAACACGATCAAAAACAGGAGGGGATAACCAAGCCACCCATGGGCGAGAACAAAGGCTTGAAGGTGCGTATCGATGTGGAGAAAAAGCTCGAGAAGGGAGTTAAACATAGATAGAAGGATAGCCGGAGGGACGTAGACAGACAAACCGGTGTATGATGTTGGTATATGAATACACGCGCCGCCGGAATCATTGCTCTCGCCCTCCTTCTTTCTGCCTGGTTGGGAACGAGTGCCTATCGCGAGGTGAGGGAGCGAGATCATGAGCAGTCTCTCGCTTCCACAGGATCTGCTGAACGTATCATTGCGTCCGATGTCGCAAAGTGGACGGTAAGTATTTCTCGCACAGCAAATCCACAGGAGTTAAAACTGGCGAGCGAGGGGCTCCAGCGGGACCTGGAAGCTGTGAAGGCTCAAGTAAAATCAAGTGGGCTAACAGACGCGGTTCTCACCGTGCAACCATCCACGATTAACGTTATTTGTGACGCAGGCACAGGAACCTACGATGCGCGGGGTCAAGCAGTGTGTGGAGCAGGGAAGATGAGCGGATATGCGTTGCAACAACTCATCACGATT
>CAZJEZ010000047.1:0-6475 GCA_964545235.1 uncultured Gammaproteobacteria bacterium
CGATACGGCTCTCTTACACCTACACAGTGGTTGGCTTTACCCCTCCTTGTTGGCGGGGTACTGTTGCTACGTTATTCTCGAACACATGTCTATGGAACAACAAAACACATCTAATCAGTTTATTATCGCTATCATTGTTGCCGCTGTCCTGTTTTTCGCCGGACTCACGTGGCTTGTGTTACGTCTTCCATCGGAGACGCAAACAAACAGCCCGAAACAAGACGAGCCTGTGACATTTGACGATACGAACGCGCCTACCTTAGGAGCGGCTACCAGCACGGTTGTTGTGCATATAGAAGGGGATTTTGAGTGTCCGGCGTGTCGCGTTGCTGAACGGACGTTGACCACGGTTATGGAAGCGTACAAAGGCCGTGTGAAGTTCGTGTGGAAGGATTTTCCTCTTACGCAGATTCATCCAAAGGCGGAGCCTGCAGCGGTTGCGGCTCGATGCGCGCAAAATCAGGGCAAATTCTGGGAGTATCACGACATGCTGTACGCGAATCAGGATGACTGGGCGAAGGACGCGAATACGACGAGTAAATTCATGAGCTACGCGCAACAATTAGGCCTGAACCAAGAAGCGTTTCAGTCTTGTGTGGACACAAAAGCGACGATGAACCTTGTTCGTGCGGACGAACTTGAAGGTGCCAGAAACAACGTTGATCGCACGCCGACCTACTTCATTAACAAGAAGCGGTATTTTGCCATGGCTCCTACCGATTGGTTTAAACTTCTTGACGAGGCGCTTGCGGCTCCCTTAAAATAGCCAAACATTATTCAACTGACTGATCTTTTTCTATGGAGGAATCCTCATTTTGGAACGGAAGCCCGAAAAACATGTTTTACATGGGCCTTTCTATCGGTATCGGCGCATCCGCTGTCGCGGCTCTTCTCGTAGTGATCTTGTTTATGTGGTCGGGTAAATCGATTGGCAGTGCAGATCTTGGTGCCAACACCCAGCAGAACGGACAACAACAGCAAGCGCCAGAGGAAGATCCGAATGCCGCTCCTTCTGTAAACGTGAAACCGGTTGATGGAGCGCGTGATCACATTCTTGGTAAGAAAGATGCCAAAGTAACGCTGATCGAATACTCTGATTTTGAGTGTCCGTTCTGTGCTCGTCACGTCCCAACCTTGAAACAGATTTTGAAAGAATTTCCAAACGATGTTCGTGTCGTCTTTCGTCACTTCCCACTCACCTCCATTCATCCGCTCGCCAAAAAAGCATCAGAAGCCTCTGAATGTGTCGCGAAACTTGGTGGAGAGAATAAGTTCTGGCAGTTCCATGACGAAATGTTTGCTTCTCAGACGGCTGCAAGCGGCAGAATCGCTGATGAGGCTCAGATCATGGCGGTCGTGAAGAAAATCGGTGTCAGCGAATCGGGTGTGAAGAACTGTCTCACTTCCGGTCAAATGAGCGCTCGTGTTGAAGAGGATATGGCTAGCGGAAACGACATCGGTGTTCGTGGAACGCCAGCCAACATCATTAATGGTCTTCTTGTCAGCGGCGCCTATCCATTTGAAGACTTTACGGATAACAGCGGCAAGACCGTGAAGGGTCTCAAGACACGCTTGACGGACGCTGGAGCAAAAAACTAGTCTAGAAATGAACCAAAACCACGGCTCAAAGCCGTGGTTTTTTGTATGAGCTTCGCTCGACGGACGAGAGAGGCTCCTGTACTATGGAGCTATATGAAACAGCACCCCTTCTCCCTGTTTGCGGGCACCGCCTTCATCGCGCTCAGTCTTCTTGGCGCTGGATGTGAGCCTCCGAAACCCGCAACACCTTCCGGTCCAGATGTGACGGCGAGTCTTGAGCTTGCTACGGGCGATTCCCTTGAATTATCTCATACGGTTCTTGGTATTGGCGGTAAGTTGGCTCGTACGCTCACCGAGGCATGGAAGGGGACGCGTACGGTTCGTCTCGACTCGTTTGAATCCGGGAAAGCGGCGGCAATCGCGTGGGATACAACCATTGAACGTGAGACGGAAGCTTCAAAAAAGGCGCGCGCCACGTTTCAGGTGAATAAGGCTAATGGAGCGGCTTCATCTACGACGGTTGTTCCTGAGCCTGTCATGGAACGTGTTTCAACAAATGGAACTATTACGGGAATTAACCTTGCGACGGCACACGCGGTGACATCGCCTCCATTTTGGAAAGAGGGGGCGATGAATTTGGTTGGAGACTCATCCGCGATCTGGCTGTCTTCAGATGCCTTCATGGAGTTATCGAAGGCGAATAAGACGACATTGAATCTTGGATTCTTGGATAGCTCTGCGGCGCGTATTCTTTCAAATATGAAAGAAGTGAAATCAATCATCGCTCTCCTCAAAAAAGAAACGACAAAAATCGAAGATCGGCAAGACCCAACGCTTTTGACGCGTGATGGAGATCTTGTGACGGTGCCCTTGCTTGTCAACGGAAAAGAAGTGCACGTTCAAGCCATCAAAGCCCACAATCTGTTCGGCTCGATTACGGTTTTAAACAATCCGGCGAATCCGCTTGTGCTCGAGCTTTCCTTCAACCCTCTTCTTGCGGGTGCGGCGGAACTTGCATCTAAGGATCAGGCGATTGCGGGTCTCTTCGGCTACCAGGTCACGTCCATTACTCGTACAACCGCTCAATAACACGTATGTCTCAGGTTTTACACGATTCTGCAAAAATCGATTGGTTTTTGAACCACGGAGTTGAACAGGTTCTTCCTTCAAAGGAGGCGTTCAAAGCACGCTTACTTCAAGATGAGCCCATCACCGTGTACCTTGGCGTTGACCCAACGGCGACGGCTATTCACATGGGCAATGCGCTCATGATTCGCAAATTGGCAGAGCTTCAACGGCTTGGTCATAACGTGATCTTGTTGATTGGGGATTTCACCGCCATGATTGGAGATCCGACAGATAAGCTTGCGACACGGACGGCGCTCACGGCTGAGCAGGTGCGTGAGAACATGGCGTCCTATAAAGAACAAGCGGCGCGACTCTTGTCGTTTACAGGAGAGAATCCTGCGGAGATTCGATACAACAGCACGTGGCTTGCGCCAATGTCGTTCGCGGATGTTGTTCAGCTCGGAAGCGAATTCACCGTTCAACAGATGCTTGAGCGCGACATGTTCCAAAAGCGCCTGGAAGAAAACAAACCTATCGGGCTTCATGAGTTTTTTTATCCGCTCATGCAAGGATATGATTCGGTCGCGATGAATGTAGATGCTGAGATCGGTGGCAATGATCAGCTCTTCAATATGCTTGCTGGGCGCACGCTTATGAAGTCGCTTAAGAACAAAGAGAAGTTTGTGATTACAGGAAAGCTCATGACAGATGCCAACGGCAAAAAGATGAGCAAGTCGGAAGGGAATGTCATTTGGTTGAATGACACGGCAGAAGACATGTACGGAAAAGTCATGAGCTGGCCGGACACGATGATTTTACCGGGCTTTGAGCTGTGCACGGATTATGCAACGGAGCGGATCGTCGAGGTTCGCGAACAACTCGCTTCCGGGGAAAACCCGATGCAGCTCAAAAAAGAGCTTGCCTACGCGATTACGGAAGTGTTTGCGGGTGAGGAGGGTGCGAAACGTGGCGCGGAAGCCTTCACGATGGTGCATCAAGAACATGGCGTGCCTGAGGATCTGCAGGAAGTTCATGTTGGGGCGGGGGTTTCTGTTGTGGATGCGTTGGTGCAGTCGGGTCTTGTGTCTTCAAAATCTGACGCGCGTCGACAGGTCGAACAGGGCGGTGTTCGTGTGAACGATAAAGTCATTACGGATGTCGCAGCACTTCTTCGTCCAACGACGGAAGGTCTTATCCTTCAGAAGGGGAAACGAGGATTTGTAAAACTTGTCATATGATCTACGCGTGGGAATCCTGGAAACGGATGTTAGCTGACCGGCTATCGACTGCTGCTGAAACAACGATCGAACCACATGAACTCGTCGTCCCGCCCAAAAAAGACATGGGTCATTTGGCGTATGGTTGTTTCAAGCTTGCAAAAGAACGGGGTGTTTCTCCGGCGACACTCGCGACCGAGCTTGCGCAGAACATGAATATCAAGACATCAGATGTTGCGCGCGTGGAAGCGGCCGGCCCTTACGTAAATGTGTGGTTTCGTCCGGAAGACGCGACCTTTCGTGTCATTCACGAAATGCACGAAACAGGAGCTGATTACGGTGCGCATCCGCCCACAAAAAGCCATCCCTGGATGTTCGAGTACGCAAATCCAAACACGCATAAAGAAATTCATGTGGGGCATTTGCGCGGGTTTTTGCTCGGTGCCTCGATGGTTCGTTTGGCAAAGACAGCGGGACTTCCTATTCATCCCGTGAGTTTTGTGAATGATTTGGGGAATAATGTAGCCAAATGCTTGTGGCAACTTGTTCGGTCGCAACAGCAAGATGTCCGTACGCTCGCTGACCAAGCGCAGGCGGCGCACTTGTTGAGTGCGCTTCCAGCCTCCCAGCATACGGGAAAATTTCTTGGTGGACTCTACACCGAAGCCACGCGTGCTCTTGAGGCTGATCCAAACCTGGCTCCCGAAATCTCTTTTGTTCAAGCGCAGCTCGAGCAACATCAACCCGCTTGGGAGCATCTTTGGCGAGAAACGCGACGATGGTGTCTGGATGAGTTGCGCGGGCTCTTTCAGGAACTCGGCGTAGAGGTAGAGGCGCAGTATCTTGAATCGGATTTTATTGATCGAAGTGTCGAAATCGTGTCTGAACTTGAACGCACAGGGATCGCCGCTATCAGCGAAGGTGCGCTTGCCGTCAATCTTGAAGAAGAGGGGCTTGGCGTTGCGCTGCTCCGGAAAACGGACGGCACGCATTTGTACCTTGCAAAAGACCTCGCGCTCGCCGAACAAAAAGTGCACGATCTTCCCAAGCTTCAGCGGAGCACGGTTCTGGTCGACTATCGACAATCGCTTCATTTTCGCCAACTTGCCGCTATCCTCAAGCGCATGGGGTTTTCTCAAACATTCGACATGTGTGGTCTTGAGATTGTGACCCTCAAATCTGGCGCCATGAGCAGTCGAAAGGGGAATATTATCACTCTACAAACGTTTATTGACGAGGTGACGGCGTATGCTCGTGAAGAGGTTATGAAGCGTCACGAAGACTGGCCTGAAGGAAAAGTGGCGCACGTGTCGTGGGCGATCGCGATGGCGGGTATGAAATTTGGCATGCTCAAACAAGATGCTGACAAGGTGTTCACGTTTGATATGGAGCAAGCGCTCGCGTTTGATGGGGATACAGGTCCGTATTGTCAGTACGCGGCGACACGCTATGCATCTGTATTGCGTAAACAGGGTTGGAACGAAGATACGGCTCAACCCGCAGAGCGCGTGTTGACGCACCCTTTAGAATGCGAGCTTGCGATCAAAATCGCTCAGCTTCCTGAACGTATTCAAGAAGCGGCCTCCTCGCTTCGTCCCGCGGTTGTCAGTCAATGGTGTATTGAGTTAGCGCAGTGCATGAATGACGTGTACCGCGATGTTCCTGTGCAGGATGCGGAACCTCGGGTGAAAGCCACCCGCCTCCAGTTGTTTTTCACGGCCAAACGCGCGCTTGAACGCGGATTATGGATGCTCGGCATCCCGGTTCCTGAAGAGATGTGAGTTTTGACCTACCTTTGTTTTGACGTTGGTTCTCTCACTCGTTACCCTCATACACATATGTTTCAAGCAGGAAAAACGCCCGAACGGGCAGAAGGTGGAAAAGGTGCCGTGACCGTTATTGCCCGCGGTGTACGTGTTGAAGGGGATTTTGTGAGTCCAGGTGATGTGCAGATCGAAGGAGAAGTGCGTGGACATGTTGTTGCAAGTGGAGCTCTTCAAGTAGGGACCGAGTCGGTTATCATCGCAGATGTTCACGCGGCGGAAGCGGTGATCGCTGGTCAAATCCAAGGCAACATCACGATCGCTGAACGTATCGACATTCGCGCCTCGGCGCGTATCACGGGTGACATTCAAGCTGAGACGATGTCGATTGAAGCAGGAGCTGTGCTTCAGGGGCAGGTGTCTATCGGCCAGGGGTTTGGACAGGCTTCGGCTCGTGTCGCAGCCTCTGGAGATCCTTCTGCGTAATCCGTCTGTATGAATCCAGCGTTCACGTATGTGTACGATGAGTGCACGTATGAAGCGCGGCACGAACGGACGATTGCAGAGCTTGAAGCCGCTCTTTCACTACGGGGCATGGAGGGACGTGTCGCACGTCTCTCGTTATTTCGTTCTGCACGCGAGTTCGCGGAAGATATTGAGCGCTTTGGTTCAAAAAATGTTGTGTTCGTAGGGACGGATCTGACGCTTTCTTCCGCTCTTTCATACCTTGCCGATGTTCCCGTGACGGTTGGATTTGTTCCATTGGAAGAGCCGACGATGGTTGGACAATCCCTCGGTATCCCGGTTGGTGTGGCCGCGGTTGATGTGCTTGCCGCCCGCTATATTGAATGTTTGGATGTTGGACTTGCGGATGACAAACCATTTTTA
>CAZJEZ010000048.1:0-6469 GCA_964545235.1 uncultured Gammaproteobacteria bacterium
TTTATTGATAAAGCCGAACGAATTATTGAAGCGGGTCGCCACATCTAGGCTATGATCCGCGTTTTGTTTTTTGGAACATCCTCATTCGCCGTTCCCACCCTCAATGCCTTGGCGGCGGATCCTCGGTTTTCTATTGTCGGCGTTGTTACGCAACCAGATCGAGCCGTTGGACGTCACGCCGTCCTAACTCCCCCGCCCGTCAAAGTACGCGCATTGGAACTCGGCTTATCTGTATTCCAATTTGAACGAGTAAAATCCGAAGAGGCCTATGTCGCCCTTTCAGCAATTCCATCCGATCTTGGTGTCGTTGCAAGCTTCGGACAAATCATGCCGGAACGAGTCCTTTCTCTCCCAACGCATGGGTGCCTCAACGTACACGGATCTCTATTGCCAGCATATCGAGGCGCGTCTCCTGTTACGCAAGCCATCTTGAATGGCGATGCCCTAACAGGCATTACGATTATCAAAATGGATGCCCTTATGGACCATGGACCGATTCTTGCTAAACAAGAAGAAGTGATTCACGCAGACGACCGGTCATCGACACTTCTCGCTCGCCTCGCCGACGTTGGAGCACGCCTTCTTGTTTCATCCGCTATTGCCTACATCGATGGCGTACTCACGCCCGTTGAACAAGATCACACACAGGCAACAAAAGTCCCCCTCCTTACACGTGAATCAGGAAAAGCTGATCCATCTTCCATGCGGGCCGAAACTATTGAGCGAATGATTCGTGCCTATGACGAATGGCCAGGTGTCTACCTTATGATGAATGATAAACGTATCAAGCTCCTGGAGGCACATGTCACCCAAACACCAACAGACCTCGCGCTTACATGCGCTGAAAATACCTATCTAGAAGTCATACGGCTCCAGCCAGAAGGCAAGCAGCCTATGACCGCAAAAGCATTCCAAAACGGAAACAAAAACCTCCGGTAGAGATTACCGGAGGGAAGAATGCCCCTGCGTGAAGGAAAAGCCCGGACGAACGCGCGGGTCTTCGACGGGGAACCACAGCCCCTTAGACTTGAGCCGCTCGAACGAAACGCGTACCTTCGGTTGCTCGTGCGCCCCCCTGGAACGGCGGAAGTGCAGCTCCATCCGCTCCGAAAGCTGGGGGATGTCTGATAAAGCGCCACGCCAGAACTCGACCGGTCGGGTCCAGATCTGCCCAGACATCTGCTGAACCCCGAACTGGACCTGGGCCCGAAGGAGCATGGCCGCCTCGGTCTCCACCGTCTCACTATCGAGAATCTGCACCTGGTCACGGATGAACCAGAACTGGGCAGGCGGGCCACCTTCGTGCCCACTCAGACGCGAATCCTCGGACATGACCCGAAAGATAACTTCTGTCGATCGACTCGGAAGCGCGATCCGTTGCCACTCCCGCCCATCGAACAGCTGATTGCCGAGTGGGTAGTACACGCCGTGATAGCGAACACCGAACCGTCCACGATCGAGATGTGCAAAGACATCCGATGCCTGAGTCTGTCCGTACAACCGTTCCGGACGGATGAACCCGTACGTCGCCCTTCCTGCCTGACTCTGAATGGTACGATCCCACGACCCAGACGTATACCTGAAGGGGATGGCATCCGGACCCCCCTCTGGCATCGCTGATGTAGCGGATGCTCCGACGCTCATCGTTGTTCGCACGTCATCCTCCTAGCTTCTGGCTTGTTCCCTGTTTTTTTGATGCGCGAAAAGAAGCAAAGCCAAAATAGGGCATTTCGCCTATTTTGTCAACTCTATGAGCCCCATCTCATCTCTTAGGCCTTTGCGTGAGCCGTCTTTACGTGCAAGGCTTCTTCAATCGCTTGGCGGTTCCATCCAACAATCACCTGACCGCCAACATCGATCACCGGAACTCCCATCTGACCAGAAAGTTTGACCATATCATTCGCTGCAGCCGAATTTTCCGCCACATTAATATCCTCAAACGGAATATTCTGTTCTTTCAGAAAATCTTTAGCCAGTTTGCAGTAAGGGCAGGTAGGTGTGGAGTAGACTTTAACGTTCATACAAAAGAGCAATGAGGTTAGTTCCTCACGAGTATAGCACATCCACTTCTCGACCCGCTAGAAGGACTGAAGGTAACGCAACAACAGGCGTACACCGAAGCCCGTTCCACCATAGGGCGTATCACTGCGCGATTCTTTCTCGGCGTACGAAGGCCCAGCGATATCAAGATGCGCCCAGGCGTACTTCCCAATAAAGTGTTGCAAGAAGAGCGCCGCAGAAATCGTTCCCGCCTGTCCCCGAGCGCCAATGTTTTTTACATCAGCGATTTTGGATTTTACATGGTCTTCGTATCCTGGAAACAAAGGTAGTTCCCAAAGAGGTTCCCCGGTCGCCTCGCCTTCACGTGTCAGTTTTTCAATCAAACGCTTGTCGTTGCCCATGATCCCAGCCACTTCTTCACCAAGCGCAACAACACAAGCTCCGGTAAGCGTCGCGAGATCAATAACCACATCAGGTTCAAGCGTCGTCGTGTAGGATAAGGCGTCCGCCAACGTCACACGCCCTTCAGCGTCGGTGTTCAGCACTTCGATCGTCTTACCATTCATAGCCTTCACAACATCACCTGGACGATAGGCACCGCCGGATGGCATGTTTTCAACGGCCAAAAACACACCATGCACTTCTACATTCACAGACAAAGAGGCGAGCGCCTGAAACACCCCGATGACCGTCGCGGCCCCGGCCATATCGATCTTCATCGTCATCATGCCGTCGGCCGGTTTCAACGAAAGGCCACCCGAATCAAACGTGACTGCTTTTCCAACAAGCACAATCCGCTTTTTTATCTTTCCGCTTGGCTTGTACGTGAAGTGCGCTCCAACAGGTTTGTGCTCGCTTCCCATACCAACCGCCAACGCCGCTTGCATTCCAAGCTCCTTCATTGCTTCGACATCTAACGTCTTGAGGGAAACGCGACCCTTCGCCACAGCTTGCGCCGCACTCAACATGTGCGCTGGCGTCATATCCATGCTTGGGGTGTTCACTAAGTCACGAGCTGTGGCCGTGGCCGCCGCTGTAATCTGCGCCACCTCGTAGCCTTTTTCGGCTTGCGTAAGCTGTCCCAGCGTGACGTACCACGTCGCTTGTTCGATTCCTTTTTCTTCGGTAACGAGACTCGGTTCGCGTTTTCCTTTATAGGTATGGAACGTGTATCCAGCCAAAAGCCAGCCTTCAAACGCCGCCTGCCAAAGATCCGTCGCCGAGCCATCCTCCGCGCTCAGCTTTTCCGGAGGTAGGCACGCTACGGACAGGGCTTTTGCTTCTTTGACTCGCTTGCGCGCCGTAGCCATAGCGAGACGCATACGATCCGTCGTAAACACATTCCGTTCGCCCAATCCGACTACTACCAATGTCATCAATGCGCCCGTAGTTAACCCGCAAGGAATCACCAAAGACTCTTTGAACGCTCCTGTAAACCCGTGACGAGCCACATACGCAGGTACCCAGGGAAGCTCTTGTGTGATCGTTTCCCACATCTCATGCGCGACCAACCCTTTCCCCTGCTTAAAAACCGGAAGGATCACGACTTCTTCGGTTCGTTTCCATGCGGATAGTTTTTTCATCTTGATAATCATAGATATCCACCTTACCAGCTCATCACAAGAAGGCAAACAAAAATCCCGACACGTGTCGGGGTCAGTAGAAGCCGTAGCCAGCCTCTTCCACGTGCGTCTGCAGTCGACGCATGAGCGCCTCCCCGAGCGGGAAGGGGTCGTTTAGCGAGTGCGTAACATCCACCGTCGTGAAGTTGCGGAACGGATTGAACGCACGCGTCCAGATCACGTTCTTGCGTTCGACGACGATCGTAGGCGGAAGAGCCTTCGACCCCCGGCGGGGTGCAGCGATCATGGCGGCTTCCACCATCTCGTTCGACGGGTTGAACCGGAAGGGTATATCCGTGACCATGATCATCGGAACGTCGGTCGTCGTGTCACCAACGCCGATAGAGCCCTCACGATCAAGCCCATGCTTGGCGATCAACGCTTCGAGCTCGTCGAGCTTGGTCGGCAGCACGCGCGTACCCGTGTAAACCCCGTGATCATCCACGTGCGCCACCGTGCCCATGGCGATATCAAACTTCCACTTCTCGGCGAACAGCTCCACAACCTCCTGCGAGGAGTGGGAAAGCGCGATCGTGAGGTAGCCTTCCTCTTGAGCTGCTCGCAACAGCGATCGAGTAAACACGTACACCTTCTCGCCATGCTCATCGATCACGCGCCGGCTCACACGCTGCATGTCGGCGCGCGTCAGACCTTTGCCGAGCCGATCTTCGAACGCGAAGATCGAGTGACGCACATACCGCTCGTACGCAACCGGCGAATCCCGGCGCTTCCAGGCCCGCCGAAGCCGATGCGATTCCGCGAGGACCTCGTCAGAAATATTCCCCTCCTCCGTGAGGAGTTCGATGGCGTAAAGCATCATCGACCAACGAAACAGGGTTCCGTCGATGTCGAAAACGGCGAACGGACGTCCGTTGAATTGCTGTGTCACGGCGCACCTCTCTGTCTTTAGAAGAACCAGCGAAACCGTGACAGAAAAGGCTCGTTTTGTCAATGATCTACGAGGTTAAAAGAAGAATGCCAACGAGAGCAAGTGGGAGAAACGCAAGGAGGGCGTACGTATACCATTTGAGTTCACGTTCACGCGCCACCTGTCGCGTCTCCTCGTACGCGTCACTCGGGGCAAGTATGGCAATAACCAGCGCCATCGCACCCGATACAAGGCACCACGTACAAAAAGCCTCAATCGCAAGCCATTGGATCAAGAACAGGTACGCGCTTTCCACAATTCCTACGATCGCCGCAAGCATGGTCAACCGATAGAGCATCCGCGGACGCCATGAGAGCGTGACACGCGCAACCAAGAGCGCAAATAATCCTGCATAAAATACAACCCCCATGACTGGGCGGGGAATCCCATACACATACGCCCACCGAGACGCGCGAACAACTTCACAGCCCGCTACCGTTCCGCACGCGATCGGTCCCCCACTCACATAAGCAACAAGAAGATAAGCGGAAGCAAACAAACCGACCAAGGCCGCAAGACCCATCATGAATCGCGCCTGGGGAGGCGTGTGTAAACGAAACGATGGAAGAGATTGCATAGATTATTTTGTCCTTGCCGGACAAGCATTTGGATTCCAGAGTCCTTTTTCTTCAGCTTTCGCCTGAGCTTCGGCCTGCCGAATCTGAGCTTTGCGTGTTTTACTAAGCGGAAACGAAAGATACGCCTGCGCATACCCCTCTTGCACCAGGAAGAGGTTCACATCGCGTCCATCCTCCAGAATCACGTTGCGAAGGAAACGTCCGTATTTATCAATGTTATCTGCTTGCACATCTTCTTCAAGTCGAACACGACGCCCTTCAAGGAGGCGCTTTGCGAACGCGCTCGCTTCACGGCCAAAGCACTGGACCGAGCGACGAGGATCAACCGATTCAGGTGTATTAATCCCAAGCATACGAACCTTTTCTTCGCCCGTGGAACCATCCGCTACAAACACAAACGTGTCTCCATCTACGACACGAGTCACGCGAGCATTGGTTGATGTAGTCGGTCCCGCTGCTTGCGCTTGAACAATCTGAGTAGGTGGGGAGGGCTCTGCATTCTCCGACGGCGCATACCATGTCTGCCACAACGAACGGATAAGCACCCCAAACAAGGCAATCATCAGCGCCGTGCCCGAATAGACCATCTTTTTGAATGGAAGCGTGCGGGTGATTCCCGGATATCGCATACCGTGTATCATACCGCCATGAACGCCTCTCTACAATCAGAGCTGTTTGCTGCCGATATTGGTCTTGTGCCTGAGTTAGATTTGCACGAAGAGCGTCCGGAACACGCGCAACATCTCTTGGAAACATTTTTGCACGCAGAGCTTGTGCGTGGAACAGACGCGGTCAAAATCATTCATGGACGCGGAGCAGGCGTGATGAGTACGACCGTTCGAGCTTTATTGAAAGAATACGAACAAAAACACAAACTCGTACGAGCATTTGCCGGGTCAGAACAGCTAGGACAAGAAGGAGCGGTAACCATCGTTTTATTGGAACGCCTTAGCCGTTTAGCCGGTTGACTGTACCATCATTGTTCAGTATCCTTTCCGCGCAACGTATTCCGGGATCGTCTAATGGTAGGACAGCGGCCTTTGAAGCCGTTTATCTTGGTTCGAACCCAAGTCCCGGAGCCAACACAATACAAAGCGGTTTTTCAGAAACCATTTGACGGGCGGCCTGTACGGCCGTCCATTGTGTTTTTAGAGCGTCCACTACCACGTTTCCGGAGGGATATGGATTTTGCTCCTGATTTATTTTCACCACGTTTTTTGAATCAATCACCACGTTTTCCCGATTAGATCCCAATTCATCCACCACGTTTTTCCCCACCACGTTCACCACGTTTTCGGGGAACCCCACCACCACGTTTTTTTGCGTGAGCAAGAGGTTCG
>CAZJEZ010000049.1:0-437 GCA_964545235.1 uncultured Gammaproteobacteria bacterium
ACGAATCAAAAACGTCCACGGAATCCAGTCGAGGCGAGCCTAACGTCAGCGTCCCTGTTTTGTCGAGAAATAAGGTATGCGCTCGCGCCAGTGCTTCAAGCGCTCCTCCATGCTTCATCATGACTCCAATAGAGGCGCTTCGACTCATTCCTGTGAGCACCGAAATAGGAACGGCGAGTAACAAAGGGCATGGGGTTGCCACCACGAGCACGGCTAATACCGTTTCCAAGGAGCCCGTGGACGCGTAACCGACTCCCGCAATTGTGTACGAAAAAAGGGTAAACCATCCACTCCATTGATCTGCGAGTCGAACGAACTGCCCCTTGTCTTGTTCGGCCCGCTTCATGAGCTCCGCGACCCGTCCATACGCCGTATCGCTCCCCGTACTTGTTACGCGCACTTCAATCGCCGCTTCAAGATTCACCGTTCCAGAAACA
>CAZJEZ010000049.1:447-6398 GCA_964545235.1 uncultured Gammaproteobacteria bacterium
ATGATCATGCACTTCTTTGAGTACCGGTAGCGGCTCCCCTGTCATCGATGATTCATCCACCGATGTCGTTCCATGCGTCACAACCCCATCCACCGGAATAAGTTCTTGTGGTTTTACGAGAACAATATCCCCTGCCCGAACGCTTTCTAGTGCCATGTCGACGCGTACACCATGACGCACTACGTGAGCCTGCGTTGGCGCATGCCCTAACAGGGCTTGTAATTCTTTACGCGCACGGCGCAAGGCAAACCCTTCTAACGCTCGTCCGCCAACAAACATGAGCAAGATCACGAGCCCTGTCCACCATGATCGCATCCCAAGCGCGAGCGCCATGGCAGACAGGGCAAGAAAATCCACACCGATTTTGCCACGTGCAAGGCCAGAAAACACCTCGTACGCCGTAAAGGCGGTTCCCGCCGACAGCACCACTCCCGCCGCTTGTTCAAAGCCAGACATGGAACGAGTATACCTGACAATCCTAGATTCTTCATGTACAACTACGGTATGATTATTGCCATTGTTGGAGCCGGTGCCGCAGGACTCATGGCATGCGCGACGATTCTAGAAGAAGACCCGACAGCCCATGTCTTTCTCATCGAAAAAAACCCGGAGATCGGGAAAAAAGTATTGATATCGGGAGGAGGGCGGTGCAACGTGACAACGGGACTCTTCACCGTGTCCGATGTGTTATCACGATACCCACGCGGCGCCTCGTTTCTCACGAAAGCGATGTATCACTTTTCTCCCACGGACGTGATCACCTGGTTTGAAGCGCATGGCGTCCCTCTAAAAATAGAAGAAGATCTGCGGGTATTCCCTGTCTCCGACAATGGAGGCGATGTGATTGGCGTGTTTGATCACCTCTTTGAGGCGCATAAAACCCGCATACATCTCCTCTTGAATACGCAGGTAAAACGCATCACGAAGACAGGTGCTCAATTTACAATTGAAACCTCTCGCCAAACCGTCGAAGCAGATCGTGTCATTCTGACGACTGGCGGACAAGCGTACCGCCACACAGGCTCTACCGGCGATGGATATACGTTCGCCGAGTCCCTTGGACACACCGTCACCCCCCTTGCCGCTTCGTTGTCAGCGCTCCATACCTTCGACGCCTGGCCAAAAATGCTTGCCGGCGTTTCGCTCCCCGCCGTACGGCTCACAACAACAAGCACACCCTCCGTCGAATGGAGCGGCCCGTTACTATTTACGCATAACGGTATTACGGGGCCGGCGGTGTTCGCCTTCTCTGCGCTCGTTGCGTTTGAACCCATCAACAAAGATCATCCCCTCGTCATTGCGCTCGACTTTTTCCCAGAAAAAAATCACGAGACGCTGTACACAGAGGTGCGTGCCGCCATTCGATCCAACGAAGTCCGCCACCTCGTGACCGCACTCACCGAGTTCTTTCCAAAATCCCTTGCGCTATTGGTTTGCACAGAAAATAATTTGCCTGCCGATACACGTTGTCATGATGTGCGTGATACAGAGATTCGAGCGCTTGTGGATTGGATGAAACACGGGCCGCTCCACATTATCGCCCGTTCTGCAGGCGATGAATTCGTCACGGCCGGAGGCGTCGATACGCAAGAAGTTGATCCTCGCACCATGGAATCACGCGTCACGCCCGGATTGATTTTTGCAGGAGAGCTCTTGAATATCGATGGCTTCACCGGTGGATTTAACTTACAAGCCTCTTGGGCGACTGGGCGGCTGGCTGGTCTTCACGCTATCTCCTCCTAACTATGCGTCTCCCCATTCGTAAATCCACAACCCTTCTTGGGCATCCCGAGGAAACTGCTGTCTACCTCACCCAGGCGGGTATCGACAAACTCAAACGAGAGCTCGCTCGTTTACACGCGAGTCGTCCCGCGCTCGCCGAAGAAGTCAGTCGCACCAGTCAGTATGGCGACTTTTCTGAAAACGCTGAGTATCAAGAAGCGAAGTACCAACTCCGGCGAACTCTCTCACGTATAGATGTTCTGGAAGATCGTCTCAAGCGAGTTATTCTTATCGAAGATGGGGACGACGCAACGGAACGCGTACGCATTGGCTCAACCGTGCGCGTGCATGTTGGAGAGAAATCCCGCGTCTATACCATCGTTGGACCACAAGAAACAAACCCCTTACAGGGGCGTATTTCATACGCCTCTCCCCTTGGAGCGGCGCTTCTTCATCAATCCGTGGGGGCATGCGTCCAGGTCACAACTCCAGAGGGCACACCCCTCGACTACACCATTGAAGAGATCACGTGATCGTCTCTTGCGTCGGACGTAACACAAATCCCGCCTTGTAGCGGGATTTGCTGTTGAGGATCTTACGCGGCGACAACGCGGACGTTGACGGCACGTGGTCCCTTTTCGGACTGTTCGACGTCGAATTCGACTGTCTCGCCCATCTGCAACGCGTCAAAAGCGACGTCGATCAAAGCAGATGAGTGAAAAAACACGTCCTTGTCCTGACCTTCTGGGGCAATGAAGCCAAAGCCCTTCTCGGTCAAGCTCTTGATAACTCCCTTCATACGGTTTGCGACAAACAGATGGTTCTTAAGATAAATTGACTTGAATGGTGCCCTTTTGGGGCGTCTGCATCGTTTGTTGGCAATACTCTAGCACAAATCACTGATTTTGTCCATCCCCCACTTACGATTCTTCTGAAGCGATGGATTTGAGGATTTGATCAAGTTTGGCGTTGATTGTGCGAAGCTGTTCACCTAACGCGATGATTGCCTGGGAGTTGTCTGGTGTTTCGCGGCGTGGACGGGACACGTAGGCCGGTTTTTCGAAGCGAGGAGCCTCTGTGCGGGGCGTGTATTCACTACCTTCTGACTTCCCAAAACAGCGGCCACAAAGGACTGGTTTTCGGCCATTTGGCTTAAAAGGCACTGTACATTCGCTCCCGCAAGAAGCGCAAACAGCCTCGTGCATCATTGGGCGATCTCCGCGATCTCCCCCACGATCACGACCAAAACCACCGCGGCTTGGGCCGCCAAAGGACTTGTGTCCCCCGAATTTCTTGCCTCCGCCGAACCCACCGCCGTAGCTACCGCCACGGTCATCTCGTCTCGCGTACGCCATACCGATTAGATTAGGACGTACGCGTGTGCGGAAGCCCTAAGAGTTAGGAATAGATAACTGGCGGATGATAGATGAAATCATGAATTTTGTCCAGAGGAGCACCCTACGCACTCGGGCGGCGTCGCCGCCTGGAACACGTTCGCCCAGATCAGCAACACGCTGGACGCCGTGCGCCTGCTCCCCGGCTTCCTGGGCGACCTCGGCGGGTTCTTCGGCAAGGGGTCCGACAGCAAGAAGGATGGGCTGGCCGTCCTCATCGTCGTGCTGCTCGTGTGCATCGCCCTCGGCGGGGGCATCCTCACCACGCGCGCGATCCTGCTCGCGAGCGCCCGCGGCCACGTCCGCGCCCTCAAGGAGGAGCGCGAGACGGCGCACGCCTGACGCCCCGCACTCAGGCAGCGTCTCACACCGGTTCTTCAACCGGTGTTTCTTGTTGTTTTATTTTTGAACGCCCAATCAAAATCCCCTCAAGAATCAAGGGGATAGAAGGTTACCAGTTGAGGAGCGGCTTGAGCGAGGCGATATGCCTGCTTGGCTGCGCTCCGTTCGGATCGATAGGATCGGTATTCACGAGCACCGTCGTGAGTCCCAGAAAGATTGACAAAGTCTACAGACAGGTCCACCGTACAGGCCGCTCAGCAACTGCCGAGCGAGGAGGTCTTGTTCCCGTGGAAGATCCAATCAAACTCGTCGTGCGCCCGCGTGAATCCATGACGTGGGAGGAGTTCGTAACCGGGACACCTCCGCGCTCCATTGCCCTCGACGGCATGGTGCGTGGCGGTCCCCAGTGGCACGAAGCGACGCTGCACGTGAACTTCGACCACCACGAAGGTGTGGTGCGCGAAGCGACTATGAGTACCGCTATGCAGGTGTACTTCGCCATCAAGGGCGGGCTCCTGAAGCGGTTTAGCGGGCGCGCCACCGTGTACGTCAATGATCCCGACCAGGACACGGCACTCGCCTGCTGGCTGCTCCGACACCACAAACAGTTCGACGGGGTCCAGAGTCACCCGGGCTTCAGCCGTCTCCTCGCCCTCACGGATCGGTGGGATATCACGGGCGGCGCCTTCCCGATGAACCTGAACGAAGGAATTGTGCGCCAGCACAACTGGGTGTTCGGCCCGTACACCGACCTCCGGAAGTCTGGCGAGCTCGCTCGTGCGGGCGAAGCTACCATCCGCAACACCCTGGAAGCCGTGCTGCGTAATATCGACGCGCTCTGGCGTGGCGAAGCGGGCGAAAAGGAGCTCGACCGGCGACACGAGGTCCTCTACACCTCTCCCCGCCACGGCTTCAAGATCGTGAATGAGATTGGTGGCAACGAAGCACGGTACCACCTGTTCTCACTCGGGGCGCTCGACGCCGGCTACGTCAGCGTCGTGGCGCATCGCCCCGACGGACGGATCGTATACACCATCGGACGCCCGTCGCCGTACGTCGATTTTCCGGTGCCGAGGCTCTACACGGCCCTCAACATGGCCGAAGGGCTGACCGCAGCCGACGGCTGGAATGGATCCAATCTCATCGGCGGATCATCGCGCATGAATGGGAGCGCTCTCCCCTGGAAACGCGTCGCGGATATCCTCGAATCCGAGCTCGACGCCCACCATTCTCGGCCGAACGATCCATCGCTGCCAACCACTTCTCTCCCCACTCTCTGAACGAGAGTGTTTTGTTTTGCGCGGGTAACGCCGCGCTTTATGCCTCACGCAATCCTTGTTTAATTGTTTTCATTTCACGTTCAAATCGCTCTAAACGATCGTGTGCCGTAAACCACTCCGCTTCAAGCGTGAGCGATTCTTCTTGAATCTGCTTTAAACGTTGCGCGCGCGTCACATCACGATTCATCGGATCTTCGGCATATGAACGCATAATAGCTTCGCGTTCATCAATCAATGCTTGCATTTCTTTTTCACGTTTTTTGAGGGTACGCCGCTCGACCTGAATGTCTTCAAACACATCTGGTTCTCGACGATGATAGCCGGCTCCATCATCCTGCGTAGGCTCTGGGTCCGCGAGTTCGCCAATCGATTCATGCGTTTGTAACTCATGTACGTATACTTCGTACGGGTACGGGTAGCGACGCACATGCCCATCTTTCACTTCCAACAACTTCGTCGCGACTTGTGACACGAACGTACGGCTGTGACTTACAAACACAACCGTACCTTCAAACTCTTGCAGCGCTTCGGCAAGCGCTTCCACCGTATCAAAATCCAAGTGGTTCGTTGGTTCATCCAAGATGAGTACGTCGAATCGTCCAAGAAAAATCCCGGCCATGCACAACCGTGCTCGCTCCCCGCCCGATAATACGTTGATCGGCTTTTCCAAATCATCCGGAGAGAAGAGAAAATTGCCTGCCATGCGGAGCAAGTCTTCCGGTAATACGTCCCCTGCCGCAGAAGAGAGATAGGCGCCAGCCGTACCCGTTGTTGGAAGCATCTGCGGAACATGCTGCGCGTAGTACGCGATGCGTAAGTTATGACCCCACTTATACGTGCCCCCTTGGACAGGTAAGACTCCCGCGAGCGTCTTCAGAAGCGTCGATTTTCCTTGTCCATTTTCACCAAGCACCACGACATGATCCCCGCGCTCCAGTTCAATGCGTACATCTCGTACAATGCTCTGTTCCGGCGTATACCCAACAGACAACTCCTTTGTTTCCAAGGCCGTACCTTTTTTGAGTGGGTTGGCCGGCGGTGGAATCACCATGCGCACCGTTCGTAATGAATGGGCGATTTCAATCGTCTGAAGTCGCTCGATTTGCTTGAGTCGTGATTGCGCCTGTGTCGCCAGTGAGGCCTTGTATCGAAATCGATCTACAAAGGATTGTAGGTGCGCACGTTGTGCTTCGACTTTTTTATTGAACCGTTT
>CAZJEZ010000050.1:0-6356 GCA_964545235.1 uncultured Gammaproteobacteria bacterium
CGGGCACAGGGTCCCGTGAGTATCGGCGAGTTAAACTGGGCCGGATCAGAAGTATCTACAGCAGATGAGTGGATTGAGTTATGGAACAGAAGCGACTCCCCCGTGTCGCTCGACGGACACATCCTGATCGGCGCGGGCGGAACAAACGGTATCGAATTATCTGGAGGAATCATTCAACCACAAAGCGCGTTTCTCATAGCTAACTACGGAGCGGCGGACACAAAATCAACCTTGGACCGTACGCCAGACCTCGTTACAACTACGCTATCTCTTCCGAACGACAAGCTTCTCATCAAACTCATGAACACGCAGAGCGATGTGCTCGATACAGCTGGCGATGGAGGCGCTCCCTTTGCCGGAGCTTCGCTTCCAAAAAAGATAAGCATGCTGCGTATCAACGTGACACAAGGCGGTGGGATACAAGAAAATTGGAAGAACGCGGAACACGCATCCGGATTTGATGCAGGTGCAGGAGAGCTTGGGACACCAGGCGTATGCGACGGATGCAGCCCTGTCGAGATACCCACAGGAATGACGCCGGTCGTACCACCAACGATGGAGCCAGTAGAAACACTTCCATCGGAACCACCAGTATCTGAAGTTATCGTAGAAACGTCGCCGGAAACCGTGACAACATCGACCATCGAACTTGTATCCAATGAGCCTAACTCAACAGGATCAGCGATAGAAACAACATCGACAACAGAAATAAATCCTCCTCCAGAGACTGTGGCAACAACGACGGAAATAACATTCACAGAGGTAACATCGACAGAGCAAACGACGTCGACTCTTGAGTCGCTAATCGCAACAGTCGCAGCCACGACTTCAACAGCAGAAGAATTCATCGTAGAGACAGGCGCGGGCGTGAGCTCAACAACAGTGACCACGACTTCAGCGACAATATCAACGCCCATCGCTCCGACACTAGCAGCCCCTGCCACCATACAACTATCCACTCCCCCTATAACAAGCCCTTCTTCATCCGGAGGAACATCCTTAAACACTCCAAAAAAGGCACCGGCTCCAAAACAAAAACCGGTAAAGACACCTCCTCCAAAGAAAACACTTCCAAAAATAGAAGCCCAACCAACACGAACAACGGCAACAAAAACAGCACCCGTACAATCAAAACCGACGCCAAAAATACCTCAACCAATACACACATCAACCACCTCAACTTCCATGCAAGCCACAAAAAAGAAGGCTCCGCCCAAGATACAAAAAACAACAACGTCCACCCGTTCTACGACGGCTCGCGTGCAGCTCGTTGGAACGGTTCTCACCCCAAAGCACTGGCTTGAAACCTCCTTCATCCTACAAGGATCAGATGGAAAAGGACTGATGGTAAACCTCGGAAAATATCACGACCAGCCGCCCATGGGAGCCCAGGTACGCATCACAGGAACGTTAAAGCATCTAGCAAAAGGAACCGTGCTCACCGTTGGCCAAAAAGATGGATGGATAATCATCCAGACACACAGCTCGACGACTACAAGCACGGTAGACCTCCTCGCTCCGAGCGAAGAAGACCTCTGGCGTCTCGTCGAAATTCAGGGCACCGTCAGTCGTATCCGGGCCAAAACAATAGACCTCGACGTACGCGACACCACGCTTTCCATACGCCTACGAGCATCAACTCCGTATCGATTTGAACGATTACGCGTCGGAGACACTGTGCGCGTGATCGGGGCTATTGATACGAGCGGCTACGAACCGATCGTTTATCCACGCACACCTGAAGACATCGTTGTCCTCGCCACCGCTCAGACATTGGCAAGTTCATCTCCGACCCCCGTAGGATCAAACCTTCCCCCCTGGACTCCGTTTGGTGTGGCGGGTGCAACCGTCGCCTTGAGTGAAGGCTGGCGGCGCGTCCATAAGCGCTACGAAGAACGAAAACTCCATAAACTCTTAGATGAAAATCAACAGCTCTTTATCTCCTCATATGATGAAACGTGAATATATGCGGTCATGTTTAGAAGCGCTCTACGATCTTGAACACGCCTACCGGCAGCTCGCCGATGAATTCCGACGACTCATTAACGAAGGTTCGAGCGATACGAAGATGGAAGAGCAAGCTGACGAAGGTTAAAACAATAAACAAAAACACCTCGGTTATTCGAGGTGTTTTTGCTGGAGCGGGTAGGGGGAGTCGAACCCCCATCTCTACCTTGGCAAGGTAGCATAATAGCCGCTATACGATACCCGCATGATGCGAGCGCTCCTCTTTGTTTGTGCGCGAAATCGTATCAAGTCACCTTAAAAATAGCAAGAGGGTGTATAGAAAAGCAAAAACCGACAAGATTGTCGGAGTGATGAGGATGATCAGGGCGCGGCGAGAACTGCGCGCACGCCTTCGTTGATCACAATGAGCTGAGCCGCGCTCTCGGCGAACGTCGGCTTGTACATGAACCCGCTCGAGTTGTTGATGACGATCGGAGCGCTCCTTGCGCCGCCTGGAAAGGCAGCCCGCACCGACCCCGCGAGATCACCTCCCTGCGTCCCGATCCCGGGAATGAGCAGTGGAAGTTGCGGGGCACGTGCGCGGATACCGGCGAGCTGCCTCGCGTACGTCGCACCCACGACGAGCGCGCAGTTGTCATTCTCGTTCCACGTCTCCGAGACCGTGTCAGCCACGTACTCGTAGTACCGGCGACCGTCCTCGAGCACGACGTCCTGCATCTCGGCCGAACCAGGATTGGACGTCTTGCACAAGACGATGGCGCCACGATCTTCGCGGCCGATGATGGGCTGCATCGCCTCTGACCCCATGTACGAATGAACGGTGATCGCGTCGGCGCCGCACACATCGAACGCCCAGTTGGCGTACCCGAGATTCGTCGTCCCGATGTCAGCGCACTTCATGTCGATGATGAGGACGGCACCCGGGCTCACCTGGCGGATACGGCGACAGACCCGCTCGAGGAGCGCGAGACCACCCTCGGACACACGCTCCAGGTAGAACGCCCAGTTGGGTTTGAAGGCCGCAGCGTGTGGAGCGGCGATATCGATCAGCTCCTCGAGCCGGTACTGCCAAAGCCCGTTGCGCGACATCTTCGCCTCCACCGGATCGAGTCCGGCGCAGGCGAAACGCCCGTGATCATTCTGCGCTTGAAGTTGTTCGTAAAATCGACCCATGGCGCACCTCCTTGGTGGCACAAAGAGAGTACCCGAATAGCGCTACGCATGCAAGCAAAAAACCTCTGCCCCCCCCTATCTCCAATCAATTTCCTTCAATCCATGTTCTCGCAAATACACATTCGTTCGACTAAACGGCTTGCTTCCAAAAAACCCTTTATCTGCAGAAAACGGAGAGGGGTGGGGTGATGACAAGACCAGGTGCCGAGAGCGATCAATCACCTCTCCTTTCTTCTGCGCATAGGCTCCCCATAAAATAAACACAAGATGTTCACACTCGTCATTGAGGCGCTTGATGACAGCATCCGTAAATTCTTCCCATCCTTTACGCTGATGCGAACCGGGTGAACCAGCTACAACGGTCAGCGTCGCATTCAAAAGCAGCACACCCTGTTTGGCCCATCGATCCAGATTTCCCGTTGGGAACGGCTCTGTACCAATATCCGCACGAATCTCTTTGTAGATATTGTGTAGGGATGGTGGCAAAGCGACACCATCATTGACCGAAAAACAGAGCCCATGCGCCTGACCCGCTCCATGGTACGGATCCTGCCCTAAAATAACGACGCGCACACCTTCAAACGGGCACGCTTCAAATGCATGAAAGATCTGAGCAGGCGGTGGATAGACCTGCTTTGTAAGATATTCTTGTCTCACGAATGACGTGAGAGCGAAAAAATACGGCTGTAAAAACTCACCCGCCAACCGACGCTTCCATGACGATTCAATTTGAACATCCATATCCCCACCCTAGTCGACGGACGTTACCACGACAACCTACCAATCCCCTCTACCGACAGTGCGAGCGGCGCGCGTTTGTTTTCCACGATTCTTTTCATCAAGACGGCCACGATCAATTCGATCTTTTACTGATTTCTTCAGCTCCGTTTCTCGTGGAGCCTCAATCGTAAGCACAGAAGCAACGAGTGCATTCAGCCGCTCAAGAGCAAGAGCCTTGTTTCTATGCTGATCTCGCTCAGAATCGCAACGAATGGCGATCTGACCATCCGTATTCATCTTTTGAACAACTTCGGAAGCAAGCAAAAGGTAGTCACGTTGCTGTGAAGTAAGCACCCGAGATCTTAGTGGATTCCACAGCACACGAGCAGCGGATTCCACCTTATTCACGTTCTGTCCGCCCTTTCCGCCAGAGCGCATCGTTTCAAAATCAACCTCATTAGCAGGAATAGATGGAATGGGCTGTTCACGAACCGCCTTGATAAGATCAAAAGGATTCGGTGGTCGGCTTGGCAACGCCTCCGTTTTCGAGACTCCCCCGCCTGAAAATTTTTCAAAAGGTGACATAGCTGATTCAAGTATACCATATCGACAATGGTCTACGATTTATGATAAAACGATGGCGCGTTGGTAGGCCGCGATGGCGGAAGGGTATACGCATAAATACTATTTGCTTTTACGTGTACCACATGAGATACTGTGAGAATGAGATCGAGGCGTTGGAATCGAGAAGACCTTGTCAAAGCGACAAAAGAGTCAAAAAGTATTCGTGCCATCATTTCAGCACTTCATCTTGTACCTGCCGGAGGGAACTATGCACAAGTGCAGAAATACCTACGTGAATATAAAATAGATACATCTCATCTAAAAGGCTCCGCCTGGAACAAAGGGCTTCGAGGTTTACAAAAATCATCCATTCCACTTAAAGAAGTGCTTTGCCGAGGAACGACCTACCAAAGCTTTAAGCTCAAGCAGAGATTGTTTGTATCCGGAATAAAGAAGCCAGTATGCGAACTATGTGGTTGGGCAAAGCATGCGATGGACGGAAGACTCCCCCTAGAGCTTGATCACGTAAATGGAGATCGATACGATAATAGACTTGAAAATTTAAGAATTCTATGCCCTAATTGTCACAGCTTACAGCCAACGCATCGAGGTAAGAATCAAACGAAGCACAAAGCCCGGATGGCGGAATTGGTAGACGCATCTGACTTAAGATCAGACGCCGCAAGGCGTGTGGGTTCGAGTCCCACTCTGGGCACCATAAAAACATCCTGATTCATCAGGATGTTTTTATGTTATTCTGAGCGCATATGGATACAGTAAAATGGCTCATCTATAAGATGACGCATCCATTTATTAAGCAGTATTGGCGACTTTTCAAACCAAAAACACGTGGAGCACGGGGACTGATCATACATGAGGAACAGATACTTTTAGTAAAGAATCTAAACGCAATATACTGGTCCCTCCCAGGTGGAAAAATAGATAAGGAAGAAACGCCAGAAGCGTGCCTATTTCGTGAATTAAAAGAGGAGCTGTCTCTTTCCATCTCAAAAACAGATTATAGACTAGGTGAATATCTTTCAGAACAAGAAGGCAAGCGTGATACGATCTATATTTTTGTGATAAGCCATGTACCACCGACTTTTCAAAAGCAATGGGAGCTCCAAGAAGCACGGTGGTTTCCGCTATCGCATCTACCCAAAGAGACAAGCCCTGCTACCGCGAGACGTATACAGGAATTTCAACAAGGAAAGAAAGATCTTATTTCCACTTGGTAACAAGGTAGTGTTATCCTACTTTCATGTTACACCGTATTAAACATCAAGCACGCGCACAGACCAGCAATCAACACCATCATTTGATGGATAAAATCGCTGAAGCGAATGCTGTTATTTCAGGGCTCGCCTTCTATCCACAGCTCTTCCGCGTCATTCAAACACACAGTACAGCGGGACTATCCATCACAACCGTTGCTATTGTGTGCGGAACCAACATCATTTGGGGCATCTACGGACTTCACCGAAAAGACATTGCTATTATCTTGTCTTCCACGCTCGTGCTTCTTGCTATAGTTCCACTCAGCATCATGCATGCAATGTGGGGATAACACACCCTACACAAACACCTTTTTCATGTACGTTCCAGCAGAGGTGTACCCAATGTCGCGATAATACGCGCGCACGCCAACACCGCTAATCACGGCCATGGCTCGATAGCCCTCCACGCGCGCGATACGTTCCGCCTCTTCCATGAGGCGCTTTCCTACGCCTTTGTGCTGAACGGCCTCCAGTTTATCTCCACGAATTTGAAGCGCTTGCCCATACGTATGAAGTTCTCGGACAAACGCGGATCCCTGAAGCTCGGGGAATGCCGCCCGCACCTCATTCAACATGCGTTGAGTTTTTACTTCCGTCGGAATAAAAGTTTCATCCGGCAAACGAAGGCGTAAAAATCCAAGAACGGTTGTTCGT
>CAZJEZ010000051.1:0-6293 GCA_964545235.1 uncultured Gammaproteobacteria bacterium
CTCATGACCTTGCGATCGCAGGATTTTGAGTCCTGTGCGTCTACCAATTCCGCCACCGCGGCCTGCGGATAGCGAGCAGATAGTATCGAAAACAACACGGGCATGTCAAACGACGTCATGCGTGCCTACGCGGCCATGAGACGGTGTGTATGATATACTTCCTTCAACATGTCTGCTTCGATCTTTGTAGAAATCGCTCAGGTGCTTGGTGTTGGAACGCTTCTGGCCCTTGTCATGTATGTGTTGCGTCTCCCGCTCATGCTTGGGTATTTGTTGACAGGTATTGTTGTTGGTCCTCTTGGGCTTCATGTTATTCAGAACGAGTCCGCCTTGCAGGCGTTTTCGCAGTTAGGAGTGAGTTCGTTATTGTTCATTGTTGGGTTGCATTTGGCGCCATCCGTGTTGCGTGATGTCGGGAGGCCATCGTTTGTCGCGGGTACCTTGCAGGCGCTTGTTATGGTTGGACTTACAGCCTTTGGGCTGTCATTTATCGGCGTTCCTTGGAAGACGGGCGCCCTCTATGGTCTTCTTATCGCATTTAATAGCACGATCATCATCACGAAGCTCTTGTCTGATAAACGTGAGCTTGGGCGACTCTATGGGAAGCTCACGATTGGCGTACTTCTGCTTCAAGACGTCTTTGCAACGATGGCGATTACGTGGCTCCCAACGATGGCCGGAGCGTCTTCGTCTGGAAGCGATGCGCCTTTTGCTCTTCTTGCAAAACTTATCACGTTGTTGGTTGGGGTTGTTGTGGTCGCGTGGGCCCTTCTTCCGCGCTTGTCGATGATTTTTGCTCGTTCACAGGAGTTTTTGTTTCTCTTTTCGTTGAGCTGGGGGATTGGACTTGCGGCGCTTTTTTATGCGTTAGGGTTGTCTATGGAAGTCGGTGCTTTGGTTGCTGGTGTCGCGCTTGCATCGTCTCCGTATCACTACGAAATAAGTTCACGCATGAAGGTGATCCGCGACTTCTTTCTTATTTTGTTTTTCGTCCTACTTGGATCGCATATTTCGTTGCAGGGGATTGAGTCGTGGTGGCCAATTGCAGGTATCTTAACAGGATGTATCTTTATTATTTCTCCGCTCAGCGTGTTTCTTGCGTATAGTTTGCAGGGATTTCATCCGAAGGTGTCTTTTCCAGCGAGTATTTCCTTCACGCAGGTGAGCGAGTTTTCTTTGATTCTCCTGTTTACCTTGCAGAACGCTGGGCTGATTGAATCTCAACAGGTGGCATTACTTGCGACGGTGACGCTTATCACGATGCTTCTTTCCCCCTTCCTTATTCAACATGCAGATCAGATGTACGTGTTCTTTGCTCCGCTTCTTCAACGAGTGGCCCGGCGAAACGCGCGTCGTGATCGAGTGAAAAAAGAACAGGTGGATATTCTGTTGTTTGGCTGTCATCGTGTCGGTTCCGATTTTCTTCCGACGCTCTTACGTAAGCGTCAATCGTTGTTGGTTGTTGATTTTGATCCAGGTGTCATCGAATCGCTTACGGCCCGGAATATCCCATGTCGTTATGGTGATATTGGGGATCGCGAGTTTTTGTCAGAGTTTGATTTTAAACACGTGAAGATGTTGATTTGTACCGTACCTGATCTTGAAAGCAATCTCGTGTTGTTACGACTTGTACGTCGTGTGAACCCACGTGCGGTGGTTATGACGATGGCGCACGCGGTAGACGAGGCATTGATTCTCTATGAAGAGGGAGCGAGTTATGTTGTGATGCCGTATTACCTCGGAGGAAACTATTCGACCTTGCTTGTTGACAAATTTGGCACCGATCATAAACGCTTTTCCCATGAACGCAAGCACCATATGACGCATCTTATTCGACGGACGAAAGAGAATGCGTCTGAGGCAACGAATCACTCCCGTGACCGCTTGCCACAAGCCCTCGCCTAAGCGTACTATAGGGCTCGTCTATGGCGCGCATTATTTCCATCGTGAATCAAAAAGGTGGTGTTGGAAAAACGACAACCGCGCTTAATGTTGGAGCCTATTTGGCATCATTGGGAAAATTTGTTTTGGTTGTTGATTTGGATCCACAAGCGAATGCGACCTCAGGGATCGGTATTGACCATCGTAATTTGGAAAAGGGACTGTACGAAGCCGTGCTTGGAAACTCCAACGTCAAAGATGTCTTACAGCCAACCGCGCATGAGGGGATGCATATCGCTCCTGCAACGGCTGCGCTCGCTGGATTGAATGTCGAGCTTGTTTCTATGGATCGTCGTGAGTTTCGTTTGCGTGATGCATTGATGGAAGTTCGCAACGACTACGATTTTATTTTGATTGACTGTCCGCCGACGCTTGGGTTGATCACCTTGAATGGCATTGTCGCGGGAGATGAGATTCTTATTCCTGTGCAAGCCGAGTTTTTTGCGCTTGAAGGATTGGCTGGTTTACTTGACACGGTGAAGCTTGTAAAAGAGCATATTCGTCCCGAGATTGATATTTTGGGCGCCGTTATCACGATGTACGACAAGCGTAATAAACTCTCGGATGATGTGCTCCACGAGCTCTACAAATATTTTCCAAACAACATCTTTCGGAGCGTTATCCCTCGGAATGTACGGCTTGCCGAAGCGCCTTCCTTTGGTCGAACGATTGCGCACTTTGATCCAAAATCAAGCGGTGCTAAAGCGTACGAGCGTCTCGCACAAGAGATTTTGGAACGTGAGGCTGACGGATTTCATATCACTATCGCAACTTCTTAACTTTTATGATCATCGGACGACAATCGGGACTTGGGAAAGGCTTGGGCGCTCTTATTCCGAACACGGCCCCACAAACGCATCAGACGATGTCTCCGGTTTCGAACGGTCTGGTCGAGCCTCTGGCACCATCTCCGGTGGGAACGACCGGACAGCAGGTTCTGCAAATTCCGGTCGCGCATATTTCGCCCAACCCGCATCAGCCGCGATTAGTGTTCGATCATGATCGTTTGGATGATTTAATTGCGAGCATTAAGGAGCATGGCGTGTTACAGCCGCTCATTGTTTCTTTGTTGCCTCATGGAAATTATCAACTCATTGCAGGAGAACGCCGTTTACGTGCATCGACCTTGGCGGGATTAGCGACGGTGCCGGCTATCGTGCGTTCAGCGAATGAGCAGCAATCCTTGGAATGGGCGATCATTGAAAACGTTCAGCGCCATGACTTGAATCCCATGGAAGAGGCTCGTGCGTACACGCGATTGATGGATGAGTTCAACCTTACGCAGGAACAGGTAGCGCTGAAAGTGGGAAAGAGTCGTTCATTTGTCGCGAATACGACGCGGTTACTACAGTTGCCCAGTGTCATTCAAACAGCCTTATCCGAAGGAAAGATCAGCGCGTCTCATGCTCGCACGTTGTTGGCGTTACCGACTGAGCAAGAGCAGCTGGATTTGTTTCAGGCGATGGTGGATGGGCGATATAGTGTGCGTCGCGTGGAGGATCGTGTGCCGCATCCGCGTCGTGCTAAACTTCTTGATCCGAATATTACGGCGGCCGAAGAGCGACTGCGCGTGTTACTTGGTACTCGTGTGCAAATCAAGCATCTGGCTGATGGATCCGGTGAAATCAAAATGACATTTCATTCTGATGAAGAAATGGATGCGCTCGTGCGTAAGCTGAATTCTATCGGAGGGGAGTAGTCTATTTTCTATCCAACACGGTTAGGAGTTCTACGTGTGGCGTCTGTGGAAAAAGGTCGAAGGCACGTACGCTCTCGACACGGTATTTTTCTTTCAAGAGCGTGAGTTCTTTGACGAAGTTGTGATACTGACAAGATACGTAGATAATTCGTTTTGGCGCGTTTGCGAGGAGCGTTTGTAGGGCCCGCGGATGGAGTCCGGAGCGTGGGGGATCTACGATCACCGTGTTCGCGTTCATGCCTGACCAGTCCAGCTCTTCAACAGGCCCCGCCCCAAACGAACACAGGTCGGCCACGTTGTTGAGTTCGGCATTTACTCTAGCAAGTTCAATGGCGTGCGCGTCGAGTTCGTGGCCATAGACCTGTACGCCACGTTTGGCTGCGGCGATTCCAAAAAAGCCAAGACCGCAATAGAGGTCAAGGATTTTTTGTGTACCAGAGGGGATTGATTCGAGAACGGCGTTTTGAAGCACGCCCGCCATCTTGGTATTGGTTTGGAAAAACGAATTTGGGTGAATGCGGTACGTGCATTCGTTTACGTGTTCCGTGAGAAACGGTTCACCAAGCAACACGTCGTAGGTTTGTACGTAGGAAAGATCGGTGATGAGTGCATTTTCGCCGACGAAGAACGATGTACAAAGATTTTGGAGCGCGCTACACATCTTTGTGCGCATGTCTGTCGTCACGCGCATCTTGTCTTTCACGACCAACATGATCATGCGTTCGTTTGTGTTTTTTCCTTCACGAATGACAAGGTAGCGTAGGTCGCCCGTGTGTTTTTTTGCATCCCACGGTACGAGGTCTGTCTGCGTGAGAACCTCGCGCAGGCGCTTTAAAATGATCGGGGTCGTTTCATCAAGAAGAAAGCAGGTTGAAAGATCTATATACTGGCTCCAGGATCCGTATTTTTTGAGTCCAAGCTCACCCTTCCATCCGAACACGTAATCCATGCGATTGCGATAGTGGAGGATGTCGGGGGAGGGCGCGATGCCTGTAATCCGTTCGCTGTGTCCAGCTCGTTCAAGTGCGCGGTTGATTCCTTCTTGTTTCACACGAAGCTGGGAATCGTAGGACATGTGTTGCCACAAACATCCTCCACAGACACCGGCGTGTGGACAGGTTGTTTCTACGCGGTCGGGGGAAGGCGTGTGTACGCGTATGAGATCGGTGATCCATGCTCCGCCATCGCGTTTTACGAATTTCACCTCAACAATGTCGCCTACGGTCGCGAATGGTACGATGACGCGACGTGTGCCGTCTTGCGGGTTCGGCATGGTGTACGTAAAAACCCCACGACCCTTTTCGTCCAGTTCCGTGATTGTTCCTGTGAGGAGATCGCCAAATTTCATGCGTGGAGCGTACGGGAAAATGGCTCATACGGCAACTCCCCGGCACTTTCTTGTTCAGGCGCCTCCTGCTACTATCCGTGACATGCGGAACGTGATTCTTATTGCTCATAACATTCGCTCGCGAGAAAACGTGGGGTCGTTATTCCGTACCTGTGACTCATTGGGCGTGACAAAGCTTGTATTGACCGGGTACACGCCTGCGCCTCCAGATGAGAAGATTTCGAAGGTTGCTCTTGGCGCCGAACGAAGTGTTTCGTGGGAGCACGAGGTTGATGTCCTGCGTGTGCTGACGCGCCTTCGTGAAGAGGGCGTTCCTCTCTACGCGCTAGAACTCACACCTGACGCAATTGAATTGGCTGATTTTTCCCCGCCCGACACACTAGCCGTTCTTCTTGGAACAGAAACGACAGGTATTCCTCCTTCACTTCTCCGCGCGTGTGATGGAACGATAAAAATCACTCAACGAGGCATCAAAGAATCTATGAATGTGGCCGTGGCTGCCGGCATTACTTCGTGGGCTCTCCTGAATGCATTATGATGCTCTCCATTGTTATTCCTACAAAGAATGAGGAGGGCTTTCTTCCGCGTTTACTGGAATCTATCAAACGGCAACAAGGGGTTGAGTACGAAGTGATTGTCGCGGATGCGCACTCGACCGATCGAACGCGTGAGATTGTGACACGGTCAGGGGGTCGCGTGGTCGATGGTGGTATGCCCGGTGTTGGTCGCAACTGTGGGGCGGCTGTTGCACGAGGAGAGTACATCGCTTTTTTTGATGCGGATGTTCTTTTGCCTACGACGACGTATCTTGCTGATCTTGTTCAAGAAATGCACACACGGGAGCTTGTTGTTGCGACAGGGCGTATTCGTCCGGAGTCCACACGTTGGCTTGATGGCTTCTTTTGTCATGTCTATAACGCGTACGCTTGGCTCATGATGCCTCTCCAGCCACACGCGGCCGGGTTCTGCCTTTTTGCTCGTCGTTCGGCGCACGAGCAGATTCACGGGTTTGATCCAGACGTTGTTTTTGCGGAAGACATGGATTATATCGTTCGCGCACGACGTGCAGGACTTCGTGTTGGATTGCTCCATGTTCCTCCGATTCGTATGTCCGTCCGACGGTTTGATCGTGATGGTCGATGGAAAACGGCGCGTCAATATATTCGTACGGAATTTCACATGCTGTTCAAGGGGTCTATCAAGAAGGAATTATTTGAATATACCATGGGTTCTTATACATATGACAAAAAAGATTGACCTTGGACGTTGGTCTACGTGGCGTGAAAACGAAATGAAATCGTTTTC
>CAZJEZ010000052.1:0-6081 GCA_964545235.1 uncultured Gammaproteobacteria bacterium
AATATAGGAATTGAAACGTGTGGCGGTCCCCTTGCGCAAGGGATTTCACAAGCCGTCGGCATGGCACTCGCTGCACGCATGCAAAACGCTTCGTGGCACACCTACTGCCTCATGGGTGATGGCGAGCTCAACGAGGGTCAATGCTGGGAGGCATTCTTATTCGCAGGAAAAGAACGACTCCGTCAGCTGACCGTTATTATTGATCGGAACAATATCCAGATCGATGGGTTCACGGAAGACATCATGCCCCTTGAACCACTCGCCGATAAATTCCGGGCGTTCAACTGGCATGTTATTGAAATCGACGGACATAACTACCAAGAACTTATCGACGCTGTAGGCACAGCAAAGGCCGTGTACGAACAACCGACCGTGATCATCGCACATACGATTCCAGGAAAAGGCGTTAGTTTTATGGAGCGCAAATTCGAATGGCACGGAAAGCCACCGACCCGAGACGAAGCGCGCCTCGCGCTCCACGAATTACGAACACTTGGTGGTCGCATAGCTTCTGAACATGAATAATATGCTTCACCCGAACCTGTTCTCACATCCAACACTCGTCCCTACGCGGAATGGATATGGAGATGCCTTGATTGAACTTGGCAAGACCGATCCACGTGTCGTTGTTTTAACAGCCGACCTCGCCGAATCAACACGTGTCCAAGAATTTCAGAAACAGTATCCTGAACGATTTATTGAATGTGGTGTAGCCGAACAGAATATGGTGGGGATCGCCGCCGGACTCGCTCTCTCCGGCCACATTCCATTCGTGAGCTCCTATGCCGTGTTCATGCCTGGACGCGCCTGGGATCAGGTACGTGTTTCCGTGTGCTATACGCAGGCAAATGTAAAACTCGTAGGAGCGCACACGGGCGTTTCCGTCGGACCCGATGGCGCAACCCACCAAGCCCTCGAAGATATCGCTATCACACGCGTTCTCCCCAACCTCACCATCATCGCCCCTTGCGACGCCGAAGAAACACGCAAAGCAACGCTCGCGATGGCGCGCATGATCGGCCCCGCCTACATTCGTTTCGCGCGAGAAAAAACACCGCTCATCACAACACCTGAAACGCCGTTCGTCATTGGAACAGCCAACATCCTACGCACAGGGTCTGATGTAACTATTGCCGCTTGTGGGCCACTCGTCGCCGAAGCCTTGTTTGCCGCCGAAGAACTCGCACGAACAGGTATCCAAGCCGAAGTCATCAACTGTCACACCATCAAACCATTTGATACAAAAACGCTCATTGCAAGCGTCAAAAAGACAGGAAGCTGCGTCACCGTAGAAGAACATCAGATCACAGGAGGACTGTTTGGCGCCGTCAGCGAAACCCTCGCTCAACACGCCCCCTCACCCGTCATTCCCGTCGGTATGCCCGATTGTTTTGGCGAATCTGGAACACCTGAAGAGCTCCTGAATAAATATAACATGACCAAGCGAGACATTCTGCGTGCCGTGCAACGGCTTTTATCCAAAAAGCGTTGACCTTTTCATGCGTTTCCCGTAGCGTCTGGAGGAGGCCTTTTCAAACCAACGGACCAAAGGAGACGCAACCATGGAAGTTCCCTTCGAGATCGAGGAACGTTTTCTCGTCCACGAAGCCGACCGCGCCGTCTACCGACGCGGAGACCGGGTGGACATTCGCCAGGGGTACTTCCCCCAGCACACGCCCGACACGAGCGCCCGCATCCGCATCCGCAAACACGGCGGCAAGACGGAAGCCTTTCTCACCGTAAAGACGGGGCGAGGTCGCGTTCGCAACGAACAGGAGTCTCCCATTCATGACCTCGAGCTCGCCCACCAGCTCCTCAATCTGTGCCCCCTCCAACTCATGAAGACGCGGTACGTAACCGACGACGGGTGGGAGATCGATGAGCTTCACGGGCCCCTCGAAGGCATCATCCTCGCCGAGAAGGAAATCGACGACCCAGACGAAGTCGTGGTCCTGCCGGAATGGATCACGAGGGCGACAAACGTGACGGATTCCATCACCAACCTTCACCTGGCCGTCCTCGCCCATCACCGCAAGGACGCATCCGATCCCCGTCCAATCCTCGAGCACCTCGTTCCCAATGTCCCGATGATTGTCCTCACGGGCGGCCCCGGGTCAGGCAAGACCACGCTCATGAAGGCGTCCGTCGAGCGGTTCGGTGATCAGGTGCACGGCGTCCCCGAGGTCGCCTCAATCCTGATCGCACAACTCGGCATCCTGCCGCCCAGCGACCTCGACTCCATCGACTATCTGCGCTTCCAGCGCACGCTCTACCGGGTCCAGCGCGAGTTTGAGGCTCTGGCGCAGATGCAAGCGCGGCGTGACGGCAAGCAAGCCGTCCTGCTCGACCGAGGTACGCTCGATGCCATGGCGTATCTCCCCTCAGCGGATCGGTACGAGACGTTCTTCGGTACCTCACCGGACAACGATCGTGCGCGGTACGCGAAGGTGCTCGTGCTCGACCCTGCACCAGCAGAGGTCTACGAGCACATCCGCGACAACAATGCCGCCCGGAGCGAGACCTACGCAGAGGCGACCGCTCTCTTCCATCGCATTCGCGACGCCTGGGGAAGCCTGGGCATGCTCGAAGCGCTCGGGATCAATCACAACCTGATCAAGTGGGGCGAGAAGCAGGACATCGCCCTCGACCTGATCAAGGAGGTCCTCGACGCACAGAAGACACATTGAACCCTGACCTCCATCCCTCGACACCGTCGAGGGATTCTTGTTTTTCGTTATATACCCACGCACTAATACTTTTTTACGCCCGTGCAGCAAAGCTCCCAAATCCGAGCAGCGACTTATGCGCGATCGTATAATCAATCGTTGCCTTCAATCCATTTTCAAGCGTGACCAAAGGCATCCACCCAAGTTTATCTTTAGCCTTGAGAAGGTCCGGCAATCCAAGCTGTGACATAAATAATAGCGGATCTTTATAGACAATCTTTGAACCCGAACCTGTCATTTCAATAATAGATCGCGCAACGTCCGCAAGCTTCACGTCCATATCGCTCCCCATGTTCACGGGGCCAACATTCGTGAGAAGTTGCATCATCTTCATGATTGCATCAACAACATCCGTGACATACACGAGTGACGTTCGAAAATCTTCCGTCCCAAAAATCTCCAAATCCTTTCCATCGAGGGCATTCGTGATGAAATCAGGAACCATCTGCCCATCGAATAACGGCATGCGTGGCCCATACGTTCGAAACAACCGACCGATACGAATATCGATCTTGTGTACTTGGGCATACGTCGCGCACATGGTTTCAGCGAATCGCTTCCCTTCGTCGTAGCATGCCCGTGGCGAAAGAACATCCGACGTCCCCCAATGCGTTTCAGCGAACGGATGTCCCTCCGCATCGCGCGGACCGTACACAACGCACGTTGATGAGTAGAAGACACGAGCCTGATGCTGTACAGCCAAATCCAACACGTTCTTCATGCCCAACGAATTCGCATACAAGGTTTGCATCTTATACTTTTCAAAAAGACGCGGACTCGTTGGACACGCAAGGTGGTAAATTTCCTGTATCCCCTGAAACTTCACTTTGAACCGAGCAAGTTCAGGAAACGCTTCTAAATCAATTGGCTGCGTCACGTCATGCCGGATGAATTCGAAGTCCGGATTCTTGAGAAGGGCGTCGATATTCGCTTCTTGACTGGTTGAAAAATTATCAATACAGATAACTCGCGCCTCTTTCAAAAGACGCTCGCACAAATGTGATCCAATAAATCCAGCGCCACCCGTAACGACAACATTCTTTTTTTCGAATAATGGTTTCTCAGACATAGGAATATTAAGATCCAAAAGGTGTCGAGCGCGAACGTTGGGACTTCGCGTAATCAAGCATGTGACGCAACCCATCTTCTAAACGAACAAGGGGCAACCAATGCAAGATTTGCTTCGCCTTGCTGATGTCGGGAAGTGGCGCCTCGAAAAAAGGATGCGACGAATCAAACCGAACACGCGCGTCAGAATCGGTGAGTCGAATAATATGCTCAGCGACCGTAGAAATACGCACATCATGATCCGAACCGAGATTTACTACGGTGATATCAATCGGTGAGCGCATGTGACGAATCAAGCCGTCCACAATATCGCTCACATAGCACAAGGCGATACGCGTGTCATCCGCTCCATTCAAGTCCACATCCTTTCCATCGAGTGCAGCATTGATCATGTCCGGCAGCAGATTGCCATCAAAAATCTTCATGCGCGGCCCAAACGTCCGAAAAATACGCGCAATCTTTACGTCGAGTCCATACACGTCCTGATACGTTGTAAGAATAGATTCGCTAAACCGCTTTCCTTCGTCGTAGGCACCGGTCGGAGTAAGGTGATCGATCAAACATGGGTCCGATTCGCTTACATGCGTCTTCCCCTCTACACGTGGCCCATAGAGCACGGACGAAGACGCGTACAAGATCTTTGCATGGTACCGCAGCGCCACATCAAGCACATTCTTCATGCCAACAGAGTTCGTTAAAATCGTCGCGATACGGAAATCATCAAAATGTTTTTTTGAAATAGGACATGCTAAGTGGTAGACCTCTTGAATTCCTTGGAACTTCATCTTGAACCGATCAAGTTCACTAAACGAGGCGAGGTCAAACGGCTGCGTAATATCGTGATTAATGAATTCAAAATTCGGATTCTGAAGCAAATGATCAATATTGGAAACATGGCTTGTCGAAAAGTTGTCGACGCAGATAACGTGCGAATCCTTCAACAGCGCGTCACACAAATGCGATCCAATAAATCCGGCGCCACCGGTCACGAGAACATTTTTTCTATCAAAAATAGGTGCAGGCATACGGGAAGCGTACCACGCGCGCACCCGTTCGAAAACCGGGCATATTCTAGACAAGAGCGTCAGACCTGGTTACAGTGACGGCACATCCTATGATTCACGCCGGTCGAAATACAAAACGGTTTGTCCTTATTTTTGGGGATTTTTTAGTTCTTGAAGGAGCCCTCATCCTGACGCTCCTCGCTCGATACGGCACGCTCTCAAAAGGCCTCCTCGAAAATCACCTCATCCCTTTCACCATCCTGACCTTCGTGTGGATTCTTGGGCTGTACGTCGCGGGACTCTACGAGCTCTCGGTTGGACAACAGCCCCTTCGTCTCCTGCGAACCTACATCGAAGGCATGATGGCGAACTTAGCCGTTGGTTTCGCCTTCTTCTATCTCGTCTCTATCTTCGGGATCGCTCCCCGCACCAATCTCTTTCTGCACTGGTCATTCGCCCTCCTCCTTGGCTACGCGTGGCGACTCATCTTTCATCGCGTGGTCACCGGCTTCTTCACACGCGGAAACGTCCTCTTTATTGGAGAAGCGAGCCAAGCCGCTCCGTTGCAAGCTGTTATAGAACAGAGCACCCTCGGACTCTCCCTGACGCACGTCTATGCCATAGACCGAGTCCACGATGAACGCGTACACGTGGAATGGGTGCCAGAAGTAAACACGATCCTCAATCTCATACATGGACTTCATATCCAAGCCGTCGTTCTTGGCGTCGACGTTGAGCTTCATCAAGAATTAAAGCCCGCCATTTATCGTGCACTTTTTACATCCATCGATATCCTTGATCGAGCCGAGCTTGAAGAAGCCGCGACCGGACGTATCCCCCTGTCTCATGTCTCCGAAGGATGGTTCCTCCACCACCTTCGAGATCGTGATCGTACGTGGTATGAGAGCGCGAAACGCGCGATCGACCTATTCATCGCCATTCCGTTTGGACTACTTACCGTCCTCTTGATTCCATTTGTATACGTCGGCACAAAACTCTCATCCCCCGGGCCACTCTTATACTCCCAAAATCGCGTGGGCTATCGAGGACGAGGCATGCGTATTTGGAAATTTCGAACGATGCACACAGATTCGGAACGCGGTGGAGCCCAGTTCACCGCGAACGCAAAAACGGATCCTCGCCTGTTCAAATTTGGGCGTATCATGCGGCAACTACGTATCGATGAGCTGCCGCAGGTCTGGAATGTAATTCGTGGCGATTTATCCTTTGTCGGCCCACGCCCTGAACGCCCAGAATTCGTCGCCCCTCTCAACGAACAAGTG
>CAZJEZ010000053.1:0-5992 GCA_964545235.1 uncultured Gammaproteobacteria bacterium
CTTGAACTGGTTATGCATCAGATCGGATTCATTGCTCTCCTTATTCTTGTGGGACTTGTCACGATTCGGGATGTCCAGCACTATGGGGGAACAATTCTTTCAGGAGTAAAACAGCTTATTGGCATGTAATTTTATGGAACTACAAGATGCGCTCAACGCCCTCGCTTTAACAGCGACACAAGAAATTAACCGCGAAACCGTTTTCGCGAATCTTGAAGCATTGGAAACAAAATATGTTGGACGAAAAGGCGAACTCACGAATGTGCTCAAACAGCTCGCAACCGTCTCCGCAGAAGAACGTCCTCGCTTGGGGCAAATCGCCAACGAAGTGAAGGCGCGTATTGAACAGGTGCTTGCCGCGAAGCGTGCAGAGCTTGGGACGGCTGAACGTGAACGTGTTCTGCTTGAAGAACGAGAAGATATCACAGAGCATGGAACACGGTTTCCGGCAGGACACGTGCACTTGGTGAACCAGGCCATGCAAGAAATCGCGGATATTTTTGCGCGTGCGGGATTCGTGCATGTGCAGCACCCCGAGGTTGAGTGGGACTGGTTTACGTTTGAAGCGTTAAATATGCCAAGCGATCACCCGGCGCGTGACGAATGGGAAACCTTCTTTATGGATGCGCCGCAACACGCGAAACAGGGAAAAATGCTTCTCACGCCACACGCGACAAGCGGAACGACGCATGAGCTCAAAGAGCAAGCGCCACCCATTCGTTCGATTACGATGCAAAAATGCTATCGCCGACAGAGTGATGTGACGCACGTCCCCATGTTTCATCAGTTTGATGGCGTCTTTGTTGATAAGGGCGTGACTTTGGGGCATCTTCGGGGTATTTTGGATTACTTTGCCAAAGAATTTTTCGGCCCAACGCGCCGCACGCGTTTGCGCCCCTATCATTTTCGCTTTACGGAGCCCTCATTTGAAATCGATGTCACATGCGGTGTCTGCGATGGAACGGGGTTGGTGGAAGGTGTGAAGTGTCGCACTTGTAAACGCGGATGGCTCGAGCTTGGAGGAGCCGGCATGTTGCATCCAAACGTCCTCACGGCGTGTGGACTCGACCCAAAAGTTTACTCGGGGTTGGCGTTTGGTTGGGGGGTAGAGCGCACCTATATGATGAAGTCTGGGATGAAGATGGATGATCTTCGCGTCATGTACCAGAACGACATTCGATTCCTTGAGCAATTCTAGTTTTCTCGTATGAATATTCTTGCTTCGTACGCTTGGTTATCAGAATACGTTGACCTTAAAGGTCTCACGCCAGAAGAAGTGGCTTCGCGCGTGTCCATGGCGAGCTGTGGAATTGAGCGACTGTACCCGCAGGGTCTTGAATTTGACCGTATCGTGGTTGGAAAAACGCTGACCGTTGAAAAGCATTTGAATGCGGACGCGCTTAAGCTTGTCACCGTTGATGTTGGTGCCGCCAAATCGCTCTCGATTGTGTGTGGCGGCTCGAATGTCGTCGAGAATCAGTGGGTGGTAGTCGCGCAAATCGGTGCTCGTGTTCGTTGGCACGGAGAGGGTGAGTTGGTGGAACTCAAGCCTGTGGCTATTCGAGGGGTTGCAAGCGAGGGAATGATCTGCGCCGCGAATGAAATTGGACTGTTTGACGCATTTCCACATGGAGAAAAAGAAATTCTGGATCTCGGAACGGCTGGGTTTGTAAAATTGCGCGCGGGGCAACCGATTGCGGAGCTGCTTGAACTCAAGGGGGACACGCTCATGGATACGGAGATCACGACCAATCGTCCGGATTGTCTGGGCATGGTCGGACTCGCGCGCGAAGTAGCTACGGTGCTTAATCGTCCGTTTACCTGGAAGGCAACGAAGCCTCTCCGTATAAAAGAGACCGCCGCCACAAAAAAAGTCTTGCAGGCGCGTGTTGAAAAGCAGGCAGCATGTCCTCGATACATGGCCGTTCAAATCAATGATGTGACTATTGCCTCGTCGCCCTGGTGGATCAAGCAGCGTCTTCTCGCGAATGGTATTCGTCCTATCAATAACGTGGTCGATATCACGAACTACGTCATGCTGGAGCTGGGTCATCCAATGCATGTCTTTGATGCAGAGAAGATCGAGGGGGGAGCTCTTCGTGTTCGCCAGGCGCAGGCAGGAGAAACGATCGCGGCTCTCGACGGAGTCACGTACGAGCTTCCCGAGTCCGTGCTTGTCATTGCGGATGCAACACAACCGATTGCTGTCGCAGGCATCATGGGCGGAGAACAGTCATCCGTAGGAAGCGGAACGCGATCTATTGTGTTTGAGGCCGCCACGTTTGATCCTGTCTCTGTTAGACGCGCCTCGCGCACGTTGCATCTTCAAACGGACGCACAGCTTCGTTTCGAGAAAGGTTTATCAACAGAAGCTCCGCCGCTCGCTCTCGCTCGCGCCGTTGAGTTGTGTTTAACGCTTGCCGGGGGAGAGATTGGCTCCGCGGTTATTGATACGGCGACAAAAACATATGTGCCGGAATCATTCAGCGTCACCTTTGCCGAGATCAACGCGCTTCTTGGCATCTCGATTCCACCGGCCGATGTCGTTCGTATCTTGAAACACCTTGGATTCGATGTACAAAAAACAGCCAAAGGCGTGAAAGCAAAAACACCCTGGTGGCGCGATCACGACATTGAAGCCGGGCGTGATCTTGTGGAAGAAGTGGCTCGCATGTACGGGTATACGAATATTCCACCCGTATTTCCTGTGGGGCTTCCGGCACGACCCGTGAGCAAAGAACTTCAATGGGAGCGCTTGCTGCGCACCTATTCTTCAAGTGCTGGTTTCACGGAAACGTTCACGTATTCGTTTACGTCGGCGGATATCCTGCGTCGGGCTGGGTACGATGCATCAAAGATGCTGCGCGTACAAAACCCGCTCTCTCAAGAGTTCGAGTTCATGCGCACAACGCTCCTTCCGTCACTCTTGCAAGTGATTCAGGACAATAAAGACAAGCGAGATGAATTGCGGCTGTTTGAACTCGCGCATGTCTATTATCCAAAACAAGACGATCTTCCTGCCGAACAAACAGAATTTGCCGCCGCCGTCTTCTCAAAGGATGACCAGGCCTGGCGCACGATGAAAGGATTTGCGGAACACATCTTTCAGCAGATCGGTATTCAGCGAGTGACGTGGACGCCGCTTACAACGGATCCGTTCTGGCACCCCGGCCGTTCCATGCAGGCGTTTGTTGAAGGACACTTGCTTGGGACGCTTGGCGAAATCGCGCCTGAGATCGCGGAACGTTTTGGCGTGACACGAGATATTGGTCGGATCGCCATGATGGATGTTCCCCTTGAAGTTGTGACACAATGGGCAAAGACGGCGCATGTCTACGAAGCTTTGCCACGCTTTCCAGACGTGGAACGTGATCTGGCGGTCATTCTTGATCGTGACGTAACGGCGGACATGGTTCGCGCAGAAATCATGAAGGGATCGTACGCCTCGCGAGTACGTGCGCTCGAGTGGTTCGACACGTATCGCGGCAAAGGTGTTCCGGATGGGAAAAAGTCCGTAGCTTTTCACTTCCGTTTTCGTGATGCGGAGCGCACGCTCGAATCAAGCGATGTAGACGCGTGGATGCGCGAGATTCAAACGCGCTTAGCGGATCGCTTCCGTGCAGAACAGCGCACCTAGTGGTATACTAGGCGTATATGAACGCTCCTTCTTCAACCTACGACCTCTTTTTTCTGGTCGGCGCGATCTGTGCTTTGTGGGTCACCGCTTTCTTGTGCTGGGCGTTATACGAACTTGCGCGTCTCGTCCGCCAAGCGAACGATGTAGTCGAAGACACACGGAATAAGATGGAGCGATTTGAACGGGCAGTCACGGCCATCGGCGAGAAGCTGGGCGTTTCTGCACAGTACGTAGGCTTGCTCGCGGAAGGAGGAAAACAATTGTTCAAGATAATGCAGGCCCGAAAACAAGAACCAAAAAAATCTGGAAAGAAAAAACGAGGTGAAGATGAGGATGACGAATAGCGCCAACTCAAGCTCAACAACAAGATAGAACAAGAAACCCACCAAATGGTGGGTTTTGAAGAAGGGGAAGGAAGACGTGGGGGAGCGTTCAGGTCGCCGCGTAGGCGTCCATGAGTTCGGTTCCGATGCGGACGAGGCGTGTGGGTCCGAGATCGGGACGGTCGGGCTCGAGGTCCCGGGCGAGGAACGCGGGGAGCTGCTCGTTCTGCATGCGCGCGGAGGCGATGCCCCAGGCGATCGCGGCCACGGAGTCCGTGTCGCCACCCCATTCGATGAGGCGGCGCATGATGTTCATGAGCGTGGTCTCGGTGCGCAGGAGGTGCGCGACCGCCCACACCGTGGTGAGGCTGACCGGCCACTCGGGGACATCGCCGTTCACCGGCCGACCGTCCCACGGCTCGATGAGCGTCCGGAGGAACTCGGCAGGGAACGCGCCCGGCAGGCGGCTGCGGATCTCGTCGGCGGCGCAGAGTGGCGCCAGGCTGAGGGGGCCGTGGCAGTAGAGAGCGTGGTGGCTCATGAGCGCCACGGCCGTCGCCGAGAAAATGCCGTGCGGCGTCGCGTGGGTGATCTCGGCCTGCACCCGGGAGAACTCGATGAGCCTCTCGAGCGGGAGGACGCCCGCCGGCACGTTGCGCATGGCAGCGCCGTTGAACGTGGAGTCGGGGATGACGAGGCGCTTGAAGTCGGCCCCGTTCCGGCAGGTCGCCAGGATCTCCTGGAGTCGACGGGAGTACCCCAGGCGCCCGCCCCCGTGCTGGAATTCCTCCACGTAGAGGGTACGAAGCAGGGTGGCGAGGGGTTCGGGTTGTCCGAACGCGGGATCGGACACCAGCATCGTCAGAGCGCGCGCGTTCGTGATCGACATCTCCGTGTCGTCACTGTACTTGCCGGGACGAAGTCCCTCGTACCGGGGCTTCTGCTGGTAGGCCTTGAACTGGAGAACGTCATCGTAGAGCGTCGGGTGCCCGGCGCGATCGATGTACTCGACCGCGATCGCGCAGGCGTCTGCCTGCGCGATGGAGAGCAGCATGTTGTTGTTACGGTGCTTCATTCCGTGCGCCTCCTGTAGACGCGCGGCTACTCTACCTATTTTTACGCAATTGTCAAGGCTTTTTACCTATTTTGGCAGAAGTCACCCGCGTGGTATTCTCCTCTCATTATTCTTCGCAGGCCTTGTGCCGTCAGCGAGATCCTATGCCAGACCAAGTCCCCCAAGAAGGCGTCCAAAAGAGCCCCTTTGTGCATCTGCATGTGCACTCGATGTTTTCCTTATCCGACGCCCTGGGCGACGTAAAGGAGATTGTCGACCATGCCAAGAAGCTTGGGTACGACGCCCTTGCGCTCACGGATCATGCGGCTCTCTACGGGGCTATTGAATTTTACGAGGTCGCAAAAAAAGCGGGGATCAAGCCCATTATTGGTGTTGAAGTAAACGTGGCGACGCACAAGCGTACGGATAAGCGCGCAGGTATCGACCATCGTTCATCACACTTAACCATTCTTGCCGAAACAAACGAGGGGTATCATAACTTGCTACATCTGGTGAGCGCTTCGTATTTGGAAGGGTTTTATTACAAGCCCCGTATCGATAAAGACTTGCTGCGCTCGTTGGCAAAAGGGTTGATTGTGTTATCTGGCTGTCAGCAGGGGGCGATTCCGGCGGCCCTGCTCGCGCATGATAAAGAGAAGGCACGCGAGCTCGTGAACGAGTATCTCGAGATGCTTGGTCGAGACGCTTTTTTCCTCGAGCTCATCCATCATCCAGAATCACCAACACAAATCGAAATCAACGAAGGACTGATTGAGCTGGCCCGTGAAACGGGGGCGCAGCTTGTGGTGACAAAAGACGTTCACTATCTACACGAAGATGATCGTGAAGCGCAGGATGTGTTGCTTTGTATTCATGATGGGAAGCTTCTTGAAGACCCAAACCGGCACTCGATGTCTTTCATGGATCTGTCGATGAATGGTCCGGAGGAAATGGTGCAAGCCTACGCGCATCTTCCGG
>CAZJEZ010000054.1:0-5926 GCA_964545235.1 uncultured Gammaproteobacteria bacterium
CATGATACACAGGCGTTCAAAGGCTCCTCCACGGAGCGGCGTCTCCAGTTTCTTGATTGGCTGCACAAGCTGCACGTGCCTGTCACGCATCGTGTAACCTTTGGAGAAGATATTGATGCGGCGTGCGGACAGCTTGCCGTTAAAGAAGAAGGCGAGAACACATTGCAAGGCCAAGCGGCGATTACCGCTAATAAACGAGGATAAGTGACAGAAGGCGTTCATGAAGCTCTTTTCCGATCATCGAATCACATTTCTTATTCTGTGTCCCGGGATTCTCACGGTCGTGGTTATTGCTCTCGTGGCGGGTTTTTGGCTTCATTCTTGGTCTAGAAGCGTGGAGGCGGACATGGGGATTCATGAAGATGATCAGTCTGTTGTAGGAGAAATTACGGAAGATCATGGACTTGAAGAGTACGTAGAGGCAACGTCTACGCCTTTGTTTGTTACATCGACATTGTTGATTGCGCCCCCGGTGAAGCATTTACGAGCGATTACCCGTGAGGCGACCTCGACGACGAGCACGGACGTGGGTATCCGTGTGCCTGTGCTTATGTATCATCACATTGAGCCTCTGCGTTCAAACATGACGCCTCGGCAGAAAGTATTTGTGGTGACGCCGGAGGCCTTTGCTCAGCAGATGCAAGAGCTGCATGAGGCGGGATATACAACGGTCACTCCAGATGACCTCGCGGATGCATGGAAGAATCGTGGAGCCGGTTTTCCAAAAAAACCGGTTATGATCACGTTCGATGATGGATTCCGTGACCAATATCACTATGCTGTCCCTGTTCTTAAACGGTTTGGCATGACAGGTGTGTTCTTTGTAGTGACGGGAGCGACACGGTTGCGGGGTTCAATGACAGACGAGATGTTCCAGGAACTTGATCGTACGGGGGTTGGGTATATTGGTTCTCACACAGAAAACCACGCCTTTCTCACGAAGTATTCAGCCGCTGCGCGCTGGAAGGAGATTCATGGTTCAAAAACCTATCTAGAGAAGCTTCTTGGGCATCCGGTGACCGCTTTTGCGTATCCCTATGGCAGCTGGAATCCGATTATTGTTGAAGAATTAAAACGCGCAGGATATGAGATGGCATTCGGTGTTCGTATCGGTTCTCTGCAGTATGCGAGCCACGCATTTGATCTTCGTCGCATTCGCGTGTTAGATAAGGAGCGTGTTCTAGACCTCGTTCGGGCGTTTGGGGCTCAGTAATCCACGTATGTTCTCATTTCTTCGTAAGCGTCGACCACGCGTCCTTGTTGGCATGTCCGGCGGGGTTGATTCGAGCGTGTCTGCCGCGCTGCTTGTTGAGCAGGGTTATGATGTTGTTGGTGGATTTATTAAAAACTGGTCAGATACAAAAGATCTCTGGACGGGTGAGTGTGCTTGGCGCGGCGAACGTCGTGATGCGATGCGCGTGTGCGCACAGCTCGGTATCCCGCTCCTCACGTTTGATTTTGAGGCCATGTATCGCGAGCGTGTCTTGAAGCGCTTGTTTGATGGATACGCCGAGGGGCAAACGCCAAATCCGGACGTGCTCTGTAACGAAGAGATTAAGTTCGGCTTATTTTTTGAGGAAGCAATGAAACGTGGATTTGACGCTATTGCAACCGGGCACTACGCGCGTGTACAAAAAGACGCACACGGCCTTACGCATTTGTTAAAAGGAATTGATCCGGCAAAAGACCAGAGCTATTTCTTGTATCGTGTACCACAACAGGCACTCGCGAAAACACTTTTTCCCATTGGAGAGCTCACGAAGCCCGAGGTTCGTGCTCGTGCCGAAGCGCTTGCTCTTTTGACCGCGCAAAAACCAGATAGCCAGGGGATCTGTTTTGTTGGGAAACTAGATTTTCATGAGTTTCTTCGCAAAAAAATTCCTCCCACACCAGGCGACATTGTGACCCCGGCTGGGGAGGTAGTTGGTCGTCATGATGGATTGGATGCGTATACGATCGGGCAGCGTCAAGGTCTTATGGTTTCTACTGGTCAAAAGGCTTGGTACGTCGCCCAAAAAAACCAAGTCACAAATCAGCTCATTGTTGTTGATGACCATGATCATCCACTTCTTCTCTCCTCATGTGCCCGTGTTCATGATCTGCATTGGTGCGCCGGGTATGCGCCGAAAGCGCTCGCCACAGCTCATGTGCAAGTCGATGTTCAAATCCGCTACCATCAGCCGCCGGTTCGGGCCAAGGTGACGCAAGTAACCGATGGAATCATCCTTGAGTTCGCGAAACCAGTTTGGGCGCTTGCTCCTGGGCAGAGCGCGGTCCTGTATCAAGGGGACGATTGTCTCGGTGGGGGGATTTTGGACAACGTTGTCGAATGAGCTCGGATTGGTTACACTCCGCCCATGAGTCCAAGGCAGTCGCATCGCATGGAATGGATTTCCCTTCTCTACCTGCTGTTTTTCGTGCTTTGTGTTATTTCTCCGGCGTTGATTACGCGGGGATATTGGGAGTTGAGTGAGACGATTCTTGAAGAGATGGCGATCTTTGCGTTTGGGATTTCCGGTCTTCTAACATTTAGTCTCTACGAGCGTCTTCTTGAGCGTCGTGAACGTGAACGTGAACGTACGCAAATTGATTATGAAAAAGCGAAACGCGAGCTCATTGAGTCGTACACGTATATCGGAACCATGAATCGGAAGCTTGAACTTTTGAAGACGCTGGCGAACGAATCCTCCAAATCCCTGTCAGAGCACAAGCAGCTTAAAAAGGAACTGTTTCATGCCTTGGTAGCAAATGCTTGTTCAACGGTCGGTGCCAATGCCGGTATCGTTCGTATTGTCGAATTATCCAAGCTCCGCACGGAACGCGAGTTTGCTCACGAGCCAGACGCAAAAATCGCCTTTCATGTGGCGAATCGCGAACTGCGCGACTTGCATGAACAGGGTTCGTCACATCGCGTTCTTCTGACGGATGAAAAACGGCATGTTCTTGTTGTTCCATCTGATCGCTCGCAGGGTGATCTAAAAGCGTATCTCTTGTTGCGTATGGATGAGAGCGAAACCATTCCGGAAATCGACACGTCACTCCTGAAGGTATTCGTCAATCAGGCAGAGATGTTGTATCGTCACTTTGTTGAAACCTCCCTATGACCACAAACGCTATTCGTCACGCCTTTCTCGCGTTTTTTAAAGCACGAGGACACGCCATTCTTCCTTCTGCGTCGTTATTGCCAGAAAACGATCCCACCGTGTTGTTTACGACTGCTGGCATGCAGCCATTGGTTCCATTTTTATTAGGCGAACCTCACCCGGGTGGTACACGGTTGGCAAATGCTCAAAAATGTCTTCGCACAGATGATATTGATGAGGTTGGGGACAATCGCCACCTTACGTTTTTTGAAATGTTGGGGAATTGGTCGCTCGGAGATTATTTTAAGACGGAATCTATTGGATGGTCATTTGAGTTTTTGACAGGGGATGAAGGGTTGAAGATTGATCCGAAAAAACTCTACGTGACGGTGTTTGAAGGGGATGAAAACGCTCCTCGTGACGAAGAAGCGATTATGCTTTGGCAGACGCGGTTTGTTGAGCGCGGAGTTCAGGCGGAAGTCGGTATCGCTGAACAGGACGAACCGGTAACGGGGGATAAAGGTCCTCGTATCTACGCGTATCCAAAAAAGAAGAACTGGTGGGGACCAGCCGGGACGACGGGCCCTTGCGGAACCGATACGGAAATTTTTTATGATACCGGCCGTGCACATGACCCTTCGTTTGGTCCGGTATGTCATCCAAATTGCGATTGTGGCCGTTTTGTGGAGATTTGGAACAATGTGTTCATGCAGTACAACAAGCAAGTCGATGGAACCTTTACGGAGCTTGTGCAGAAAAATGTGGATACGGGCATGGGTCTTGAGCGTATGGCGGCCATGCTTCAGGGCGTTGAAACAGTGTTTGAAACGGAGACCTTTCAGGCGATTTTTTCGAAAATCCAGGAGTATACTGGGAAGGATGCTCGTAATCCGGCCTTTGTGCGCTCGTATCGCATTATCGCCGATCATGTGCGTGCGGCAACGTTTATCATTGGTGATGAGCGGGGAGTGGTACCCTCGAACGTCGGTCAGGGGTATATCGTTCGACGTCTCATTCGTCGTGCGATTCGCGAAGGCAAGCGCTTAGGCATTTCCGTTTCATTTATTTCGGATCTGGCGCGCGTGATCATTGGGTTGTTTGGAGAGACGTATCCGGAGCTTGTACATGCGAGTGAACGTATTGTGGGCGAGCTTCAAAAGGAAGAGGAGAAGTTTGCAAAAACACTTGAAAAAGGATTGCGGGAGTTGGAAAAAATGTCGGCAAGTGAAGCTAGTATAAACGGCGGCATAACGGGGGAGCAAGCATTTCAGCTATTTTCTACCTATGGGTTCCCTTGGGAGTTGACGGAAGAGGTGTTGCGTGAGCGAGGAGTTGTTGTTGACCGTGCCGCATTTGAGGCGGAATTCAAAAAGCACCAAGACCTTTCTCGTACAGCTTCCGCGGGTGTCTTTAAGGGCGGGCTCGCAGATCATTCCGTCGAAACAACGCGATTGCATACGGCTACACATTTACTGCATCAGGCGCTTCGCACGGTACTTGGCTCGCATGTCGAGCAGCGCGGTTCCAATATCACGGCAGAACGCTTGCGTTTTGACTTCTCCCATCCACAAAAGGTGACTCCTGAGGAGCTTGCGCGCGTCGAGGCGTTGGTAAACGAGGCTATTCGTGCCGACTATGCTGTTCGTTGTGAAGAGATGACGGTTCATGAAGCAAAGTCGCGCGATGTTATCGGATTGTTCGAAGACAAATATGCGCAGGTTGGTGATAAAGTGAAGGTCTATTTTGTGGGGGACTATTCAAAAGAAATCTGCGGTGGTCCGCATGTGGCACATACGGCTGAACTTGGAACGTTTAAGATTCAAAAAGAAGAAGCTGTGTCGGCGGGTGTGCGCCGTATTAAGGCAGTGGTGACAGGGTAGGGCGGCCTATGAAAGCTCCCTCGGTTGCTTCGAATCCGCGCAACTTGTTTTGGGGCAAGGCGTTTATCCAGTTGAAATCTATTAACAGCGTCATCACCTTATTTTATCTGCATCGTGGTGTTGCGTTTGGGGAAATCCTTTGGCTCAGCATCGTGTGGTCTATTTCAGCCTTCGTGAGCGAGATCCCGACGGGCTATCTGGCGGATCGATTTGGACGAAAGCGGATCATTTTATTGGGTGTTTTTGTGGATATTTGTTCAACACTTGCCGCCGTCTACGCGCATGGGTTCATCCAATTCGCCTTGGTCTTTGCCCTTATGGCGTTTGCCTTTGCTTGTTTTTCAGGTGCAGACGAGGCGCTTCTCTATGATTCATTGAAAATGATGGGGAAGGAAAAGGATATGACGCATTTTTCAGGTCGTCTCGCGTCTGCAAATTCGTTCTTTAAGATTATCTTTCCGGCGATTGGAGCGCTTCTTGCGAGTGGGTTGCGAGAAGGGCAGTTTTTGTTATTGCTTACGATTGATGCGGCTACATCGCTTGTTTCCGTCTTTTTCTACAGTCGTCTTGTCGAACCGACGCGGTTGGAAAGTCTTCTGGAACAGGATCGTTCTATTTGGAAGCAAAGTTTGCATACGCTTCGGACGCATCCGATTCTCTTTCGATTCGCCTTTAACCGCATTGGTATTTTTGTTGTGAGTTTTCTTATCTTTCGAGCGTATCAGCCGGCGCTTGTGCATCATGGGTTGGGCGGCGTGTGGCTCGCCCTGTTCTATTTTCTATTTCACGGTTCGCTCTTTTGTTCTACGTGGTATCTCGGGAGAATTGAGCGGATTATGGGTGCAAGACGTTTATTTACGATCACGGTAGGTATCGTACTTGTTGGTCTTTTGGGGATTTTGGTGCATCCGCCGGGGCCCGCGCTCTTTATTCTCTACCTTGTTGTTATCGTGTGCTCTTCTG
>CAZJEZ010000055.1:0-5854 GCA_964545235.1 uncultured Gammaproteobacteria bacterium
ATGGGATTTAGGGGCTCAAATACATGGACCCCCACAACACAAAACCAGCCAAATGGCTGGGGGAGGGAGGGCGTTACGCCGCAGGCTGGGAGTCGTTCTGGGCGCCCATGAGTCGCGTGATCGTAACGACGAGTGCGCGCATCTGACTGTCATCGCCCACGGGAACGATGCGTACAGCGAAGCGTTCGCCAGGAAGCGCCAGGGCATCGGCGAACTGATGGATGATCTCGGTCAGGTGAGCGACGATGATCTCCTTACTGCGTGCGGTATGGGGGCCATGGCCGACGATCATCTGGCCGACGCCATGTTCTCGCGCGGAAGTGAACGTGCGGCCGAGCTCGCCGCCCGAGGAGTTGAGGAAGGTGCCAGATGTCGAATCATCGGCCAGCCAGAGCTCGGCGACGACGGGCGCCAAGCTCATCATTCCACCACGGGGCATAGAAACCTCAGGGACAGGGGGTTGAGAGACGAACGAACACGGGCGGGATTGGTATCATAAAGCAGCCCGTTCGTCAACGATGAGCGCTCTCCGAAAATCAAACATCCTCGATGTTCTCGAGGATGTTTGGGACGGGACGAAGGGTCTACTCTTAGACGAACAAAGAAGGGTCAATGTGTACCGCGGGACCCATGGTTGACGTGAGGGTCACGGACTTGATGAATGTTCCTTTGGACGAAGCTGGTTTTGTTTTCTTCACGCCATCCATGAAAGCTTGGGTGTTTTCTTTGATCGAAGCGGCCGCCATGGAGACCTTGCCGACAAGCTGATGAACGTTCGCTGTGGAGTCGTTCTTGAAGGAAACTTTACCCTTCTTGATTTCTTCCACCATCTTTTTGACATTCGGACTCACTGTTTCTGTCTTTGGGTTCGGCATGAGACCGGCTGGACCAAGCAGCTTGGCGATTTTTGTGAGCTTGACCATCATGTCTGGGGTGGCAACGGCGACGTCGAAGTCGATCTTGTTTGCCGCGGCTACTTCAGCGATGAGCTCTTCGCCACCAACGCGTTCGGCGCCAGCCTCTTTTGCTTCCTTTTCCTTATCGGCAGACACGAAAGCGATAACCTTTTTTGTCTTTCCGACGGAGTGAGGGAAGAGAAGCGTTGAACGAACCTGCTGGTCTCCCTTTTTAACATCGATACCGAGGTTCACGTGAACCTCGACGGATGAATCGAATTTTGTTGTTCCAGTCTTTTTGACGAGTTCAACAGCTTCGTCGAGAGAGTAGAGCTTCTTTGAATCGATGAGTTTTTTGAGTTCTGCGTAGCGTTTTGAGCGGGCCATAGGAATGTGGTTCGGGCGCACCGATGTTCTCGGCACTCCCACAAGTTGATAATGAATAGGTTGATTAACCAACGACATCGACACCCATGTTGCGAGCGGTCCCTTCGACTTGTCGCATGGCGGATTCGATGGTGGAACAGTTGAGGTCGGCGAGCTTTTTCTCAGCGATCTCACGCACGTGGGCTTTTGTGATCTTGCCGACTTTTTCCGTGAGTGGTTTGCCGGATCCCTTTTCGATCTTCGCGGCCTTCTTGATGAGTTCCGATGTTGGAGGCGTCTTCAAGATGAAGGAGTACGTACGATCTTCGTAGAGGGAAATGACGGCTGGGACGACTTCGCCCATGCGGTCTTGTGTCGCTGCGTTAATACGCTGACAGAATTCCGCGATGTTCATGCCGTGCTGACCAAGGGCAGGACCGAGCGGAGGTGCAGGGGTTGCACGGCCACCGATCACCTGCACCTTGATCAAGGTTTTGATTTTCTTAGCCATAATGATGATAAATAGGGGGAAGCGGAAGCGTAACAGGCCTCTCTTATAGCTTCTTTACCTGTGTAAAGTCAAGTTCTAGGGGGGTTTCGCGACCAAACATACTCACTAATACCTTGACCTTGCCGTGAGAACCGTCGATTTCGCTTACTTTTCCTTCGAAATCCTTGAACGGCCCCTCGCCGATTTTCACGGTCATACCGACTTGAAGGTCGATGGTGACGGCTGGTTCCTCGGTTGTACCCATGCGCTTCATGAGGCTATCGATTTCGGCCTGTTCAAGAGGGGATGGGCGCGTACCTGTTCCGATAAAGCCGGTGACATTTGGGGTGTTACGCACCACGTACCAAGAGTCGTCTGCGACAATCATTTCAACGAGCACATACCCAGGGTAGATTTTTTCTTCCGTAACACGGCGCTTGCCGTTCTTGATTTTAATCTTCTTTTCTTTTGGAACGAGCACCGAGAAAATCTTGTCGTTCATCCCGAGGGTATCGATACGTTGGCGAAGGTTATTTGCTACGTTTTCTTCGTACCCGGAGTAGGTGTGAATGGCGTACCATCGGCGGCCAAGCTCACTGGTTTGTTTAGGCATAGGAGAAAAAAGAACGAATGAATTATTGTGTCGAGGTTGTTGTTTCAACCGTCGCATCTGTAGCGTTCACGGTTGGCTGGGTTTGTGGGACTTCTTCTGTCTGCGTCACGCCTTGAAAACGCTTTGTGAGAACCGTGCTTACCCCCGTGTGGAGACCGAAGTCGAGGGCGGCAAAAAAGACGGCAAGCACCACGCTCACGGTAATGATGATCGTGCTGTACCGCATAACATCTTCACGTGTCGGCCAGGACACCTTTTCAAGCTCTTCTTTGGCACTTCGGAAGTAGGAAATGATGGAGTTGATCATAATTTGTTTTTTAAAAGACCCCTTGCGGGTCAATGGGAAAAGGATACATCTATGTTTGACAAATGTCAAGAAAAAGGGTACCAAAGAGGCGGTACGCAAACCCGTTCCAGAGAGGAGGTATCGATGGCAAGAAAAAGCAGAGCACAGCTGTATACGGAGTCATCAACGACCTCCAATCAGCAGATGGGAAGAGATCAGGAGCGCGCGCTCAGCGCCGCGCTTCGTAGACTTGAACGCGAACTTCGAGTCAAGCCCTCCGCGCGCAACCTCGCTCACGAACCCTTCCGTGATCGCGCGGCTGAACGTGATATTCGGCAGAGGATTCTCGCACCGCATCGCGAGCAGCTCCTGGCGGCCATCACTTGTGCACGCCATGTGCATGGGCGCGCGATCCAGTGCACGTACGTCGCTCCGTTTCGCAACATCCATCCGTGGATGCGGGAGCTCCTTATCGCGCTTCGTGAAGAAGAGGCGATGCGGATCGTCCGCGAAGAGACGGTTAGGCTCTACCCGCGAGATGTGGATGTGTATGATCGCGAGGCGTTCGAGGTGGGCATCCGTGTGTGGCTCCTCCAGATCCACGCAGACATGCTTCTGCTCGCGCTTCGGCTCAACGAAATCGACCAGCGCAATCTGATGAGAGAGCGCGACGAGCTGAAAGCAAGTCTTGCTCCAGCGACGAACTAAGACCTCATACCCCGACAGTCCCTGTTGGGGTTTATTGTTTTTATATAAGGCTCGAAAACGTGTTCAGGAGCTGTTCTGTGGAACAAAAAGCGCACCCGAACGGCGAGAGCGAGTGTGCTCTGTGCCGCGCGGATGCGCGAGTGCGTTGGGTCAGTCGCCCGTGTAGTTCCAGAGGTTGTCGCGGGGCGCGACGAAGCTCTCGATCATGTGGTTGAGCTTCGCTCGCCGGCCGTCGTCGCAGCCGTGCCTGTTCAGCATGTTGCGGACCCGGTTGTAGCGCGCGCCGTCGTAGCTCGGGTGCTCCTGGAACAGGGGGTCGTGGTTGAACTCCTGCACGACGACCTCGAGCTGCCACGGCTCCTCGACGGAGCGCAGGGCGGCCTCCCAGTCCATCTTTTTGACACGCTCGCGGTACGAGGTGCCGTAGGGCGCCCGGCGATCGGCCTCGGCCTTCTTCATCTGGTCGACGAAGCGGGCGAGCTCGGTCTCAGACGCCTGCGAGACGAGCGCGCCCGTCTTCAGGAAGCCATCGAAGGCGCGTTGCTCGAGCTCGCGCCAGAGCGAGTCGAACCGCTTGGAGTCGAGGCCGTACGGCTTCGGCGTCTCGTCGGCCTCGTAGCCGTGCGAACGCATCGCGTGCACGGTGTAGCGGATGACGTCATCCTTGGACGGGTCGCGGTCCAGCAGGCTGAACTCCACGAGCGCCACGTGGGTGTCGTAGCCAGCGATCGTCAGGTCGTCGTTGAACCGCGGGGCACGACCGTAGATCGCCCCGCGCCCGCTCCGTCCGACGAAGACCCGGCGCCCATCCTCCTCGAACAGGGGGTTGCCGAGCGAGTGGGCCCCGTCCCGTCCCCAGACCGCGTAGCACGGGAAGTCCGTGCTCGCGAACTGGTAGTAGTAGGGCGGGTGCTTGCGCGTCTGGTGGATGTACCGGTAGAACTCGCGCGGCCCCTCGACGAGGAGACACGTGTTCCCGGCGCCGGACGGCATGGAGGTCGTGGCCTTGCGACGCAGGGTCATGAACTGCGAGCGCCCTTCGTCGCGGAACGACGAGCGGTCGGGCGTGAGCAGACCGGTGTCGAGCTCGGTGAAGCTTCGGGGCTGGTAGGTGGCGTCGTCCACACTGAACAGCTTGAAGGCATCGCTGTCACGCGCGTCCAATCCGTGCTCGGCGGCGTGGGTCTCGGCGGTGCGCCGGGCGCTGAACGAGTAGGCGGGGGTGAGGAAGCTGCGGCGGTCGTGATCGCTGACGAAAACCTTTGTCATGACGTGACTCCGTGAGCTCTCTTATAGGTGTTGAAACGAGCGCCTTCGAGGAAGAGAGTAACCCTCAAAGAACGTAAAAAGATACCAGAAAATACATATTTTGTCAATGATATAAAGCAAAAACAGCCTTTCGGCGGTTTTTCGTGGTCGGGCTAGTGGGATTTGAACCCACGACCTCTTGCACCCCATGCAAGCGCGCTACCAACTGCGCTATAGCCCGATAATTTACAGGTAAAGAGTCCGAAAAGAATATATCGGACCTACAAAATAAACAAGCTAGCGCGGACGGCGAGCAGACATCCTATAAAAGAATTCCTGTAGCCCCATTCTTTTGTAGGATGTCTGTGAGACAAGACGCGCACAGAGGCGCCCCCTTGACGAAAACCCCCGGATTCATTGCCTCTTTTTCTCACATGCGGCATACTGTGCTCACAAACCCAAACAATTCACTAATTTATTACGGGTTTACACACATCTCACTATGGCAAAAGCCACCAAGATGACGAAGTCTCAGCTCATGCAGGAGCTCTCCGCTAAGACGGATCTCACGAAGAAACAGGTCGCCATGTTCTTCGATGCCCTTGCTGCCCTTGCATACACGCAGGTCAAGAAGGGAAACGACTTTGTTCTTCCAGGCTTCGGAAAGATGGTGAAGGTGAACCGCGCGGCTCGCCAGGGCCGCAACCCACTCACGGGTGCCACGATTCAGATCCCAGCCAAGACGGTGGTGAAGTTCCGTCTCGCGTCCGCTGCAAAGAAGGCCGTCCTCTAAGCTTCGCGCAGAGAAATCAAACCCCGCCTATTTGGCGGGGTTTATGTTCGTTCGTGTGCACAAGGTGTATTCTTGAAGCATGTCTTCATTCTTTGTGGCGCGACCCACGATCTTTTCATTCGGGGGAGGGTTATTATCCGCCGTCCTTTTGATGCTTGGCATGCTGTGTTATGCCGCCTGGATACAGCCCTCCAGCCCTTATGAACGAGGTCTGCTTCTTGGACTTATTCTTGTGCTGGCTGGATATCTTGCAGAGAGTGTGAGCGAACGTCTGTGGATCGTGGATGAAGAGGTGTGCACCGACTCACTTCTGCGTCCGAAGAGGTCAATCCCTTTAAAAAGCATCGCGCATTGCGTGCATGTTCATGAAGGGCTGAATATGGCTCGCGGAATTGAATCTGTTGTCTTTACCTTGCATGATCAGCACGTGCACACATTTTCCCTTGGGCCTTTG
>CAZJEZ010000056.1:0-5792 GCA_964545235.1 uncultured Gammaproteobacteria bacterium
AATCGGTAAAGAGATGAAGCTCTTTACCATTTCCGACCTCATTGGCCCAGGACTCCCTCTCATGCAGCCAAACGGCATGATTATCCGAAAGGAATTGGAGGATTTTTTGTGGGATCTTCACAAGAGAAAGGGGTATAGCCGCGTCTGGACCCCGCACATCACAAAAATCGGTCTCTACGAAACCTCGGGCCATGCGGCTAAATTTGGAGAAGAGCTGTTCCGCGTTCAAGGTGGCGATGAGGAGTTCTTCATGAAACCGATGAACTGCCCGCATCACATGCAGATCTTTACCGATAACCAATTCTCGTATCGAGACATGCCGGTTCGCTACTTTGAACCCGCGACCGTCTACCGCTACGAAAAAGCTGGACAGCTTTCGGGACTTGCACGCGTACGCGCCCTCACCCAAGACGATGGACACCTTTTCTGCCGTGTTTCACAAATCTCTCAAGAAGTCACAACTATCGTTCAGATCATCAAGACCTTCTATACCAGCATGAACATGCTGAACGAATACTGGGTTCGCCTCTCTGTCCGCGGACAGGACCGGAGTCAGTATTTGGGTGGAGATGATGTTTGGGAACGTGCCGAAGCCGCCCTTGAAGGCGCCGCACAAGAAAACAACCTCAACTATCGACGCGTCGAAGGTGAGGCCGCCTTCTATGGGCCAAAGCTCGACTTCATGTTCAAGGATGCAATTGGTCGCGAATGGCAGCTTGCGACGATTCAATGTGACTTCAACCTCCCTGAACGCTTTGATCTTGCTTTCACAAATGAAAAAGGCGAAAAGGAGCGTCCTGTTGTTATTCACCGAGCTATTTGCGGATCTCTCGAACGCTTCATGAGTGTCATGATCGAGCACTTTGCAGGTCGCTTTCCTGTTTGGCTCTCTCCTACTCAGATTAAAGTCATCCCTGTCCGAGAGACGCACAACGCCTACGCCAAAACTGTCGCCGACGCCCTGCTTGATGCGGGAGTCCGTGTTCAATTCGATGATTCTGATGAAGGCATGGGCAAAAAAGTCCGTGCCGGAAAAGTTCAAAAGATCCCCTATCTCTTGATCATCGGAGATAAAGAGATTGAATCAAACGAACTTACCTTGGAAAGCCGTGATACGGAAACGCAGGAAAAAATCTCACTCTCTCAGATCGTCGATAAGCTGACGCGCGAGATCAAACAACGTACGTAGCAAAAAAGCACCACAGTCGTGGTGCTTTAGCATCACCCACACGAAGAAGACATGCCACAGAGGGGCTGTGATGCGGGGGGTGATGTTAGTTGAGCTTGGCCGAGGGAGGCGTCTCCTTTTCAGGCGAGTCCGGCCAAGTCGTGAAGTTCAGCGAGCAGAGAAATCCCATCGCGAGGATGATCGCGCCTCCGAAGACCCAGAAGACGTAACGGGGCATGAACACAGCCGCTCCTCTCAACAAAACAGGTGCTCACGACGAATGTTTTGCCAGCATGGCACACGATCGCCGCGGAATAAAAATACTACACGACTTGCTCAAAAACTCAAAGAATACCTTGCTTGAATCCGACGACTCAACTACATCTTCCTACTGTCGTAGGCCCAGTGCAAAAGCGCCTGTCTCTGTGTGGGTCGACATGTGAAGTCTTGTGGCCGGCAATGCTTTTTAAGCTGCGTCCTGTGTCGCTGGATCGCCTTCCAACGTCTAATCTGCCGCTCGTCTTCGCCAGGAATTCGTCTCCCCATGTAATATCGGCAGTACCACTGAAACCAGCCGCGAGGATCATGCCCCTCATTGATCCACCCTTTTTTGATCCAAATGCTGAGCGGCTGACTTGCACGCTTCCCAAAAAAATTTATCTTCGCGTCGTGGCCTTTCGGCGAAAGTTTGGCGTGCGTGAACCAATCTTCAGGAAATTCTTTTTTGCAATCCGTCATATATTTCCCTCCAAAAACCCCAAGCGAGAGCATTTGCTTTGGTGTGAGTTCCGGTTTGAAATCCGGATGAAAATTCCTTCCAACCGGTTCGGTTAATTGATAGGTATAGCCTTTTTGGAATACATCGTTCACCCGTATTGTCTTCTTTTGCATACGCATAGTTTTGTCTTATCGACCAAGAAGGTACAGCACCAAAAGAAGCAAGCCTCCCCACCAGCCGATGTCTGAAACAACAAGACTCACTATAATTTTCTTTTGCCAAGAGCCCGGTAAGAGTTTTGCGGACATCCCCTCTTTCTCACGCTTTAACAAAAATGGACTGACTTTGAAAGACAAAAAATACCCGTTCACAAGAAGCGCCAGAGCGATCATGGCATGAATAAACGGAATACCGGTAAACGCATCATTACGATAAAAGATCGTTCCTCCGATGGTGGCAAGTATTATTCCTGCCCAGATCATCGGCTTCGTCACCTTGTGTGTACGCGTTGCAGCTTCCGTCCAGTACGATGACGTTCTTCCGAGAAAGCCGTGGATATCAATAACCGTTACCGCCCCTAGACCGAGCACAAAACCAGAGAGGAATAAAAACAATCCGATGACATCCAGCTCGTTATACATTGAGAACATAAAGTAACTATTAGACACATTGTATTATAACCCATAGCTGAACTACCTGGTAACAAACGCCCTTATTCAAAGTTTTTATATATTTAATTGACAAAACCGTTATTTTGTGGTAGAATGACTTTTCGTCGAAAGTCAAAAAACTACCCTGTAAAGAGTCGCGTGCAGGACTTCGAGCCAGTGAGACTCGGCATCCTGTCCGTGATTCAGTCACAGGCAACAAGGGCAGGAAACGAGAATAAGGTGGGCTAAACACCCCTTGAAGGCCGCGTGTTGCAGCCGTTCTCTACCACACGTTCGTTCACAGAAGGAAAGGTGATCATGCGCAAGCTTCGCGGCCTCCTCGTCGCCTGCGGCGGTTCCACCGCTTCGGGCACGGAGACGCGCCCGACGACGGCCTGCATCCCGGGCCAGGCCATCGCCTGTGCCTGCACGGGCCAGGGCCTCACCGGCTCCCAGACCTGTGCCCCCGACGGGCAGAGCTACGGCGAGTGCACATGTTCCGTCGTCGTCCCCGACGCGGGCACGCCCGACTCCGACGTGCGCCCGCAGGGGCGCGTGCTGGTGACCTGCGGTGGCCCCGGGCCACCGAGACGCTCACGGACACGCAGGACTTCTCGACGCGGACGATCAACATCTCCGCGACGGGCAGGTCGATCGAGGTCCAGCGCCTCCACGGCGCGCTCGGTTGGTCCAGCGTCGGCATCGGCGGGCACGTGATCGGGATGATGGGGACGCGGTACTTCCGCGACCTCAAGGTCCGCGACCGGGACACCGGCCAGACCCTCATGGGTCCCATGGACCTGAACGCCCACACCAGCGCCCAGACGGGCGACGTGATGTTCATCAGCGCCTTCATCGTGCAGAACGGGACGACGCGACGGCTGAGCGTCACAACCAACATCTCGTGGGACGAGGAGCGCTACCACGACTTCATCTACGGCTTCTACAGCTTCCGCGTGGGCGTCGAGGGCGAGCAGCGCGTGTTCACGAGTGACGACCTCCGGTGGGCCGACACCGGCGAGACCGTGACCCGCGACGAGGTCGTCTACGACCCGAGCTGCTTCGCGGCCCCGGCGGAGAACGACTTCCAGGTGCGCGCCCGCTTCGCGGACCTCATCGCCGACCGTGGCGCCCTCGCCGTCTCCTCGACGATCATGGGCAGCGCGAGCGGCGTCGCGATGCTCGACGTGGCTGTCGTCAACGACGGCGCCGAAGCGGGCTCGATGAGCGGGCTCGTGGTCGAGGTCGGTACGCGGTCGAACACCGGGACGGAGATCTACTTCCGCCCGATGCAGACCCGCTGCGACATCGAGACCGTCGACGGGCGGTATCTCGGCCAGGGAATGGTCGGTAACACGCAAGTCGAGTTCTCCAGCATCGACGCGCGCGTCCCGGGCCGCTCGACGGCGCACTTCATCGTGCGCTGCGACCTGGTCTTCCCCGCGACCCTCGCCCAGGCGATGTCCGCGGACTGGTACGAGATCCGGATGGGAGCGCTCTACAACCGCTTCTCCATCCGCAACGCGGGCCCCGCCCGCATCCAGGGGACGCTCGCCCTCGACCAGAACCGTCTCTGGAACATCCCGGGGGCGGTCACCATCACCCTCCGCCCCTTCGGCGGCTGACGGCTGACCGCAGCGGTCGGCTACGCCAACGCCGCATCTACTCTTAACACCCGCCCACAAAGCGGGTGTTTATTGTTCTATGCGTCGGATAGTCCTCCAGAAGCTTTCTTGCTCCATTTGCCTATGTATGTTTCACTCTTTCTGGAGGTCCTATCATGCATGAAGAGCTTCCGGATCGCATTCTGCGCGCCTCAAGAACGTGCACTGAACGACTGTATCGGAGGCCGTATCGTCAACTGGTATCACCTCAACTGAATCAAACGGAGCTGCAGAGCCATGGACCAGGGATCGTCGGCATAGACATCTCTCAATGCCTCAAACAACTCACGGACCGACAGCCTCAACGGACGCCGGAACAGGGAGATCTAGCGGCACTTCAACGCCTCCTCTCTGGACTGATGCGCGTACGCGCCGTCACATATGCGCCCATGAGCCGGCCAGAGGGATATGCATCGTTTCCAGACATGCTGGAGCAGTATCTGCGTCCAGCGGTTCATACAGGAAAGAGCCTGGGGCTGACGTTTCTGGGGGCGCTCCTGGACCTCCCACGAGCAACGGAGCTCGGGATCGTCGAGGCCTGGAGTCGGGCCGGCTTCTACCTGTTTCTTGATCAGCTCTCGGCAGCTTATCCAGAACCTACGCCGGATCGCTTTCACAAGATCCTGGTCAACGCACGGCTCCTCGCCTACAGCCTGTCCACACTTGAACAAGCTGCCACGCTCGACGAGCTTGCCACCCTGAAGAAGGGTCTCGCCGCCCTTGCCGCCGGCGCTGTGCCCATCGCGTACACACCCCCTACAAAGACGCTGCACGTCGGAAACTGGTACCCGTGAACACGCCTTCATCAACTGCCCCATGAACCACGACTGATATGCTGAAGTACGCATGTCCACGTCGCCCTTTGGTTCATGGGGCGATGTGTTTTTAAACCCGTGACACTAGAGCGCCTCTTCAATAAGACGTGCGCTGATGCGTGCGGATTCAATGATCGTCGGCAACCCACTTCCCGGATGCGTTCCTCCGCCAACAAGATACAAGCGCGAATAGCCTTCGAGCTGGTTATGCGGACGGAAATACAGCATCTGATCGAGACTGTGTGCCAAGTTAAATACCGCCCCCTTATAGACATGATAGGTCTGTTCCCAATCGAGAGGCGTAATAACCTGTTCAACCTCAATATGCGCTCGAATATCCTTCAGCTCGGTTTGTTCTTCAATTTTTTGAATCACCAGATCACGAAAGGCGCTTTGTTCTTTTTCCCAGTCGATTGATCCGTCGAGATTCGGAACGGGTACAAGGACGTATATGCCCGATTTCCCGCTTGGCGCAAGAGAAGGATCCGTGATGCACGCATTCTGCAGATAGAAAGAGGGATCGGCGGACAGAATGTGCGTGTCATAGATCTCCTCGGTATTCTTTCGATAATCTTTGCTAAAAATAATGTTGTGATGCGGGATATTGTAAACCTTGGATAATCCAAGATACAGCATAAACGTTGAACAGGAGAACGGACGCTTCTGAAGCTTGGCGTCGGAATAGGTATCGCGCTTCGCGGCAGGTACAAGCCGTGTCATGCCATGAGCAAAATCCGCGTTCATGACAACCGCATCCGCAAAAACACGCTCGCCGTT
>CAZJEZ010000057.1:0-5697 GCA_964545235.1 uncultured Gammaproteobacteria bacterium
GCGCTCCTATGCCCAACCATCCATTCCCCCGTCCCCCAACGTTTGCCTTACGCGTAAGAAAAAGCCCAACCGGATTTGGCGTGTACGCCGAAGAAGATATTCCCGCGAAACGATTCCTGATGGAATACTGGGGAACGCTGGTGGCGAGTACCGTTGCGGACACGATCGGTGGCCGTTACTTATTTGATTTGGAAAATGGCAAAACGATTCTCGGTGGAACACGAAAAAACCATGCTCGTTATATCAACCATGCTTGCTATCCAAACGCCGAAGTTCGCATCGCAAAAAATCGCGTCTACATTTATTCAACCAAACGCATCAAAGCTGGAGATCAAATCAGCTACGATTACGGAAAAGAGTACTTCGAGTTCTACATCAAACCGCGTGGCTGCCTGTGCCGAACTTGCGTAACACGTCGAGCGAAGAACAAGTAAAAAACATGGTTTTTCTATCTAACTCATTGACAAAATGACGTTTTTCGTGTATTAACCTCTCGGCTTCGGGCACAACGCTCGTTCCATGCAGGAGAGTTCATGGCACATTCAAAACATGTCGTTTTTCTGAGCGTCGTCATCGCGGCGCTCGTCTGGGCCTTCGCGAGCACCGCGGACGCCCAGAACACCTTCCCGCGACTCGAGCCTGGACGGCTCGTGTACGGGATCCCATCCGGGTACATCAACCCGGGCGTCGGAACGGCCGGCGCGGATCGACTCGAGCGTGAGCTTCACACGATCCACCATCCGTTCTTCGTCGTGTTCATCGACCGCCTCCCCGGCAACGAGGAGCCGAACGCGGAAGCAACGCATCTGCTCGAGAACCTGATGGTGGCGTGGCGGGCAAACCAGCCTGATCTGTGCCCACCCGAAGCGAGTGCGTTCCTCCAGATCACAACCCCGCGGAAGTACCGCCTCACGGCTGGCTCACGCTGGGTAGCCCAGCTCAACCTGGGCGCGGAGCAGGTCACCCAATTCGGCACCGAGCACTTCGTGCCGTACATGCGTCTGCGACCCGAGGACCCGACCACGGGCATCCTCGAGACCGCGCGTGCGATCGACACGTATGTGTTCGAAGCTACGGATCCCGAGATCCTGCGTCAACGGCAAGAAGCGGCGGAGCGCAGAGCTGCAGACGCGCGGAGGGCCGCAGAGGCCCAAGCAGAGCAGCGGCGCCTCGAGGAGCATGCGAATTCCCTGCGCGAACTCAGCAACGAGCTCTATCGCGCTGGCACACTCCTCACCAACGAACCCCGCTACCTCCCTTCCAACCTCGGTGGGCACGCGCTCGCCGTTGATGAGGCGCGTACGATCCAGCAAAGGACCGACGCAGCGACTCAGCAGATTCAGGATGCAACCGCTCATCTCCGTGATGAGAACAACGCCCTGGAGCGGAGCATCGACGATCAGAAGAGCGCCGAATCGACCGCAGCCGTCCTGTCAGTCCTGAAGTTGGCGGCTCTGGTCATCCTCGTGATCGTCATCTTCCTGCTCGTTCGCAAGCAAAACAGGAAGGTGCGCGAACTCCGGATGGAGCTCGAAAAGAAGCTCGCTGCCTGGCAGAAGAAGGTCGACAACGCGCTCGTGCGCTACGTAGCCTTCGATGATCAGCGTGACGCGATGCGTTCCCTCGCCACCAAGCAGGGCCGCACCGCCAAGCTCTACACGGATGTCACGAGCCGGGTCGACGGGATCTTCGTTCTCATCGAGGCATTGCGTACCCACCTGGGTGATTCTGCGACGATGGGCGCGAAGGGCTGGTTCTTCAACACGGACCCGCTCCACAAGGCCATCGAGCTCGTCGATGAGGTCTTCACCTTCGATACAGGAGTCGTGGACCAGGCTCGCCTGTTCCACCCCCAAACCGTTCAGAAGGAGATCAACCCCGCGACGATCGAGAAGGACCTGGCCGGTCAATTCAAGACCGCCATGGCGGGCTGGGATGAGCTGCGCGAGGCGCATAGCGCCGGCAACCGAGACCCTCGTACCGACCTGCCGTTCCACGACTTCGAGATGCTCCGGACGCGCGCCACCGATGGCCAGGTACCCAACGAGTGGCTGAATGGTCACCCGCTGGCACGAGACGCCGAAGGCACCTACGAGCGCCTCGGTTCCCTTCGCGACAGCGACGCCGTCGCCTACTGCGAAGAGATCGACCGCCTCCGAGCACAGGCTCGGGACACCGGTACGCTCGTCGACGAGATCATCAAGCTCGTCGAACCCATCTTCGGGAACAGTGCGAACGCCACCATCCCTGATGGTACGTTCGTCGATGCGAACGATAGCCCGTCGCCTCACCTGGAGGCGGCGATGCGCGGTGAAGGAGAGCTCTCGGGCATGCTCAAGGCACTCCGCCCCAAGAGCGAGCTCCAGAGCAAGATCGACATGATCCTCCGCGAACGGAGCGAGGCCGCGAAGAAGGCTGAGCTCGTCCGCTTCTGCGTCGAGAAGGCCGATGAAGCGATCAAGAGCGCCGACGCCGAACGCGTGCATGCACTCCGTGACCGTGCGACTGCCGAAGGTCGAATCAGTAAGGTCCGCACGGTCCACGCTGAGATCGACGAAGCTCGAGCAACTACGGGCAATGACCGCTTCAAGCTCGGTGAGAGCTCGCTCGAAGGAGCGCGCCTCGCCCTCGCCAACAAGCGACACGTGACCGCTCGGCGACTTGCTCTCGAGTCGCACCAGTACTTCCAGGAAGCGGTGCGTGGGTACGGTCAGGTGGGACAGTACTGCGATGTACTCGACCAGGCCGTGCTGGATGCGGGCGCCCGGATCAGATCTGGGATCGACACGCAGACCGCGATCATCCTCGCGAAGGGAAAGGTCGTTCAACGCGTTGCGGACGCTGGCCGAACACACGCCAACATCCGCGAAGCCGAGCGCCTCATCGAACGCGCAGGCCTCGCCATCAGTAGCGGTCAGGGAGCACTCCACCAGGCTCGTACCGCCAGCACCGAACGACGCTATGCGAAGGCCACGTCCCTCGCAGACAGTGCGCTCGCGAGCTTCCGCACAGCCTCCACGGCCATCGAGGATGCCAACCAGTGGTGCATCGAACAGGACCGCAAGAAGGCCGAGTACGACGCCTTCATCGCAGAGGCGGATCGGTACCGCAATTCAGCTGCCAGCCGAATCAGTGGCGCCGGTCGCACCGCACACCTCGCCGTGTTCCGCCCGGTACACTCCCAGGGACCCACGGACTACGCGGCTGCCATGCTGGCCGCAACGTCCGCGCGCACGGCGTGGGATGGCGCGGCTCGCAAAGCAGAAGCCGAGCGCGACGAAGAGGAGCGCGCAGCTCGTCGGAAGCGTGACGAAGAGGAGCGGCGTGCGGCGGCTCATCGACGCGAGGAGGAAGAACGTGACCGTCGGAGGCGCGACGAAGAAGACGCTCGCCGACGCCGTGACGAAGATTCATCACGCAATTCCTACAGCGGCTCGAGCAGCACTGATTCTTGGAGCAGCGGCTCGAGCGTCGGTGGCGGCGACTCCGGCAGCAGCGGCTCGAGCGTCGGTGGCGGCGACTACTAACTCGCATAGATCACACTCCATCCTGGAGCAGATCATGCCAACACCCGTTTAACAGACGGGTGTTTTTGATCGACGAGTGAGTCACGATAAACTCGTCGTCAGAAAAAATAGCATCATCAAAAGAAGTAGATAGGGGCATTACGAAGTTTGGTTTACCTGCGTATTCATGCCCATCCACGTGCCTAACCACAAAAGGAAAAAGATGCCTGCAAAGAAACTTAAGGCGAGCGGCGGAAACCACACCTCCCAAAACGTACCAATCATCGCATTTGTTGGATTCTTTTGATCATAGTAGACCTTTACCCGATCCCCGACCGCAAACGAAGGAGGGTTTGATCGAACGCGAGTAAACGCTTTATGCGTCACACCTTCTGGAGTCGTAAAAAGCGCCTGATGCGTGTACGTCCCCACCTGAGACGCCTCAGATGACGGGAGCGCGCTTGAATCGTCCGCCGGAACATGGGTCGCATCCTGAATCGTGCCTATTGTCTTTTCAAAAAAGAGCACGGCACGAACGCTCTTTACCGTATACCAGCACCATGGAACAAAAAACAAAAGAAATGCAATAAACAGAACCCATGAAAAGTTCCCTTGAAAGGTAGCGTGTCGCATAGACTAAATGTAGCACATGTGACTGCTCGTGGGCGATTACACGCATTCCTACTTAAGCAGTTTGCACTCGAAGCGGCAGGAACGTATTATTTTCCCATGAAACTAACGTATCTTTTTCCCATTTCGGCTTCGGTCACATGGGGCCTGATTTATGCATTGGATCAAAAGATCCTTCGGACAACGTCTCCATTCGTCTTTTTGTTCATAGATGCCATTATCACGATTGGGGTATTTCTTCCTATTTTTCTCTGGAATAGAGCGCCCCTTCAGGAAATTACCCGCATGAATAAACAGGAGATGGGCTTGATTATCATCACGGTTCTGTTAACGATCTTGGCGGATATTCTTATTCTATTTGGAGTAAAGCACCTTGATGCTTCTAAAGCATCGTTAATTGAAATTTCATATCCGCTTTTTGTCGTCCTGTTTGCTTTTCTCTTTTATCGAACAACTCCTACGCTCCCCGTTCTTATCGGCGGTTTTCTCATTTTCTTAGGATCTGCCGTCATCGTACGATACGGATCGTAGCGTTGTGACGCAGTCCTTTCCATAACCAACAAGACCGCGTGCACCTGCTCCCGAGGGAGAAGAAAACACGCGGTCGAATTCACGGCAACCGCACCAACTTCCCCTTTCGTTTTACAATGTTTTTATAGTCCCATTGAATCGTGCGGGCTTTTTTCAGCCAGCGTTGTACGTCTCTGGAATGAATCTGTTCTACGGCGTTATACAGGATGGATGCATCTTTGAACTTTCCACTCCCCGGTTGTAGGAGCGGTTCCGCGAAGTCCGCCCCGCTCCAAAATAACAACCGTACACCGTTCTTGAGTACGCTATATCCAGCGACCGGGTTCCCATCTAAAAACCAGACCGGATGTGCATGCCAAAGTTTGCGTTCTGCCTTCGGGAGACCTGTTGTAAGCTCTTTGGCGAGAGCCGTGCAGATGGCCCGAGAAACGCTATCTTGCGCACGGTTGTACGCAGGGATTGTGAGCAACATACACCTCTCTTATTCTGCTTCCGCCAGCGTTTTGAGTTGTTTCAATGCCTCGTTCCACATACCCTCAAAAAGCTCTGCGTGTTCATCATCAACATCGATATCCACTTGCACCTCAGTCCCTCCATCCATCGCGCGAAACGTATAGTTCTCGAAGGCGGGAGACCATTTTTTCGCTTCTTCACTCGTCGTATCTTCCACACCGTCTTTCACGATGCCCAGATGCTCGATCGAAAGAAATTCATAGAGCTTGTTGTCTGCAATGCGGCTCACCATCCCTGCTTCGCCAGACCCGTCTGAATGCGGACCAAGAAAGAGCATCTTCGACCCGAGGCTCCAATCTCCCACAAAATAAGAACCTGGGCTGAACGCCGTTGTCCACTGGCGATATGTCGCATCATCAAGCATGGCGTGCAAAACTTTTTTTATTGCGGCGTTGATCACGATGGAGAAATGGAGTTTTTGCATATGAGGACAGTGTAGAGAGGAGTAAGTGGAGGCGCAACCCGTGTACGAAAGTTGGGGTCCAGGTTATCCAACACATTCAAGAATTTCACCCAT
>CAZJEZ010000058.1:0-5599 GCA_964545235.1 uncultured Gammaproteobacteria bacterium
TCCTGCTCGAGGAAGCTCCGCGGAGCCGCGTCGCTCTCCCGAACGCCGACGAGAATCCCGCGCTTCACAGAGCCGGGCTTCTCACGCCTCCGGTGGTTCACCGGGGGCAGTTCAGCGTCCTGGTCGAGGATGGGCTGGTTCACCCTCGACACGTTTTTCTTTCTGGGCATGCGCTCACTCTCCTACCCAACTCAACCGTGAGCCAGGCTTCGTAAGTGTGAGCGATGGCATCGCAAATGTCAACTAGAACTAAACAATTCAACTCTCTTCTCGATTGAGCTCAGCCGGAAGATCGCGCGACTTCATGTTTTGACGCAAATACCCCTCCACAAAGACATCCAGATCTCCATCTAGCACCGCCTCGGGATCAGACGTCTCCACGTCCGTACGGTGATCCTTTACCATTTTGTACGGATGGAGCACATACGAACGGATCTGGTTCCCCCACTCGGCGCTTTGATATTCTCCCCGAAGTTTTTGCTTCTCTTTTTGGAGCTCTTCTTCACGAAGCTTCATGAGGCGGGCATGCAAAATCTTCATTGCTGTTTCACGGTTTTGTGTTTGTGAACGCTCATTCTGACAAGAAACTGTAATCCCCGTTGGAAGATGAACGACGCGCACCGCTGAATAGGTCGTGTTAACCGACTGACCACCTTTTCCGCCAGATGTAAAGGTGTCGATACGCAAGTCCTTCGGATCGATAGTAACGCTTGCATCCAAATCTAATTCCGGAATCACTTCGGCGAGAGCAAATGATGTCTGTCGTAATGCATCGGCATTGAACGGCGACTGTCGGACGAGACGATGCACCCCGTGTTCACTTTTGAGCGTTCCATAGGCATACCGTCCACGCACAAAAAACGTAGCTGATTTAATTCCAGCCTCTCCTCCTCGCGATTCATCCACGAGTTGCACCTGCCACTGCTTACGTTCCGCATAACGCACGAACATGCGCAGAAGCATCTCCGCCCAATCCTGCGCATCCGTGCCACCCGCCCCAGCATGAATCGTCATGATCGCATTACTTGCATCATGCTCGCCAGAGAACAGTAATAAAAATTCCTGATCAAGATACTCGCGCTCTAATGCATCAAGCTGCGCACGAATATCTTCAGCAAACGACTCGTCCTGAGAAGACTCTTCTTGCGCAGATGTAATGAACTCTTGTACATCGACAAGACGTGAACGCATACTCGCCCATACATCATGTTCACGTTTCAAATCAGCAAGCTTCTGTGACTCACGGCGGGCACGTTCTTGATCCGCCCAGAAGTCCGGAGCACTGGCTTCCACTTCAAGAGCCTTTATCTCATTTGCTACAACATCTAAAGAGAGGGCCTTCCACGCTTCCTGTATTTTTTGTTCAAGCGCCTCTGCACGCTCTTGAAGCAAGTCAAACATACCTCCGCATCCTACGCGAACACGTCAAAAAAGACAAAAACAAGACCCGATCAGATGATCGGGGGTCAGGTGCTGGGTGCGGGCTGCGCATGACGCGCTTCGATACGCGCACGAGCAAGCTTGACGAGTTGTTGCATGGCCGTCTTGGCCTCCAATTCACGCTTTTCAAGCGCACGGAGGATAGCCTTGCCCTCACGAGATTCAAACGTCAGAGCGAGCTCGGCTACGAGTTCTTGTTCCGACTGGACGTAAGCCTCTCCAGAGAGACCGACCGACCCAAGTACTTCTTCGAGGGTCACGACGGCACCTCCTTTCTGTATTGGATGTGCTGTGTTGTGTAGCATAGATAGGTAGTAACGTCAAGCCTGTGATGAGAAAACAATGGGCTTTGGGCCGGTGCTAAGCTGTGATTTATAATCGCCCTGGACAAACACAAGCGTCCGACTAGAAGCTGTGAGGTGACCCGAACGAACCAGCTTCGTAGATGGCACGTGAATAAGGCGCGGAGACACGGGTGTGGGGACCTCTTTTTTCTGGGCATTTCGAGCCTGAAGTGTTGCCACCGCCTGTGTAATGATCCGTTTATAGTCTGCGTCAGACAATCCTCGAACACCAACATCTGAAATCTCTATCGACTGACGGACAGCACCAATCACCTCACTTACCAAACCGGCGGAGGCATGCGTAGGAAAATGCCGCATAATTTGATCCGTAACACGACCCACAAGCCATACCTGATCCAGGGCATCTGTACGTTTTAAGGTCAATGCTTCAGCCATCGCAAGCAGCACAGTGTCCGATGCTTGCATGAGTCGCTCCTTTTGAAGCGCTTCTTCAATAGCCCGCTGTTGAACCGTACGCTCAGCAAGCGCCGCGTGATATGCTTCGGATTCCGTTTGAAGGGTTCGATATTCATCCGGTGTGAGCAAATCGGCAACAACGCGAACATGAGCTCCGTAGACATCCTCGACAGAAATATCTCTCTTCGTATCAAAAAATGATTTTACTTGAACAAGCCCGAGAGTCACGCGACCATCCGGAAGATTATCCACCGTGATCAGATCTGTTTTCTGTTCCGCATCCAAGCGATCATTCGTACCAATAAAACGAGACCCGCCTGAACGTCGTAGCGCGTCCCCTTCTTGATGCAAGAGTTCAACGGCACGCACACCACCAATCACTCCAGACAAAAAAGCGATAAGACGGTTATCAATAGCATTTGCCGACGGATACAGGGCACGCGTGGCTCGTAGTGCAGCACCCTCTAGCTCTTTACCAGGAATACGCGCCCAGGCCGTCGCCCGAATCGCCGCATTGGCCACAGCAGCAAGTTCCGTAGCAGGACCCTTGATACGCTTCTGCTCACGCTCGTCAGAGAGACGTAACGTCTGCAACATTAAGTCCTCAATCCCTTTCACCGAAGTTCGCTTGTCTTTTTGAGGCTCTAATCCCCCAACAATTTTTTCATGAGCAACGCGTCCGGAACGATCTTTCATCAAAAGGTCTGATTCACCAAAAAATGAAGGCATATCAACAACCAGGATACCATATGAATCCGATTGACCAAAAACACATCCTTCGCTATCATTCCGCCACAATGCATTCCGGGATCGTCTAATGGTAGGACAACAGACTCTGAATCTGTTTATCTTGGTTCGAATCCAGGTCCCGGAGCCATACTGGATGAACAGGGTTAATCACCCTGTTTTCTAGTTCATAAGACAAGGTACAGAATAGCTCGCTTCTGCTATCATAAGCCCATCTCGCGCACTAAAAACAATCTTGAATATGGGGCTCGTAAAAGTAGCAAACAAAGAACATTGAAACGATCCAGGAACCGCCAGAACAAGACCGAGAAGGAAGTCTTCTCGAAAGGCTGCGTCGAGGCCGCATTCAACAAGAAGAGGTTCTTGCGATACTCAAAACCATGTCACTCAAGAGAGAACGAATGAATCCTGCGCTCATTTATCAAAAACTAAAAGAATCCGTCCAAGAAAACGCTATTCCTGAACGGATTCTGGAGCTATTGCCACCCGTCGAACTTCACCAAGAGCAACGGCCCTTTGCTATGAGATAACCTTAGCGCTCTGTTTTGACTGGTTTCTTCACCTCATCCTTCGGTGCTTCGTTTGGTGCATCCGGCGTAGAAGACGAGTCGACGGCATTACCGCATACCTGACGTGCCTGCTGGAGCAATCGTTCCATGACGCCTAATCGTTCGTTGAGCATGTGAAGATCCGCACGTGTCGCCATTTCCCGGCGCACAAGAGCCTGCCTCTGGCCTTCCTTTGCCTGCACAGCCGTAAACGCAACCGTACCCGTTAACACAACAGCAAGACCAGTTACAACAGCCGCGGACCACACATGCGTCACCCCACGCGCCGCATGCATGACAAAATGATCACGCATGTGCGATGTGCTTCCAACGTACCGAACCTTACAAGCAACGCCACAGGAGCTGTGTCCGCAGGTGGGACCAGCAATAGGACCCGTTGGTTCAGGGGCGTTTGCCGACTTCAATGGCGACTTACGCGCAACCGGTTTTTTCATTTTTGGCTCTGGCATAATGTGCGTAAAAGAAAGATGTGAATGCTGATGAAGAAAGTATATCACACGCTCACCATGACACACAATCAAAAATCTCCCAACATGATGTTGAGAGATGAAGTGCCTCATCTAGCGAAGGATGATGGCCTCGCGTTCCGCACCGACACCGACCCCGATGATCGGAACGCCGGCGCTCTGCTCGATGAGGTGCAGGTAGCCGCGAGCCCACGCGGGCAGGTCCTCGAACCGACGCGCAACGCGGACAGACGGCCCCGTCGAAAGCATACTCGTGTGAACCTGCGCATCCGTGAGGACGCGGGTCGTGAGGGTATCGAACGCGGGGTCGATGGGCGCCCCTTCGAAGATGTAGCCGTCGCAGACGCCGATCCTTGAAAACTGTTCGAGGACGTCGAGCTTCGTAGCGATGAGGTGGGTAATGCCCCCAACGCGACAGGCGTAACGAAGGGCGACGAGATCCAGCCAACCACAGCGACGAGGGCGTCCCGTGGTGGCACCGAACTCGCCACCAAGTTGACGAAGCGTCTCACCCATCGAATCGAGGAGCTCCGCGGGAAACGGGCCTTCACCAACACGCGTGGTATATGCCTTCGTGATGCCGATGACCGCGTCGAACTCGTAGATGCCGAAGGTGGCCGAGACGCATGCCGCCGAACAGCTCGACGAGGTCGTAAAGGGCTGCTGCCCCTGGTAGACGTCGAGCATGACACCCTGCGCGCCCTCGAACAGGACGCGCTTCCCAGCGTCGAGCGCCCGGAGCACATCCGCTCGCGAATCGCACAGGCGCGGCTTCACGATGTCCTCGAACGACAGACACCACTCGACGAGCTCGTCGACCGTGGGAATGTGTGGCCGCGCTTCGGGAGCGAGGTGCGCGAAGCGCTGCATGAGAATGGCGACCTTGCCCTCATACGACGAACGGGCGAGGAGAGCGGCCCGAACCTTGTCCCGGCTCGTCAGATCACCCAGCTTCACCGAAGAGCGTGCGATGACGTCTCCGTAGGCGGGCCCGATACCACGGCTGGTCGTTCCGATCTTGTCCGCACCACGTTCGCTCGTCGAGTCGAGGAGCTTGTGAAGCGGATGCACGATCGGCGCGGAGCGGTCGAGACCCACGAGAGCGCCGTACCGATTGGCGATCACGAGCTCCTTCTTGAGCTCCTCGAGGTCCACGACGACGCCGGGACCGAGCAGATTCAGGCGTCCCGCACGCACGATGCCCGAAGGCAGCACGTGCATGACCTCCTTCCGCTCACCGATGACCAGGGTGTGACCAGCGTTGGCCCCACCCTGAAAGCGGACAACCACGTCCGCCTTCTCGCTGAAAACATCAACGACCTTCCCCTTTCCTTCATCGCCCCACTGAGCACCGACGATCACAGTTGCCTTGCCTCGACCCATACAGTCACCTCCTGTGAGTCCTTCCTCTCGCGAATAGGCGTGGAAGGCCCGAAGGAGTGTGGGTTAAAAACCCCTACGCGTCAAGCCTCCGGGAAAGCACCCGGCGTTGACGTGCATACGTGGATACGATACGATTCCGGCCACAAATTGGACGGCTAGCTCAGTTGGTTAGAGCGTCACATTGACATTGTGAAGGTCAGAGGTTCGACTCCTCTGCCGTCCACCATACAAA
>CAZJEZ010000059.1:0-5493 GCA_964545235.1 uncultured Gammaproteobacteria bacterium
CTTGGCCTGACGGGTACCGTCCTCCTGCAGAGGGAGGAGCAGGTGAGCTCCGGGCGGGCAGGCGTGTACCGCCTCTGCGAAAGACTCGTGCGTCACGAAGATGATCTCCTCGGCGGGCGACAAGTCGCCCGCGAGGTCGGTCACGAGCGGTACGCCGAGCGCCCCAGCCAGCCATGCGGCGTAGCTGGAGGCACGGCGACCGTCCGCCGTTCGATTGGGAAAACAAACAACACGGAACATGGCGCCTCCTGTGTGTGAGCAGGTTGTGAAGATGGAAAAGAACAAGGGCTGAGCCTAGCAAAAATAGACCATTTTGTCAACGATCGTGTGCGCTGATTCGCGCATTAGCACTCTCGTCATTTGACTGCTAACTTCTACCCACGTACAATGCTGGAATATGAAAAATCCATACGAAATTAGCAATATTTCCAATAACTGGCTTGTTCCCACCGTCATTGAAAAAACGCAAATGGGTGAACGGGCGTATGACATTTACTCACGCCTGCTCAAAGACCGCATTATCATGCTTGGTTCGGCGATCGATGATGATGTAGCGAACGTCGTGGTTGCACAACTTCTCTTCTTGGAGAGCCAAGACAAGACAAAAGACATCAAGCTCTACATCAACTCCCCCGGTGGAAGCGTTACCGCCGGACTCGCCATTTACGATGCTATGCAATACGTGAAGCCAGATGTATCTACGATCTGTGTGGGTATGGCTGCGTCTATGGGCGCCGTTCTGCTGTCTGGTGGAGCTAAAGGCAAACGTTTTGCTTTGCCCAACTCAGAAATCATGATTCATCAGGTTCTTGGCGGCGCACAGGGTCAGGCGAGCGATATCAAGATTCACGCTGAACGCATCTTAAAGACACGTGACCAGCTGAATCAGATTCTGTCGAAACACACAGGTCAGCCAATCAAGAAAGTAGAAATCGACACGGAGCGTGATAACTTCATGGATGCAAAAGAAGCGATGAAGTACGGATTGGTCGATAAAGTGATTTCGTAGCAGGCGCCTTGTCTCACGCCTATCCTAAAAAAGAACTCTGAAGCCGGTTCTTTTTTAGGTTCTCTACGAGACAACGTGTGCGTTTTATTTCTATGCACGCAGACTACTTATAAGCCCGTCTCAACTGCACCCCTGTGTAGAAGTACGTGAGAATTTGATCGTAGGTTTTTCCGTTGTTTGCCATGGTAAGCGCCCCACTCGCCGACATACCCACACCATGCCCCCAAAGAGTCTTCCCTGCATCTTCCGGAACAGGAACGCTGATGAGCCACGGATAGCGTGATTGCCCATACCATACCTCTCCCCACGATCGCGTACGCCCATCGGAACGCGAGAAGTATGGCGTGATCGCCAGCGCCTCATTATAGGTAACGATCTGACCACGTGTCGCGTCTACCGCAACGACAACGTTTGGATTGCGCGATTCAGCTCCGTGCCCGCGATACACCTGGTCGTAGCGCGCGTCGACCGTATAAAACTCATTCGCATGTTTCGTACCACGTAAAATGTGATACATCGCGTAGGTACGAGCGGAGGTGAGGAGCGTCCGTTGAAACTGTGGGTGACTTATATTTGATGTTTCCGCGATGCCTTTGAGGTACCACTCTACAGGAAGCTCATTGATCACCCACGTAAGATTCGTCGCCGGTGCATACCGTAGTTCAAGCTGCGTACGAAACGTGTTGTCGTTCGATCCCGGCAACCATCCAACCGGACGATTAAAATCTGAAATTTCCATGGGTGAAACGCTATCATTTGCCCGAAAGAGAAACGGGGTAGCGCTCGTTCCAGCGCACACACCCCCGCTTAAGACATACTGAGATCGTCCACGGTCATATTGAACGGAAGCCGAGGCGCCGACCGCAAGAGAACAAACGGTCGATCCCCCATTTGTCACCGTGAGGGGCGCGTATTTCGCTCGGATAACCATCCGATCATCTGTCGTCGGGAAGATTCCGACGCGAATAGTAGGTTCATTTGGAAGCGCATCTGTATTTCCACCCAATGGAGCAACCGTCAACGGAATAATAGACAGTGCTTCTTGCGATGGCCCGCTTGGTGAAGAGGGTATCGTTGGCACCGAAGGAGCCACCGGTGTTTCTGGCTCTAGATATCCATCCGCCGTTACCGTAATAGGAATCTCAGCTCCCCCTCCGGCCACATCGGCTCCATCGGCACTCACTTGAAGCGTGACCGTATAGGTTCCTTTTCGGGCTGGACCTTTCAAAACAAATGTAAAGAATCCTATTTCACCTGGCTTCACCGGTTCTGTGTACCGCACAACCTCTGTTGCGCTCCCCCAAGAATCATCCCGTACGCGACCGTTTCTCCCCTTGTCTGGCGAAACAGAGATAAAACGGAGGGCGCGCGTATTCCACGCTTGAGTTCCCGTGTTTTTCCATCCAAACGTCAGTGATTGCCTCCCGTTTCCACTAACGGTCATCCCGGAAAGTGATTTGAGAAGAAGGGTAGCCGTTGGGACGGGGCCTGTCGGCACTGGAACGGAACCAGATCCGCTTGGCACTGGCGCCGTATTAATAGCTTGTGCACCATCCGGGGGGGCTGTCGCGATAAACTCTTCCTGCCCAACAACACGGATGGACAGCACGGCGCGCGCGCCATCGATCCAACGTGTTCCTGCCGCGTTTCCGAGAGCAAACACCTCTTCATACTGTCCCTGCTTCTTTGGAGCCGTGATCCAAAACGCCACGGTCGCCACTCCCCGAGGACGGACACTTGCTTCCATGGGCTTTCCGATACGCGAAGCCGTTGCCCAATTCGTATCACGAAATACACTTGAACGTGGACCACTTCCATCCACAGCATACAACCATACAGCCTCGTCCGTTGCCTGTGCCCACGTGACGGTTCCAGTATTTGTGAATTCAAGTTCAACCTGTGTCCGTTCACCTGTATTCAGTTGCCATTCTCGTCCGTTCTGACGAGTCAGCTGAGCTGTTCGTGTAGCCACGGAAGCGGGCGGCTGTTGCACCGCGACAACCGGGGCGCTCCTTTCTTTTACGGTTATATCAAGCGTAAATGCTGATAATTTGATCCAGGCTACGTCTTCAGAGGCTAATATAAACGGCTCGCTGTATATACCCGATGCCTGGGGAGCCTGAATCGTGAATGAAGCGGTTATATTTCCACCGGCTGATACCGTCTTTGGCAACTTCCAGGCACGTGCCCCTGTTTCCCACCCTTCTGCCCGAAACGGGCTTACGCGTTCAGTTTTGGCGATAGCATTCCATCCATACAAAGAAACGAAATTTTTTCCTGTCGCCGACCACGGAGCTGTTCCCGTGTTCTTCCAGGTTACCGTTACGGTTGCCGTTTCTCCTGGTGACAACGTGCCCGGTGAGGAAACGCTTAGTAACGATGCGTCAAAATCCCGATAGGTATAGGCAAAAACATCCTGAATACCAGACAAAAAGAGCAGTGCCGCAGCGAGGCACGCGCACATAAGCCGTCGCATATGTTTTATTGTACCGCATATGCGTGCTTATCGTTACAGGACACAATAAAACCAGAGAGATCTCTGGTTCAGGGGGTGGGTGGAAGACTCGTGGCTACGAGTCCTTGTCACGAGGCTTGTCCCAGGCACTGGGAGCGTAGAAGTTGCGGTAGTGGATCGCCCCAAAGAGAGCGATGAGCCCGAGCGCGCACAGCACTTTGCACACAACATCCATAGTGTATCAGCCTCCTCCTGCTGAGGTGGAATAGATTACCGCTTTTTTATTTCTTGTCAACGGTTGCTCTTTCAGCCCATTCTCCGTACAATTTGCCCATGTCTCTTGCAAGAAAACTCGCGCTCCACACGGGGTATCAGGCTGCCGGAAAAGCCGTCTCTACCGCCCTTGGGATCGCTATTATCGCTATCATGACACGCCACCTCGGCGCTCATGGATTCGGCATCTACTCAACAGCAAACGCATTCCTTCAATCGTTTGGGCTCCTTCTGGATCTTGGACTAAATGTCACGCTTATCGCATTGCTGGGTGAACATGATGGGGACGCTGCCTATGAAAAACGGTGTGTGTCCGCCTTATTTACCTTCCGCATTATCATGGCGTCGGTTGTGTTACTTGTGCTCGCCCCAGCTGTGGCCTGGTTCATGCCCTACGATCTCGTTACACGCATCTCAATCGTTCTTCTGACGGGCTCCTTTTTCTTTCCCTCCCTCAATCAAGTCGTGACCGGCGTTCAGCAAAAACGGTTTCTCATGCATGTAAACGCGCTTGGCGAGGTACTTGGACGTCTCGTGCATCTTGGTGGACTTATTGTCGCAACCATCTATGGATGGGGGCTCTTCCCTATCATCGCTTCTATCTCTCTTGGGAGTTTTGCGAACTTTGCCTTTTCCTTTTGGCAGACACGGCGTGGGGGCGGGTTTTCCTGGAACTTTGATCCGGAGTTTTGGAAAACGGCCTTATTGCGCTCCTGGCCCATCGGACTCTCCATTGTGTTTAACGTTGTCTACTTTAAAGCTGATACCTTGATATTGAGCCTGGTACGATCAAGTACGGAAGTTGGAATCTATAGCGCCGCTTACCGCGTTCTCGAAATCATGGTGACATTTCCATTTATGTATGCGGGCTTGCTGCTGCCTATTCTGTCTCAAGCTTGGGCAGCAAAAAACACGGAGCGGGTCCGCCGACTCCTTGGTCATTCCATGGAACTCATGTTGATGGCTGGATTCCCCCTCGTGACAGGCGTCTTTGCCGTTGGCGTTCCGCTTATGCGACTTATTGCTGGAGAAGAGTTTGCCGCCTCTGGCCATATCCTTAAACTCCTCATGATTGCCGTTGCCATTATCTACGTGAATGTTATTTCTTCACACGTCATTGTTGCTATCCAAGCCCAACGACGCATGCTTCCCGTGTATGCCGCCGTTGCTTTAGGAACATTGCTCCTCTACATCCTCTTTATTCCTCTGTACGGGGCCTGGGCCGCCGCTTGGCTTACCATCATTTCCGAGATCGCGATTACCGCCGCCTCCACCTATATCGTCTTTCGAACCACTCCCTTTTCCGTACGACGTTGGACCGTGACGGCATCCGCATTAGCCGCCTTGGTGATGGGTGGGTACGCCTTCCTCCTTCAAACCTATCAAGTCCGTCTCCCCGTTACGCTCCTCACCTCCGCATGCGTCTACGTTGCGCTTCTCTTCGCCTTTCGAGCCGTCTCGCGTGAGGACTTCAAGCAGCTACGGCACCAGCCGGAATGATGCGCGCACAACCGAGGTTACTTTCTTCTGTACAGATGTCGTGTCATAGGCCCCGTAGTCTGATATTTCTGTCGAATTTACAGATGTTACCTGGAAGACGCCGGCGCTTGCATCAAGAATAGGCCCAATACGTGCTCCCGCCCCCTCAGCGATTACTTTCGCTCGGGCTTGGGCGTTCTTCGTCGCTTCAGCCAATAACTCCATCTTCACATCAGAGAGTTTACTGTAATAGTATTCGAGAGTGACGCTGGTAAAC
>CAZJEZ010000060.1:0-2882 GCA_964545235.1 uncultured Gammaproteobacteria bacterium
AGGGGTGGTTTCGGTAGGAGTTGCTGTCTTAGTCTTTGCCTCGGTTGGGTTATTGTACTTGGCTTTCTCCGGAGCATTACGGAAGGCGCCGAGTATTGGTGGGACGCAGGGGCCTGTAAGCACCTCCTCGTCGGTAGCGCTCGTTCCACGTCGTTTGGATGGGGTATTGGTTCCCGAAGGCGAAGAGGCGTTATCAACGTATGCTGTGATGGTGGAGAATCACCCGGAAGCACGACCGCTTTCAGGACTATCTCAAGCGAGTGTTGTTATTGAAGCGCCTGTGGAAGGGGGAATCACGCGCTTTCTCGCGTTGTTTGATGCGACCTCGACGGTTCGTGAAATCGGTCCAGTGCGAAGCGCGCGTCCGTATTTTGTTGAATGGGCACGGGGGTGGAAAAGTGGATATGCACACGTTGGAGGGAGTCCAGAAGCGATGCAGCTCTTGAGCGCGCTTCCGGGTTTGATCAATATTGATGAAATGAGAGGGACGGTTGCGTTTTGGCGCGCAAGTGAACGACGGGCGCCACACAACGTGTATACGAATGTGGACTTGTTGAATGCTACGGTGAATGGGATGCGTGCAGCGACAAGCTCCTCGGTTGGCGTGTGGAGGTTTGATCAATCAACAAGTACCAAGATGGGTGATCAAAAGACAATTCGGATCCCTTATGGTGGTTCCTACAGCGTTGTTTGGAAATTCAACAAGGAGACGGGTCTGTATGATCGGTATCAGGCGGGACGGCTGCAGGCGGATAAAGATGGTACTTCGATTCAGGCGGATAATGTCGTTGTTCTTAAAACGGAAGAAACGGTGTTGGATGAGGCTGGACGATTACGGCTTCGCACAACGGGGGGTGGTGAGGCGGTCGTGTATCATCATGGACAAAAGTATGTTGGGCGTTGGAGCCGTGGTGCAAAAGAGGCGATTCGGTTGAGTGGGTTGAGCGGGACGGATCTCCTTCTCAAACCAGGCAAAACATGGATTGAGGTTACGACGAACGATGTTGTATTCGCGGGTCTTGAGAAATAACTTCTAGGAATCGAGGGCGATCAAAGACGTCGTGGTGGATGGTGACCTGGGCGCGAGGAAAAAGCTGTTCAGCGACAGGTTGAAGCGTGTGAATATACTCCGGGTCGCCTTCAAAGAGAGCTACAAAGGGGAGGCCGGAGATCCAGGGGGTCGCGGACAGCTGTTCGAGAACGATTCGGATATCTGCACGGCCGTGATCTGGGGCAAATAAAGCGGAGTGTGGTTCAAATGTTACGACGCTCGCGTGCATGGTAGGGAGATCTTCGGGTGGGACGTAGGGGAGGTTGGCTAAGATAAGAAGAGATGCGGGTTTGTTTTTTTTGATTGCGTCCTGAAGAAGATGTGAGAAGTGCGCGGTTTGAAGAAAGGAAATCGGAGCTCCGGGAAGAAGGGTATCTGCGTTCGTGCGTGCAACACGGAGCGCGCGAGCGCTTATGTCCGTTCCCAGGTAGGTTGTGGTCGTTTGGTGAGCTCCTACGTTTTCCGACGCAAGAGAAAGAAGGATAGCTCCGGACCCTGTTCCAAGATCAACACAACAGGTCGGAGCGGGGAGGGCGGTCAGGTGATTGAGGGCGCGATCGATAAGATCTTCTGTCTCTATGCGTGGGATGAGTGTGTGTTTATTTACACGGAGGGTAAGACGGCGAAAACGAGCCATGCCAAGGAGGTATTCCATAGGCTCGTGGCGGAGGCGGCGGGTGACGAGGCGAGCGAGCTGAAGATGCTTTCGAAGGGGAAGGGATGCTTCTGGATGGGCCAAGATAAAGGTCACCTCCGTATCGAGGAGATGAGCGAGCAGGCGTTCCGTATCGCTCCAAGCCTGATCTTGAGGAAAGACCGAATGAAGGCGATGGGCGGCATGGGTGAGGGCTTCTTGGATCGTCATAGGGGAAAGTGTAGCACGCTTGCTCTTTTTCACTTCATTCAGTACACTGTGCGCACAAAAAGGACGTTTAGCTCAGCTGGTTAGAGCGCACGATTCACATTCGTGAGGTCGGTGGTTCGATCCCACCAACGTCCACCATGACAATACAAAGCGGTTTCTTTGAAACCATTTGGCGGGCCGCGTACAACGCGGCCCATTGTTGTTTATAACCGTCCACCACCACGTTTTGGTCCACGTTTTTCAGACCAGACACCACGTTTTCGGTCGTAACCACCACGTTTTTCCGATCAAATCCGAAACCGCCCACCACGTTTTCCCCGTTTTCCACCACCACGTTTTCGGGATACCCCACCACCACGTTTTTTTGCGTAAGGGACAGGTTCGAGCCAAAGATTTCTTTGGCGATGACCTTTTTGGCAAAAAGGTCACTCTCCGACGCGATTTTTTTCAAATTTTCAGCTTGGATGAGCCACTTTTCCATTGGTTCGAGCCAAGCGTTTGCCGAGTGCTTCGAACCCAAGAGGGAAAAAGGAGGGAGCTGGGGACGGGGGTGTGCCGCCTCCGTCCGGCGGGATGACATGATCTAGAATCAATGCGCTAAACGCGCATAACATTTCTCTCATGACAAACACCACCACCTTTGGCCTATGGCTCGATGCCATCCACAAAATCCCAACCTGGGTATTGGCGGTCGGAATTTCTTTTCTCGTCATCACTATTGTATCGGTTGTTCTCTATCAACTTTTCAAAATCTACCAGCTCAATATCTTTCATGCCTTTGAAAAGATAAAACTAAAGGAAAAGGATATTGAGCGTGCTGCAGAACAATCAATGTGTCTTGAGATTATTATCCCAAAAAATTCTCAGGTTACTGCGTTCCAAGTCCAGCAGAAAATATTGAAAGCTCTTCATGCGATTTATCTTGATCCGATTGAGGGGCCGCACGCTTTCACTCCATACCTCTAC
>CAZJEZ010000060.1:2892-5331 GCA_964545235.1 uncultured Gammaproteobacteria bacterium
CAAAAACTCTATCGACGTTGGAAGGTAGCGCGCAAACAACAAGTCTTTTTCACACTTCAAATTTGGGCGCAGTACCCATCTATCTCTTTCCATCTCGCTCTTCCTTCCGCTTATTTTGAGCGCATCGAGAAAGCTATTTTTAATGCTTATCCTAATGCCGAGATCGCCATCATCAATCAGGTAGCGCTTCTGGACGAAGTGGTGAAGTTCCAAAAGAGTTATCTGTGCTACGGTCAGTCTTCGATTGAGGGGAAATTCTACCATCGCGTCAAAACCTTGAAAGATGTTTCGAGCGATCCCGTCGATTCCATCATTTCAACCATGGAAGGACTGCCAAGGGGTCAGTTCATGGTTTATAACATTCTTCTTTCTCCCGCTTCCCACTTTTTCAACCAGATCATTTACTTCTTGCTTGAAGAACAAGAACGTCTGCAAGCATTGCCGCAAGACAAGAAGGAATTTCCTGCTCATACTCGGGTCTATGTATCAGAACTTATGTCTTCGCTCGGGGCGGCTATGCTTGAAAAAATGAAAGCCTCTCTCTTTCAAATTATCATCTCCTATTGGGTTATATCACCATCAAGAGAGGATGCAATGTCTCGTCTGGGCAATATTCAAGCAGTTCTCACGGAGATCAACCAAAAGAACATGAACATGCTGAAGCATGAATGTCTCGTTACGGAGCGTGTAGAAGAGCTACACGCGAGGGGAGAACTCTCCAATATTCTTATGAGGCGGCCAGTGCTGCGGAAACGAAAGTTCCGCTACTGGCCGCTCTTTCATTATGAAAACTATGGGCAAGTTGTTTCAGATAGTGAGCTGTATTCCTTTTGGCATCTACCAAACCTGACTAATGAAACCGTTTCCTCAGTAAAGGTCACTAAATACAAGAAACTGCCGGCTGGTCGGGATATACGTGAATTCCCAGAAGAGCTGTTTATCAACCTCGGTCAATCTAATTTTCGGATGCAGGAGGAGACGGCGATCGGTATTCCAACCTGGAATGACATGAAAAAACACGTCTATATTCTTGGTGGTACGGGTTCGGGTAAATCGGAGACACTTAAGACCATTCTTTATAATCTGATGCAAAAGGAGCATGAAGAGCAGACCGCTTGTCTCATTATTGATCCAAAGAATGACTTTGCCACCGATTTATTAACCATGATTCCGGAGCGGAGGCGAAACGATGTGGTCTATTTCAATCCACCGAAGCAGAAGGAGCGGCCCCTTAGTTTTCCATTCTTTTCGCAATTTAGTGGTAATAAAACAAATGATGAACGGATCGAGTTTTTGATCTCGATTATGAAGCGTTTTGTCCAAATCGATTCTACCTATTCCTGGGGACCTGAGCTTGAAAATATCTTACGACAACTCTTTGCCACGGCTTATATTTTACCCGAGCAGTCTCTATCAGGCTTAGATCAGCTACTTCATGAGCCAAATCAGATTAAGAACATCTTGAAGTATTTACCAACACGGCTGCAATCCTTTTGGGTTGGTTCGATCTTAAAACGTACCGACAACGATCTGGCGAAGTATTTAGCGACCACCAATAACAAGATCGGAAAACTCTTGGACTATCCAGAATTTACGAATATCGCGGATCGTCTGGACGCCAAGATTACATTTGAAGAAATGATTATGAGTCGCAAGATTTTCATTGCGAACTTGGGTGCCTGTAGTGAACAGATGAAGAAATACTATTCGGTTTACCTCACCGCTCATATCGCAGAAGCGGTCTTTGGTCAGGCGAGATTAGCGCCTGAGGCACGCAAACCAGCCGTTTTCATTGTTGATGAGTTTCAGAGGGTGGCTAGCGATATGTTTGAAACGCTCTTTTCTGAAGTGCGTGCCTTCAACACGTCACTCGTTATCTCTAATCAATTCATGGGACAACTTGATGAACGGATACAAAAATCCATCGAATCAAACATCGCTACCAAGATTTTTATGCGCACCCAATCGGTTGATGATGCAGATATCGCAGAGAGAATATTGGGTGAAAAAGTTGTAGCCGAAGATATCATTAACCTTCCAACGGGTACTGCTTATATCAAAACGCTGGTAGATGGTATCCCTCAAGAACCAATGTCCATCAAGATCCAGAAAACAGAGCATCCAACGGATATTGCGAAGGACTTAGAAAGCTTCTTTGTCCAAGAAACGATGGAACGCTACGGCACGCCACTTGAGGCGATCACGCATCGCAAGCTTCGGAACTTGCGGTCCCTAGCTCTCGCGTGGATCACTGAACACGCGGTGAATGCGGGCACGATCCGACTCGATGTCATCGGGATCACCACCTCCGGCCCGGGCGCCCCGGTCATTCACCACCTGCGCGATGTGTGCTGATGGCGATCGCGTCAGCGGCAGGTGCAATGGTGGCGGGCATCACCGGTGTCCAGTCGCAGATCCAGCCCCAAAACCGCTGCCTGA
>CAZJEZ010000061.1:0-1081 GCA_964545235.1 uncultured Gammaproteobacteria bacterium
CTCCTCAAACGCGCATCCGATATTGCGGCAGCTTGGAAATCAAGTGAGCACACAGATATCCGGAGCTTCATGGAGCGGACGAGGCTAGGAACGATTTGCACATCTTGTCGTGGTGACTTGTATCAGCTTGTTGAGGCTATCGCGCGCGGAGAGGCGATGCCGCCGGTTCTTTCTAGCACACCTCAATTAACTTCTCTCCGACAGCCTGCGCTTTCACTGCGTAATCGAGCGAAGCGGTGGGTCAAGCGGCTATTGAAAAAGCGTACAGGCATGCAGAAGCTCGAGTTTCACGCGATGGCTTGTGCGGGGGATGGGTGGTCTAGTGTTCTTCAGCTTTCGAATAGTCCGCACCCGGATTTTGTTGGACGGATTACTCCGCTTATAGGGAGAGTGACGGTGTATGGTCCAGATGGAGCGGTGCGCCACGTAGCAGATATCTCTGTTCCTATTGGTGGGTGTATAACGATTGATGTTGGTCGGTTTTTGGAGACGGCGGATCCTGCATCCCGATCCCTCGGACTCGTTCATGTTGTGTATCATGCACCGAATTCGCGTGCAGCAAGACGTTGGTATGTTGGGACGAACCGCCCATATGTCACGTGGCAAAAAGACGGTCGACCGCTTACGATTCATGAAAAGTCCGTTCACTTTGATCGCTGGTGCGCCTTGCCCGGGGTTATTGCCTTACCTGGATTTGAGATGGAGCTCTGTTTTGCGAATATCGGTAATACGTCGGGGACGGTCGCGTTTCGCTCTACCAGAGGTCATGGTGGTAATGCGTCGGAGGAGGTGATTGCTGTAGGGCCGTTTGAAAGCCGAGTTTGGAAGGTTCCATTTACGAACGAAGGGGCTCTATTGGAACAGGTGGAGGCTTCTTCGACGATCGCGTTAACGGGCTATCAATTGGTGCGTAGTCAGCGATCAGGACTGTTTGCTATTCAACACCTCGTGAAAGAGGGATCGTGATATGGAATTTACTCCTGAAGTCGCACCGCTCCTGGATCGTAATCGGTATGCTATGCGATTGGCATTTCTTTTGCCAATGGCTTTGGAACGAGCGCGGACGGTCACGCCGCGTATC
>CAZJEZ010000061.1:1091-4962 GCA_964545235.1 uncultured Gammaproteobacteria bacterium
ACGCTTGAAGTCTTTTTGCTTGGGGTGCCTGTTCCTGTACGGATTTCTATTCCATATCCTGATGCTCGTGCGAATGCGCAGATGATTGTGGAATTGAATCCGTTGCTTCGGCAGGCGGGTATTCCACCGGAGCAGGAGGGGTATGTCGTGCTGCAGGTATCAAGTGCTGCACCTGGATTGCCGCACACGCTTAAAACCATTGGCTTTTGGGTTTCGTATCGGAACGCGGATGTGTATGCCGTTCTCCCATCTAATTTGCAATTTAATTCTTCTCGGGTGGATTTTGGGAGTGCGGCAGAGGCGCATCTTCTTGATTATTTTGGATGTATTCGGTTGACCCCCGAAGCGGACGCGCGTCTTTCCGTAATCAACCCCTTTTCCATTGCTTCTGACGTCCGGCTTGAAGTATTAGAAAAAGGGGAGGTGATTGCTACCGATTTCTGGACGATAGATCCGCAGGGGGTTCGTTGGGTAGAGGTTGCCGCCCTGCTTTCGGAAGACCGTCGATGTTCGTTCGAAGGCACGATCCGGCTGATTTCTTCCCACCGCGTCCTCTGGTGTGTGTGGAGTCGAGATCGTGAACGGGATCTCTACTATTCCGCCGATCACGCACGTCCTTGGATTAACCGCCAACTGTAAGGAGCGCTCCCGTTGGTTGACAGGTTTTCCTGGGGCTCTTAGGATACCTTCATTCTATGCGAAGAGTTGATATTACTTGGGGAAATCAACATATTTCAGTCGGCGAAGGAGCGCCGACGTTTGTTATTGCTGAAATTGGAAAAAACTTTATTCAATCCCAAGAACCACAATCCGTTGAGACGGCTCTCGCGAACGCGATCGCTCTTGTGCGTGCGGCAAAAAAATCAGGCGCTTCGGCGGTCAAGTTTCAGACGCACACGTATGAGGATGAGCAGGCGAATATCCAAGTGGTCTCGCATCACTTCAAAGGAGCGGATCGGTACTCGTGGGTGAAGCGGAATACGGAATCAACTCCGGTGGATACGTTTTGGAAGCCCCTGATTCAAGCTTGTCGGGATGAGGGGATTTTGTTTTTCTCTACACCAATGAGTCGTGGAGCGGCCCAGGTGTTGGAAGAGCTTGATGTTCCATTTTGGAAGGTTGGGTCTGGGGATCTTTTGGATTTTGTGATGTTGGACTTTTTGCGTCATACAGGGAAGCCGATTTTTATCAGCTCCGGGATGAGTACGCTCGAGGAAGTAGATCAGGCTGTCGCGTTTTTACGTGAGAAGACGGACAAAGTTATCTTGCTTCATTGTGTTTCTAAGTATCCGTGTCCGCCTGAGGACTTGCATCTTTCCACCATTCCATTTTTTCGCGAGCGATACGGATTGCCGATTGGATTTTCTGATCACTCGATTACGTACGATTCTTCGGTGGCTTCTGTCGCGCTCGGTGCGTGTGTCGTTGAAAAGCATTTTTCTTTCTATCGTGGGTTGTGGGGATCGGATCATCAAGTCTCGCTTACGCCGGATGAATTTCGTACCATGGTTGATACAATTCGTCTTTTGGAATCCGATCCAGCTGCACGTGAAGCTGTCATGCGAAGCGATGTCTATATCCGCGGAGCTGCTTCCGAGCCCGGGAAGGTGATGCATGAAGATGAGCAGGCCTTTCGTCCTTTGTTTCATAAAACGCTTTGTGCTGCGCGAGATCTTCCCGCTGGTACGGTGATTACAAAAGATGATGTGTATGCGATGCGTCCACACGGACATCTTCCTGGGTTGCACGCACGTGAGTATCCGGTTCTTCTTGGACAGCGCCTCGTACGAGATGTGCGAAGATTTGATCCAATTGCTCGTGACATGGTACACGCTTCTCCGCTTGCATCGATTGAATCATCCGCGAGCACGCCCAAGTCATCTCGTAAGCGAAAGGTGTGTGTTGTGATTATTAATCGTGCAAATTACGGTCGCATCAAGACCGTGCTTGCGGCTATTCGTCAGCATACGGACCTTGAGCTTCAGATTGTTGCCGGGTCTTCTCTGCTCCTTGAACGGCACGGGCGCGCAGCGGATATTATTCGTCGAGATGGGTTTACGATTGATGCGGAAGTGTATATGGCGATCGAAGGGGAGACGCCTCTTACGATGGCTAAATCCGTTGGACTTGGGATCGTGGAGATTACGAATGCTTTGCATACGTTGCGTCCGGATATCGTGCTGACGATTGCGGATCGATTCGAAACGATGGCAACCGCTATTGCGGCGTCGTACATGAATATTCCGGTGGCTCACACGCAAGGGGGTGAGGTGACGGGGTCGATCGATGAATCGGTGCGTCACGCGGTGACGAAGCTGGCGCATGTTCATTTTCCGGCAACGCAATTAAGTGCGGAGCGTCTTGTTAAAATGGGTGAAGAGCCTTCCTCGGTATTCATGACAGGGTGTCCCTCGATTGATCTTGTTGCTGGCATGAATGCTACGTTTTCTGAAGAGGATCTTCGTCATCTGAATACGGCGGGTGTGGGACATACGTTTAATAGCGCTCAACCATATCTGCTCATGATGCAGCATCCGGTCACAACAGAATTCGGGAGCGGCTACAAGCAGATCATGGAGAGTATTGAAGCCGTCCATGCGACCGGCATTCAGGCGCTTGTCTTGTGGCCAAATATTGATGCTGGATCTGATGATATCTCAAAAGGGTTACGTGTGTTCCGTGAGCATCATTCAGAAGCTCCAATTCGGTTTTATAAAAACTTTCCTCCAGAGCTGTACGCGCGCGTTCTTGCGAATGCGACGGTTGCTATTGGTAACAGTTCTTCTTTTATTCGCGAAGGGAGTTATCTTGGGACGCCTGCTGTGTTAGTTGGTTCGCGTCAATTTGGACGTGAGCATGGATCGAATGCAATCTTGAACGTTCCGCATGATCGTGTGGCGATCGGTGAGGCGATTCGAACGCAGCTACAGCATGGACGATATGCGTCTGATCCGATTTTTGGAGACGGGCGTGCCGGCGCACGTATCGCTGAACATCTTGCTCGGGTAGAGATTCGTGTTCAGAAGCGTCTTGCCTACTAATCATCTTCCCCTCCTATGTCTCGTGTCGTTATTCGTGAGTCATCCGGATACAGTGAGCGTGCCATAGAGACGTACGCGAGGCTTGGAGCGCTTGCGTACGGGGAGCGATGGCAAGACGAGCTTCATGATGCCGAGGTATTGGTGATTCGGCTTCAACGTGTGGATAAAGCGCTTTTGGATCGTGCACCAAAGCTTCGTTTTCTCGTTTCTCCGACAACAGGACTTGATCATATCGATCAGCAAGAAGTGGAGCGTCGCGGGATTCGCATTGTTTCATTGAAAGGGCGTCGTGATATTACCGAAAAAATTTATGCCACTTCGGAGCTCACGATCGGGCTCATGCTTGCGCTTTTGCGTCATATCCCTTCGTATCAGACCCACGTGCTGACGGGTGGGTGGAATCGTGAGCGAGCTATTGGTGGGGAAATCAGTGGGAAAACAATTGGTTGTATTGGATGTGGGCGATTGGGGATACGTGTCGCTTCTATTGTGCGAGCGATGGGTGCGCAGGTGATAGGGACCGATCCGTATCAAGAAGCGTCTATGATTCCGTCTTGGATAGAGATGGTTTCGGAGGAGGTGCTTCTTGCGCGGGCGGATATCGTGACGCTGCATGCGTCGCTGCGTCCGGATAATGAAGGAATGATCGGGGAGTTACAGTTCGCTCGTATGAAGCGTGGGGCGTTTTTTATCAACACTGCGCGTGGACAGCTGGTGGATGAGAAAGCGCTTCTCGCCGCGCTCACGTCGGGGCACCTGGCGGGTGCAGCTCTTGATGTGATGAATGGGGAAGATCAGCAAGGAACGCACCTTGTGAATAATCCGTTACT
>CAZJEZ010000061.1:4972-5297 GCA_964545235.1 uncultured Gammaproteobacteria bacterium
AAACGATCGTCTTCTGCTTGTGCCGCATATTGGTGGTGCAACACGAGAATCCATGCACATGACGGAGGAGGCGTTGGCGAGCGAGGTTTGTGCGCTTCTTCACGCTGCTTCATAATTATTTCATCTATGTCTCTTCGCGTACTTGGACTCATGACGGCCCGTGGCGGATCAAAAGGATTGCCCGGAAAAAACATTCGTCCGTTTCTTGGAAAGCCCTTGCTCGCTTGGACGGTGGAAGATGCGCGTGGAAGCACACTTCTTACGCGCACGATTTTATCGACTGACTACGAAGAGATCGCCGCCGTTGGACGTGAGTGTGGAGCGG
>CAZJEZ010000062.1:0-2198 GCA_964545235.1 uncultured Gammaproteobacteria bacterium
GTGATTGTAGCGAGCGTAATAGATTCACGTTGAATCGTGACACGCTCTTTGGCTTCAATGGCTTGATGCAACCCTTCCGAGTACCGACGACCTTGCATCAAACGCCCCGTAAACTCGTCGACAATAATCACTTCGCCATCACGAACCACATAGTCGCGATCGATCTTAAACATCGCATGAGCGCGCAATGCCTGTTCTAAATGATGCACCATGCGCACGCCACCTTCGCGTGCATATAAGTTATCGATTCCCAGCCAACGTTCCATTTTTGTGACACCCGCTTCCGTGATCGTGGCGGTGCGCATTTTCTCGTCGATCAAGTAGTCTTCTTTTTCCGTGAGACGCGCAACGAGTTCGGCGAACGTATAATACAAATCCGCCGGTTCTTGGGCTGGCGCAGAAATAATAAGGGGCGTACGCGCTTCGTCGATCAAAATAGAGTCGACTTCGTCGATGACCGCGTAGTGGAGCGGTCGCTGAACCATGTCTTCTTCGCGCTGAACCATGTTGTCACGAAGATAGTCGAATCCAAATTCGTTATTCGTTCCGTATGTGATGTCGGCAGCATAGGCTTCTTTACGCGTGACAGGACGCATGTAATCCATGTCTACGCGAAACGAGCCTGTCGCGTCGCGCTCTGCATCATGCTCTTTTTCTGCCTTAAATTCCGGATCGTAGATAAAGCTACCCGCATGCTGAATACAGGACACCGTTAATCCGAGAGCGTGGTACACCTGACCCATCCACGTCGCGTCACGACGGGCAAGATAATCGTTCACCGTGATGACGTGCACGCCTTTTCCGGTAAGCGCGTTCAAAAAGACGGGGGCTGTAGCCGTCAATGTCTTTCCTTCACCGGTACGCATTTCAGCGATACACCCACGATGAAGCGCGATACCGCCAAGAAGCTGTACGTCGTAATGCCTCTGACCAAGCACGCGACGAGACGCCTCACGCACCAACGCAAACGCTTCCGGAAGCAGTTCGCTCAATGGAGCGCCGTTTGTGTGAGCGGCCTTCAACTGTTCCGTACGTTCTTTGAGCGCTTCATTCGAAAGCGCCTCAAACGATGAGGCGAGTGCATTCATCGCTTCCAAGGCGGGTTTCATGCTGGCAATTTCTCGTGCATTTGGGTCTCCGAGCAGGGTTTTCAGCCATTTCATAGTGGGTTGATGGTATAGAAAATGAGACCTCCTGTCTACACAACCAAATCCCCGCCTACGCGGGGAAAATGGATAATCGGTCCTCCTTGGACGCTATTTGAGACAAGCGAGCTTTGCTGTTGAGTAGGTTTGCCAAGCGGATTTCAGAGTATCACCAGACGTTGTCATCGCCTTTTTTAAGCCCGCGAGACGCGCCTTGTTTGCATTGAGACGACAGGACTTCATGTCCGTTCCCTTCTTTCCTTTACATGCATCCATAGCTGTTTCGAAAGCGTTTTGATTGGACAAGCGAGCCGCCTTCATTGCGTCTTCCGCTGCTTTTTTGGCGTTCTTGTACGCCTGAAGAGCTGTTTTTTCGCATTCTCGTTGTGTTTTCTGATTGGCCCGATGTTCCTCGCGGAACTCCTTGCGCATCCCCTTTATTTCGCCACGTGTGCCCGTTGCATGCTCTGAAGCAAGTGCGGGCGATGCGACTAACGAAAAAGCGGAAATAGATGCGAATAACGCGTGTGTGATATGCATAGATACCCTATCGTACGCTCATCCCTTGGCTTTTGTTACACACACCCACACGTCCCAATGCAAAGGGATTATGAGCCATTCGAGCGACCCGTCGCCTGTTCAGCTTGCAGACGCTTTAAGTCCGCGAGCGCTTCGCGTAAGTGATCCTTGACTTTATCGATGGCTTTATACAAATCCTCTTCTTCTTTTTCGACACGAAGAACATCGCTACCGACTTCGACAACGACTTTGCACTCAAACACGTCGCCTTTATTGTGACGATGCGATGACATACCGACTTCGACATCCATATGCGCTACATCCGCATATTTTTCGAGAGCCTGCATCTTTTCTTCTACGTACTCTTTGATAGCTGGCGTCATGTCTACGCCGCGGGCACGAATATTGATAGTCATACCCCTCAAGCCTAGCAACCGCGATACGTCTGAGCAAGCTAAAACCCTACAAGCTGAACCTCTTCGTGTAACTCGATTCCCAAGTCATCGCGTACCTTCATTTTGACGAAGGAAATAA
>CAZJEZ010000062.1:2208-5211 GCA_964545235.1 uncultured Gammaproteobacteria bacterium
CGTGCCCCTCCGAGATTCACGAAAAAATTTCCATGCTTGCTACTCACCTCTACTTGACCTATGCGCTGCCCCATCATTCCCGCCTGATCAACCAACCACCCAGAGGACAACGCGCGCGACTTCACCATACTCTCGGGAATCGTATCGACGTGGCGACGCAGAATATCCAGCTCGCCCTCCGTTTCAAACTCAACATTCTTAAAGACACACCCGGCACTCATCGAGCCGAGCGGCTGTTTGTCACGACGCATCTGAATCACTTCTTCCATGCGTTTTTTTGAACGCTCGATGTCCGGCGAGGGGGCAAGTGTAAACGTTGCGCACAAGATCACGTATCCGCCTTGCTTGAAACGGCTCATGCGATAGCCGAACCCGCACTCCTCTTGCGTCAACCGCAAGACATGACCCGTTGCAATTTCAACAACATCAACTGACGTGAGTCTGTCCCGCGTTTCACCTCCAAAGCATCCAGCATTACCATACACCGCACCGCCAATCGTTCCCGGCACACCAACCGCCCACTCGAACCCTGTCAGTCCAGCTTCAACAGATTTTCGTGCAGCGAGTGCCGTCACTACTCCTGCGTCCGCCGTAAGGGTTTGACCTTCAATACCAATACCCCGAAATGCAAGCTGAATCATGACTCCTTCATACCCTTCATCAGCTACAAGCATGTTTGATCCGCCTCCGTAAACATACCATGGAATCTCGAGCTCGATAGCCGCATGAATCGCCTCCACGCAGACTTCGGGTGTCGGAGCGACAATGTAGAGTCGCGCCGGTCCACCGATCTTAAAACTCGTATGCGTATGCATCGGTTCGTCGCGCGTCGCACCCGGTATTCGCGCGAGATACGCTTGAATCTGTTCCGATGTGAGAGGCGTCATGCTCATACGCGTTTGGCGATGTCATCAATTGAACCCGCGCCCATCACCAAGATGACGTCACCCGGCTTCTTCCAACGTGTGAGTACGTGAAGTGCCTCTTCTGGATCTTTTGCGAACGCTGTTTCACGACGAGCGGAGCGCTCTCGGTCACGAACAAGAACCGCATCGAGCAGTCCATGCGATGACACATTCGCATCCTCATCTGCATCGCGTCCCGCGACATCATAAATCTCAACCAAGATCAGCGCATCCGCCTTATCGAACGAGCTCACAAACTCATCAAATAGGTGTCGCGTGCGGTTGCGGTGATGCGGCTGAAAGCATAAGACGACGCGACGATGCGGGTAGAACTCATGCGCCGCTTCAAGTGTCGCGCGTACAGCAGACGGATGATGACCGTAATCTGAAATCACCGTCACACCACCCTCCTCCGAGACAATTTCAAACCGGCGCCACACCCCTTTGAATTGAGCAAGGGCGAGGCGCGCAGCCTCTTGTGAAACATGGAGTTCATACGCCATTGTCAGCGCGCCAACCGCGTTAGAGACATTCATCTTTCCAGGAATATGAAGAGAATACCGAGACACGATCTCTTGCGCATCACGCAGAGCGATGAGTTGTTCCCCTGGTTTCACAGCTACATCCGCCACCTGCATGTCGGCATGCCGCCCGAATCCAAACGTCACGATACGGATGTTTCGCGCCTCGAGTTCGGCGCGCTCTTGTCCGATCAAGGTGCTCACACGCGGATCATCCGCGTTCGCCACAATCACGCCACCTGGACGCACCAAGTACACCATCTCACGAAACGCCGCCATCAGATCATCCATCGTCGGAAACACATCTGTGTGATCGAGTTCAATATTGTTCAACAGAAGCGCCCGTGGACGAAAGCATAAAAAATGTCGTGCGTATTCATCGCCTTCAATAATCGTGAGGTCCGTGGAGGCCGAGCTCATGCGGAGGTTTCCCTCCGGGAACCCAGGTACACGCGTCCCAACAATCACCGTTGGGTCTAATCCAGCCTGAACACACATCAACCCAAGCATGGATGTCGTTGTGCTTTTCCCATGCGTTCCTGTCACCAGCACCGGATCCCTATCCGCCGTCCATTCTCCAAGGAACTCAAAATTATTGACCTGATAGATGCCATGTTTTCTCGCCTCTTCACGCTCAGGATTGCTATCCGCCACCGCAGATGAGTAGATCAGTAAATCCGTTCGTTCTGGAATATTTTTAGCATCATGACCAATAGCGACTTGAACACTCATTTGGCGAAGCTCCTGAATCAGCGCCGATTCATGCACATCTGACCCCGTCACTGAAACCCCCATATGAAGCAAAAGCTTGGCAACGGCGGACATATTGATGCCTCCAATGCCAACCAGATGTGCTCGTTTGAGCTCAGACATGGCAAAATTGTACGGCGTTGTGGAAAAAGCGTCTAGCGGCTCCATGCGGACGTGGTATGCTGGCGCCCGTATGGATATTCTCTCTCTTTCGGCTCAGGATCGTGAATTAGCTAAGCTTGTCGAGGATGAAGTCGCTCGTCAGCAGCACGGCTTGGAGCTTATCGCCTCCGAAAACTATGTCTCGCCAGCCGTACTGGAGGCGGTAGGAACACCGCTTACGAACAAATATTCCGAGGGATACCCAGGGAAGCGCTATTACGGCGGTAACGAAGTCATCGACAAGATCGAAGCTCTGGCGATTGAACGCGCGAAAGAGCTATTTGGCGCCGAACACGCCAACGTCCAACCCCACGCCGGCGCAACAGCAAACTTCGCGGTGTACCTAGCGCTCTGCCAACCAGGTGACACGGTTCTCGCGATGGATTTGTCACATGGCGGACACCTCACGCACGGCTCTCCTGTGAACTTTAGCGGCAAGTGGTTCAATATTATTCCGTATGGCGTTGATCCTGTGACGCATCGTGTTGATATGGAGCGGGTCCGTGCGCTCGCCCGAGAACACAAACCCCGCATGATTGTCGCTGGATTTTCTGCCTATCCTCGCACGTTGGATTTTTCCGCGTTTGCTGATATCGCTCATGAGGTTGGAGCCTATTTGTTTGTGGATATGGCGCACGTGGCGGGGTTAGTTGCCGCAAAGCTCT
>CAZJEZ010000063.1:0-5161 GCA_964545235.1 uncultured Gammaproteobacteria bacterium
TCCGCCGTCTGACAAATACCGGCATTGTTCACAACGCCATACAATCCACCTGGAACAGCACAGACAATATCCAACGCATGTTCCACTGTTTCTGGACGCGAAAAATCCAACTCCACAAATTGCGCACGCTCATGTGCGTGCGAAGATGTTTTATGCGTACCAGAAAAAAGTACATCATACCCGTCTTCAAGTAAGCGCTTTGTGATCGCAGCTCCGATACCGCGTGTGCCCCCCGTGACAAGAATCGTTTTTGTCGTCGACATACAAAAGGTAGTTCCTTAGTAGAGTTAGCCAACAAGAGTCTGGCGAGCCCTGTTCGCTTGGATAGCTTTCTCGATAAGCGGATCATCGATTGGAATAGCAACCTCCCCTCGGTCGCTCCACAAGGCACCAATAGCCGCCGGAATACCGATGCGCGGAATCCGTTCATGATAATGCTTATCGTAGCGAATGGTGGCCAGGACATCTTCAACGGAAAACGCGGAAGGAACAAAGGTTGGCAGCCCATACATACGACAAATGGCGTAGTGCGCTTCAACCGTCTCCTCCGTACAAACACCTAACACCTTAGCGATCTCAGCGGTAACACACATACCAATCGTAACCGCCTCTCCATGAAGAAGCTCGTATCCTGACAAGTGCTCAATCGCGTGACCGATGCAATGTCCGTACTGCGGACCCATTTCATTCACACCCACCTGCTCTCCATTTAAAAGCGGGATCTTTAAACGGATGGTTCGACGAATCACTTCTTCCCAAAACGCTATATCGCGAATAGAAACATCGGCTGTTGCGAGAAATTGGAAGAACTCCTGATCTTGCGCAAGAGCATGCTTAATGGATTCAGCAAGACCATTGCGTATATGCCGTTCATCAAGCGTCGAAATCGTGTCCGGATCAATAAGAACATGCGATGCCGCGTGGTAAGAGCCAATGAGATTTTTTCCTTCCTTGGAGTTCACTGCCTGTTTAAAATCAATAGCCGCGTCCACCTGAGCCATCGTTGAAGTTGGAATATGGATCAGTCCAATCCCTCGATACAGCGTCGATGCCAAAAACCCAGCCATATTACCAACGACACCGCCACCAAGGCCCACGATCACCGATCCCTCGTCCATACCATGCGCAAAAATTTGACCCGCAAGATCTGAAAAGACAGACAGATTCTTTGCATGCTCCCCCGCCGGCATGACCAACTTCGTCATTCGATAGCCAGCATCTCGAAAGATCTTGAGCACACGATCTCCATAAAACGCATCAACATTCGTATCCGTGAGGAGAAATAACGGCGACCGAAGACTGCGTGGCTTCAGGAGATCAAGCGCGCCAAGATGATCAAGAAGCCCCCGCTGAATCACAACCTGTGTCTCAAGGTGTTTTTCGCGAAAGAACATCCCATCTGATGTAACCGGACGACGTACAATCCCATCAAAAGCTCCCGGAGTACGATACACGTGTTCACGCAAAAACATCTCCGCACGCACAGCGGTTGCCGGCGTATTCACGTCGTACCATTCAGGTGCCGAATATGAAACCGAATCCACACGTCCTTCTTGCGCCAGTTCTTCAAGCGCATTTTCAAAGGTGGAACTGGAAACCGAAGAAAAGAGCTGTCCGCCGGCTCCCTGAACCACGTATATACCCATTTCCGCTTCTCGACGCCCGTCTCGCTCTTGGTAAAGCTGAGCCCCAGAACGCTCATGCGAATCCGCATTGACTGACCGTAAACTCGTAAGCGGAGCGGATCCGGTTGCATCCGCAAGAAGACAGGCGTATGGATTCTCCACAGCCACCACATCCGCCACTGTTAAAATATACGGACCCGCCACCGTCTCCGGGATGGCGCGCACGGAATGCAGTAAATCGCCTCCTCCGGTTTCGCTTTCCAAATAATGAATCGTTGCCTGTATGCTCGGCATCCCAAGAAGTTCTTTTCGATACGCATCCGCATACGTTCCCGCCACAATCCAAATCGAATCAACGCCAGCGTCCTGCAAGCGCTCAATCGTCCATACGAGGAGCGAGGCGTGTCCGACGTGAACCAACGGCTTCGGATGATCCCCTCGATCTAAACGAATACCTTTTCCAGCCGCAAGAATGACGGCATTTTTCACAGATAAAGACATAGTATTAGTCAGCAGAACCAGGCGTCACCGTGCCTGATACATGTTCATTCATTCGAGAAATAAAAAGAAATTGGCGGGCGAGGATAAACAGCCATAAGCTCGCGTAGGCGCTCCCGTAGGCATACACGTAGATATCGACTCGATCAAAGAGCGCGGCGATCGCGAGCGGAAGAATCATGCCATTTGAAGAAAGGGTATTGCGCTTTACCCAGGAAAGAGCACGTCTCCATGCCGCCTGTTGCGCGTATGCCTGACGGACTTCACGACGCGCTGTATCCGTTTTTTCAGATTCAGGTTTGAGCATCCAATAGCGGGTTTCCGCAAGTCGCGTTAACAGCTTACACACGCTCGCCATGAATCCGAAGATAAGAGGAAGGTCATTGCCCGTCACACGTGCAGCAGCGATACCGAGTGGAAGAAACATGAGTCCGTACTGCACGTCATGGCTGATCGGCTCCGAGTAGACGCCGCCAATTTGACTACGGAGCTTCCGAAAACGCGCCACCTCTCCATCACACCCATCTAGCACCGTAGCAAAGTAGACAAGTCCAGCCCCAAGAAGCGTAAGCGGCTGAGAGGACGTGAGAAACAAACCAGCACCCGTTAAGAAAACAAGAACGGAAATGATTGTGATGTGGTTCGGCGTTACGTTCGGTAACCGCAAAAACACATACTTGGTAAAGTAAATAGAAAAACGACGAGCACTCCATCCTGTAAACGTTTCTCGTTCCGGCGCTGGCGCGGTCGACTGACAACGTGCACGAAGCTCACGAATACCAAGGGAGCGAGGATCCATGGAAACCGATAGCTCTTCTGCGGATGACATAGGAGGCATGCTACGTTCAGACCAGTTAAACGTCAATGTGTTACATGAACGGGAAAAACCGCTCATACCAATACGCAAGATTGATAACTTGCCAAAAAAAGAACGAATTCTGATCCGCCTCATCCGAGACAAATCGATCAAACGATGCCAGAAGCTCCTTGTGACGAATCATAGGCAACCGTCGAACGCGCTCATGATCCAGCTCCGCACGAATCTCCTGACAAAGCTCTCGCTTGTACCAGTGCGTTTGCGGAGAAGAAGCGGACCGCTTCCCTCGAAGGCGAAGCTCTTCGGGTACCATACCTTTTACCGATTCACGTAGTAAAAACTTCGTGACCCCATCGCGCACCTTCCATCGGTCTGGGAGCGAAAAACACAACTCCACCAGCCGATGATCAAGATACGGAACGCGAAGCTCAAGACCGTGTGCCATCGAAATATGGTCATTAAACGATAACACACGCGGAAGCTTTGTCGCGCACGTATCGCGATGCAGAACGTTGGAAAGGGCGGATGAAAATGGCGCTTCAAACACCGGAGGCGCGATGTTCGCTGACTGCAGCCACGCCTCGTCAAGACAGTGAGGACGAAGGTAGGCTGTATTATCCTGAAATCGGGGTAACGCATTCGATTCCTTCGCGTGTCCAGCAAGCGCCCCCTCGTAATACTTATACCCAGCAAGCATCTCATCCACCCCTTGACCCTCCAAGAGGACGATCACTCCGTGCTTACGCGGTTCAGACATCATCCGATCGTAGGCGATCGTCGAAAGACCTCCGAACGGCTCATCCATGCATGCGATCGTATGCGGAAGCATGTTCACATGATCCTCCGGACGAATTTCAACACGATGAAAGGCAACCCCGTGCCGTTCAACAAGAGGACGGATATCCACCGTTTCATCGTACGATGTATCCGTATACCCCATGGAAAACACATGGAGCCTCGAAGGATCTGTTACTTCACGCAAATGGTAATACAAGCTCAACGAATCAATCCCGCTGGAAAGATTCAACCCAACAGGCACGTCGCTCTGCAAATGCCTGCGCAGGCTATCCTGAAAAAGAGCTTTAAACGAAGTAAGCACCTCCTCGTCAGAGCAATCACTCGAGTGATTTGCCACATCCACCAGATTCCACCAGCGAGATACAGACGCCCCGGATGCAGACCAGCGCATGAGCGATCCCCCAGGAAGACGCTGGATCGTTCGGAAAAAGGTCTCTGCGGAATGTGCATAATATCCGTGTGTGAGGTAAAGCCCAATCATGGACTCATTAGGAGTTGTACGGACACCAGCTGCAAGAAGCGCCTTGATCTCGGATGCGAAATACAGCGACCCGTTCTGCTCCGCGTAGTAGAGCGGCTTAATCCCAAGCCGATCCCGAACAAGCGTCGCCACCCCACGCTCCACATCAACAACCACAAACGCAAACATACCCAACAATCGATCGAGACAACGCTCGCCCCACGCTTCCCATGCCTCTACCAATACTTCTGTATCAGAAGACGTAGCACAACGGATCCCTTCCTGCGCTAATGCGTCTCGAAGCTCTCGGTAGTTATAGATCTCTCCATTGAACACGATTACATGACGTCCGCTTGCGCTTGTCATTGGCTGTTTTCCGGCTTCCGTCAGATCAATAATAGACAGCCTTCTGTGACCAAGAACACCAACAGGCGTCGAGGCGATTCCCTGCCCATCCGGTCCACGATGAGCAAGACGATCCGTCATGCGCTGCACGATGTCGAACGTATGCTGATCACCAAGAATGCCCGCGATACCACACATACTATTTAGACCTTTCCCTGCACCTCACGCTGCATCAAGAACTCCGCAAGTTCAAAATCAAACAACGTATTAATATCAACAGAACGATTGGTGGGCATCACATACGCTCGCGAATCTTGTCCAAATAAATCGCCACGCACCACAAACGGCGTCTTCGTGAGATACACGGCACCGTTGCGTTTATAGGCACTTGCCAACGACTGACGTGACGCACTGGTCTGTCCTTCCGCTTCCACGAATGGAAGAATACGCCCCTCGTCCCCGATCCGCTTCAACTTCCCCAATGAAAAATCCTCAAGCTTCATCATACTCATCACAGAATCACACCCTGTTTCTTCCATGAGTCGAATGCAGGCATCGATATCCTCACTGGTCCGGAGGGGGCTTGTTGGTTGTAAAAACATTACCGCATCATACGTT
>CAZJEZ010000064.1:0-5018 GCA_964545235.1 uncultured Gammaproteobacteria bacterium
CGTCCTGCTGGACCTCGTCTCGCAGCTCCAGTCGTGAAGCGGTGAGACGAGGTCCCCTTCGAGAAGGTGCCTCGAAGGGAAATAAGTGGGGGTGGGAAGAAGCGAAAACGGATGCTTGCTTTGGCCTGAACGCCTCAGCGCCAATGACGAGCTTTCGCGCGCCACCGACTTGGAGCTCTCGCTCCTGACGACACGGGTTTGCAGTCCCCGTACCGCTGGTTGGCCATCCGTTTCAGCGGTTCCAATCCAGTATGTTCGCCATCGGCCACCGTAGTGGACGAAGGCTGAAACGAAGTATTTCGGTTGTTCGAAGTAACCGTTTTCTACACCGCACGCCCCATCGAACGATTCAAGCGAGTTGAAGTGTTTGATGGGGGCCCGACGCAGGATGTACGTCGGGCGATGCTGTGTAGAGGTTCCTCCGGGTGAGCACGGCAACGAAATTGCCACCGTGCGTCGAACGAGCGGACCATCCTGGGTAAGGCAGGGCTTTGGCCCGGCGCGCCCAGAGTCTGTGACGACCCTGGACGCGGCGGCCTTTTTTTCGGAGCCCCGTACTGGGGATCTCCTAGAACGTCGCAGTCCGAGACGGCACCCTTTGTGACCCAGGTCATGGCTAGCAAGGCCCTGACCACGTGGCGATGACCATCCGCTGCGAACGGATGATCTTAGTGCGCGTCTCGCTATCGTCCTCCGGGAAAGCTAGTGCCCGGTGTCTCGTGGAGGGCTGGCGTGTTAGGCCCGCTCTCTCCTTGACGAGATGTAGTACACCATACCCAGATAAGTTTGTCAAGAGTGGCATTACAAATAAATATAAATTAGCTACATTAAGCCAAATATAGAGTAAAATAAATACGATTATAATAAAGAAGATCGCCCGGGATTCCCCGAAAAGAACACTCGCGTTCCATGTAATTGACGCGAGACGGGCTTTTGGGTATCCTTCCCGTACTTTATCCATGCCGGCGTAGCTCAGCTGGTAGAGCAACGGTTTTGTAAACCGTAGGTCACCGGTTCAAATCCGGTCGCCGGCTCCACGAAATCCACCATTATGTCTCAGGACACACTTATCAAGCTCGAATGTACCGAGTGCAAGCACGTGAACTACCACGACCAAAAAAACCCACGCAACAAACAGCGCTTAGAAAAGTCCAAGCACTGCAAGCATTGCGGTAAGCACACGCCACACAAAGAAACCAAATAACAGAACGCCCAAGGCGTTCTGTTCGTTATTGCGGCTTTCGTCTGCTATGCTGACATCTATGAAACGCGACACGCGTACCGCTCAGGACTACTACCGATACTTGCAGTGCCCCCATTGGCCCTATTGGGAGCGTTTTGGCGATCCCGTGGATCGTCGGGAATTGAGCGCGGCAGAAGACAAGCGTCAGCAGGATGGTCTGCAACATGAGAAAAAAATCGTGAACACCTGGCTTGGCGACGTAGACGAGGTCACGGTGCATTCGCCGGAACAGGGGATGCAGGCGACACTCGATCTCATGCGCCGGGGCGCACCCTACATTTATCAGGGGTGGTTGGTGGTGGGCGACTGTTCCGGGCGTCCGGATATTTTGGAGCGTGTTCCTGGAAAAAGTATATTGGGTGACTGGATGTATATCCCGGTTGATATCAAACGTGGTCATGACTGGAAAAAAGAATACAAAGCGCAGCTCACGTTTTACGCGACGCTCTTAGAAGCGATTCAAGGAGTATTTCCGGCGCATGCGGATATTATTAATGCTGATGGCGAGCGGTTGATGTTTGCACCGGAAGAATTTCTTGCCGAGTTTCGAGAGATGACGGAAGCAATTGAACGCATTCGTGGAGGGGAGATCCCGGACCCTGTCTACCGTAAAAGCTGTGTTGATGTGTCTCCTTGGGGTAAAGCCTGTTTTCGTCTTGCGCAAGAACGGGATGACATCGCTCTTATTTTCAATGTAGATGTTCGTAAACTGAAGCTCTTGCGTTCGTTTGGAATTCGTACCGTAGATGACGCTACGCATCTTTCGGTCACGGAGCTCGCTGGACGTGCCCCGGGGTTAACAGAGCGGGCACTCGAAGCAGTAAAACGTCAGGCGCGTTCGTTGAAAAAGAATTCAGTAATTATTCGTGATCCATTCCACAACCCAACGCAGGGAATGGAGATTCACTTTGATATTGAAAGCTATCCAGAAGAGGATGTGGATTACTTGTATGGATTGTTGACGGTTGATCCAAAGACGGGGGAGAAAGCCTACAAATCATTCGTGGCGCGCGAACCGGCCGAAGAAAAAATAATGTGGCGAGCATTTTTGGCGTGGATCGAAACGTTGCCATCCGAGTACACAGTGTATCACTATGCCGCCTACGAATCTTCACGGCTCACGACTCTCGCCAAGCGCTACGGTGATGAAGAGAACCCATGGTTAAAACGATTTCAAGAACGTTTAGTTGACCTGAAAGATCTTACGCGTGAATCCGCGGTATTTCCGTTATATTTTTACTCACTTAAAACCATCGGGAAGTTTCTCGGATATGCCTGGACGGGCGATGTTTCGAACGGAGGTGATTCAGTAACGGCCTACGAGTCCTGGCTCGCCACGCATGACGAATCTATCCTGAACTCAATTGTGGCGTACAATGAACATGATGTTCGTGCCACGGCGCATCTTTTGGAATGGCTGACGCGCTATGCGGCCGCAACAACGACCTATGAACAACCGTATCCTTGGAAGTAAGTTTAGGGGCGCATGGTTTGTGGCGGGAATGTTTGCTTGCATTGGATTCTTGTTCCCAAGTACTTGGGCGTTCGCTGCTTCAACGACGAGTTCCGCGGAAGTGATCAGCGCATCATCTGTCACAGCTACGCGTACCGAAGGCGCCTATGAACGTGCCATCGTGAAATCCGTGCAATCTTCTTCGCGTCCACATGGGACAGGGGTCGAGCAAGTGGAGGTGTATCGGGTGAAGTTCACCGGAGGACCGCTTGTGAATCAGGAGCGTGAAATCGCGAATGAGATTGGTTCGAATCCATACGGTATTCAACCGCGTGAAGGGGATCGTGTCATTGTCTTTATCCCTTCTACAGGCGATGATAAGCAATCAATGTACATCGAGGGTTTTGATAGAACGCGAGCAATCGCATTGTTGGTGGCTGTCTTTGTTGCCACACTGCTTGTTCTTGCCGGAAAGCAGGGGCTATACATTGCGTTATCTATTGGAATCTCCCTGCTCATGATCGGAATGATTCTGATTCCAGCATTCCTAAAAGGATATCCAGCCGTTCCCGTGGCGATTGCGTTGGCAGGGATCTTTACGCTCATTTCTACAGGTTTGACGACCGGATGGAACAAAAAAACCTTTGTGACGGCCATCGGAACAATGGGTGGAGCTCTTGTGGCATACGTCATCGCTCTTTTGTTTTCTGATGTGATGCATCTGCAAGGTCTTTCGTCCGAAGAAGATCGCATGTTTTTTGAACGGAATCCATTACTCTCTTCTCGGAACTTGCTGTTCGCAGGAATCATTATTGCCTCAGCTGGTGTCGTTGAGGATGTAGCTGTGTCGATCGCATCAGGTGTCGTTGAAATAAAACGAGCGAATCCAGGTGCTCGCTTCCGAGAGCTCTTTCGTTCCGGAATGACGATTGGAAATGATCACATGGGCGCCCTGGCAAACACGCTCGTGTACGCCTATGTTGGAGGATCGCTGTCTCTCTTGCTGCTTTATCAACAGTTCGGCGGATCATGGGTAAAATTTTTAAACTTTGATTCCGTGGTAGATGAGATTCTGCGTTCACTCGCTGGAACGATCGGACTGATATTCACGGTGCCAATGACGGCGCTCCTGGCCGCATACGTGACGGCCAAGATGTCAGAAAAAGAAGTGCAGAGACAGTCCGTGCATACCCATCATCATCACGAATAGACGCTTGCTCACGGGGCCGTTCCCTGGTATATTCCACGGGCTTTTATCGGGCTATAGCGCAGTTGGTAGCGCGCATCGTTCGGGACGATGAGGCCGGGAGTTCGAGTCTCCCTAGCCCGACCAGGCAAACATCCGCCATACGGCGGGTGTTTGTATTTTTTGAAAATCAATAGCCCCTCTCGAGATGAGAGGGGCTTGCGCGCGGGAGAGTTCCGCGCACGTGGGCGAATCAGTCGCCCTGCTGGCACCAGAGCTGGTGCGTGACGTCCATGCTGCCGTCGGGGTTGGCGACCCGGGCGTCGCAGGCCGGGCACGCGCCGTGGGCGACGTAGGCGCGCCGCGTGGCGTCGTACACGTACCACGCGCCGGCGGGCATCCCCGAGGCGGGGGCCTTCCAGCTCGTCAGGACGTCGCCGTCGTCGGTCGCGAGGACCGCGGCGGCGCTCATGCAGTGCTGGCCCGCGGGCGACATGTGGTCGCACGCCGCGCGGGAGCCCTCGCAGGTCTCGGGCATGACCGGGACGGGCGAGGCCGAGGGCGGCGCCGGGGGCTGGTGGTTGGGCCCGGGCGGCGGCGCCGGCTGCTCGTGCGGCGCCGGGGGCTGGTTGGGCCCGTTGCGCCGCGCGAGGAGCGCGCGGCCCACCAGGATCCCCGCGCCCAGGAGGGGTGCGACGAACAGCAGGATTCCGAGCAGGATCGCGGCCCGCTTGAGGGCGGGCCCGAAGCTGCTGACGGGCGGGCGGGGGTCGTCCCCCTCGTCGTCGTCGGCGGGGGCCGGCGGCTTGGGCGGCGCCGGGGGCGCGATGGGGCGGAACGCCTTCTCGGGCGCCCGCTCGGTGCGGATGCGGTCGCGCCGGGCCGCGGGGGCCGCCGCGTCGGGGGCCGCCGGCACGGGCGCCGGCGGGTTCGTCGACGTGGCGTGCTCGCGGGCCCGCCGCACGAGGTCCTGGTCGGCCACGGCGATGGCCGCGACCGTCGCGGCCATGCTCCCCTGGGGGGCGGTGGCCACGGTGGGGCGCGCGGGCGCGCTGCTGGAGGCCGGGGCGGGGGCGTCCTCCTCCTCCTCCTCCTCCTCCTCCTCCTCCTCCTCCTCCTCGTCGGACGGGCCCCCG
>CAZJEZ010000065.1:0-4954 GCA_964545235.1 uncultured Gammaproteobacteria bacterium
CGTCGTACCGCGACTTCGTTCGGGACGCCAACCGTCCTCCGTCGATCGACGAGATCCTCTAGGGGCGCCGTCGCTCCACTTCACACCCGCTTCCTTAGTTCTCGCCCCACCCTTGTGTGGGGCTTTTGCTTTTTCTCCTTTTCGTGTGCCCTGTGTAGACGAATTGTGCGCGAACCGATACGCTAGGCCGCATATGCGCTATTCCCAAGTTTTTGCTAAGCCGTCAAAGACGGCTCAAGAAGCCGAGGCAATCAATGCTCGTCTTCTCGTTCAAGCCGGGTTTGTTCGCCAAGAGATGGCCGGAGTCTATAGCTATCTTCCGTTTGGACTTCGTGTGTTGCGTAATATCGGGCAGGTTGTTCGTGAAGAAATGGACGCTATTGGTGGTCAGGAGTTGCTTATGGCGATGTTGCATCCTAAAGCGAATTGGGTGCAAACCGGTGGGTGGGATACCATCGATGTTTTGTTTAAGATTAAGAGCCGTACAGAAAATGAGTACGCTCTTGGTCAGAGCGAGGAGGAGATTGTTACGCCGCTTGTTATGAACCGGGTGCAATCGTATCGAGACCTACCGCTAGCGGTTTATCAGATTCATTGGAAATTCCGTGACGAGCTTCGCGCCAAGTCGGGAGTTATGCGCGGTCGGGAATTTTTGATGAAGGACATGTACAGCTTTCACGAGACGGAAGAGGATTTTTTGCGCTACTACAAGATTGCAAAAGAGGCGTATCTACGCGTGTATAAGCGTCTCGGTTTGACGGCGAAAGTGACGGAGGCTTCTGGTGGAGCGTTTTCGCAAAAAATCTCCTATGAATTCATGGTTCTCACGGACGCGGGAGAGGACGACATTCTTTACTGCGAGGCCTGTGATTTTTGTGTCAATGTAGAAATTGCGACGGTGGCGGTGGGTGATACATGCCCACATTGTCAAAAAGGTAGTTTGGCTCAGGCCCGTGCTTCTGAAGTGGGAAACGTATTTGATCTCGGTCAGAAGTATACAAAGGATTTTGATGTCGCGATCGTGGATCGTAACAATCAGCGCGTGTATCCGTGGATGGGCTGTTATGGAATTGGTATTTCTCGTGCCATGGGGGTGATTGTAGAGGCGTTACACGACGAGCGTGGAATGATCTGGCCAAAGACCGTCGCACCATTTCAAGTACACCTCGTGTCTCTTCGTGCTAAGGATACGGAGGTCCATGCGCGTGTCATGGAACGTGCACAACGTCTGTATGAGGAGCTGATTCGGGCAGGTGTGGAGGTGCTGTGGGACGAGCGCGAACAGGTTTCTCCTGGTGAAAAATTTGCCGATGCAGACTTGATTGGGATTCCGCTTCGTCTTGTGCTGTCTGAGCGGACGCTTGCCACAGAGTCCGTGGAATGGAAATTCCGCCATGCGGCGGAATCCAAATTGGTTACTCTTGAGGCTGTGCGGGAACAGGTGTCGGCGTGGTTGGCTGAGTAGGCGTTGGCGTGGATGTTCCGACAGGCTCTTTGAGAGCCTGTTTGAGTCCACTTCCGGCCTTAAACTTTGGAACAGTGACGGCTGGAATTTGGATTTTTTCGTCGGGTCGTTGCGGATTCACTCCGGCACGTGAAGCGCGCGTGCGTGCCGAGAAGGCTCCGAATCCAGCGATAGTGACCTCGCCCCCGGCCGCAAGCGTCTGTGTCACAATGGCAACGAACGCCTCGATCATGTTTTCAGCAACCGCTTTATTCACGTTCGTGCGTTCAGCGATGCGTGCGATAAGTTCTGCTTTGTTCATACGTGTGAGAGTGTAACATGTTTACTTAGCGTATTCGATGATGCGTGTTTCGCGGATTAAGGTGACGCGGATTTCTCCCGGGAAGTGTAGTTCAGCTTCGATTTTGTTTGCGATGTCGCGTGCAAGTTTTACGGCGCGGAAGTCGTCTACATGTTTTGGATTGACGAATACGCGGATTTCTCGACCAGCCTGGATGGCATAGACCTTATCGACGCCTTCGAACGAAAGGGCGGCTTGTTCAAGTTCTTCTAGGCGTTTGACATAGGATTCGAGCGAGTCTTTGCGCGCACCTGGACGGGCTCCGGAGATGGCGTCTGCCGCTTTAACGATCACGCCTTCCAGGGTTTTTGGTTTATCTTCGTGATGACTAATGGATTGGTAGCAGATCTCTTCGGGGAAACCGAATTTTTTCATAATCTGATAGCCGAGCTCTGGATGACTGCCTTGCATGTCGTGGTCGACAGCTTTTCCTACATCATGGAAAAGACCACCTTTTTTACACACCAGGACATTCCCGCCAAGTTCTTCTGCGAGAAGCGCGGCAACATTCGCGACTTCCATGGAGTGCATGAGAGCGTTCTGTCCGTAACTTGTACGATACTTGAGACGTCCGAGGATTTGCACAAGTTTTGGATCGATGCCAGCCATTGAGATGCCAAGTTGAAAGAGGGCATCTTCTCCTGACTTCTTGATGTCGACAGCGAGGTCACGTTTAGCTTCATCGATTGTTTCTTCGATACGTCCTGGATGAATGCGTCCATCGGCGATGAGCTTTTCAAGCGCACGCTTGGCGACTTGTCGACGAATAGGGGAGAAGCCGGAAACGGTGACCACGCCCGGCGAGTCATCGATGATGATTTCACAGCCAGTGAGCAGTTCGATGGCTTTGATGTTGCGTCCTTCACGGCCGATGATACGGCCCTTCATTTCTTCCGTTGGGATTTCGACGTACGTGGTCGTTGTTTCGGCGACATGGGAGCTTGCCTGGCGTTGAATAGCTACGGCCAGAATGTTTTTGGCTTTGCGATCGATTTCGTCGGCGGCGACTTCGTCGAGTTTTCGAAGGCGTCCCATGAGAGCGTCTTGCTCCTGGATTTCGACGGTTTCCATGAGGCGCTTGAGCGCTTCATCCCGTGTGAGGCTGGCAATGGACTCAAGCTTTGTTGTTTGTTCCTGTTTGAGCGCATTTGCCTTGGTAAGCGCTTCTTCAGCCTCTATTTTAAGTTGTTGTGCGCGCTCCTTTGTGTTTTCGATTTCAAGAAGTTTTGCGCCAAATGCCTCCTCGCGGTCGAGGAGTTGTTTTTGCTGTTGCTTGAGCTCCTCAAGAGATTTTTTTTCCTCGATGCGTGCCTCTTCCAGGATTTTGATAGCCTTTTCCTTTGCTTTTTGCAGGACTTCTACTTCTTTTGCCTCAGCGGCTTGAACGATTGTTTTTGCCCGTACCTCTGCCGAATCTATGCTCTTTTTGGCGGCACGTTCACGCCAGACATATCCGGCGCTTCCGCCCGCAGCCGCTCCCAGGGCGGCTCCAAGAATGAATAATCCGTCCATAGCGCGTTCTTCTATTGATTGATGAGTAAACGGTTCAGAACAAGTCAGTAGGCTAAATTTACGCTCATTTCAGCGAAATGTCCAGCGCAAGTTCCTCAAGGGTTTTCGCCTCTTGCACGGAATAATTCCCGATCCGTGTTCGTCGCAAGGCGCACAGGCATCCACCTACGCCGAGCATTCGTCCAAGGTCATCAGCAATCGTGCGGATATAGGTTCCAGAAGAGCAGTCAATGTCTATGATGAGGTGTGGATAAGCGTACGAGATAATAGTTATGTTTTTGACGGTAATTTGTTTTTCTGGGCGCATGTCTTCGGTGGCTTTTCCGGCGCGTGCCAAGTCATACAGTTTTTTTCCACCTATTTTTTTGGCTGAAAAGAGAGGGGCGCGTTGCTTGTAGGTTCCTGTCAGGCTGTCGAGGGCGCGGGTAATGGTTTCTTGTGTTGGTGGTACGGCATTTGACGTTTCTTGTGTGACAGCGCCTTCGGTATCGAAGGTGTTCGTTGTGATGCCTAGCAAGATATCGGCCCGGTAGCTTTTATCGAGTCCAACGAGCTGTGTGAGCGTTTTTGTTTCTTTTCCAACACCAATAAGCAAGAGTCCGGTTGCCAGTGGATCAAGCGTTCCCGCGTGTCCAATCTTCTTTTCTTGAAGGATTCGTCGAAGTTTAGCGATGACACCAAAGGACGTGATTCCGCTTGGTTTATCGATGAGGAGGAGGGTGTCCATGGTCAGAGTGTGTCTGGTTCTTTGTTGAGCGTCAATTGTCTGACGAACTGTCGAAATTCCGCTAGTATTCGCGCCATGAATGTCACTGAACTCGCTCGTCGTATTCGCGTCACACCGCAAGAGCTCCTCGCTAAATTGCCAGAGCTTGGATTCGATATCGGTGCTCGCGCTATCAAGGTGGATGACCGCGTCGCGGACCAGATTTTTAAGAAGTGGCTCGAGAACGAGCGTAAGCAGCGCATGCGCGCTCAGCTCGTAAAATCTTCGATCGCGCCTGGGGCAAGCGCCGAAGAGCAGGGCCCAAAAAAAGAAGTGAAGCTTCCGCCCGTGGTGACGGTTCGTGATTTTGCAGGCTTGCTCCACTTGCCAGTGACGCGTGTGATTCAGCAGCTCATGAAGGCTGGTATTCTGGCTTCACAGAATGAGCGTATCGATTTTACGACCGCATCGATTATTGCGGATGAGCTTGGTTTTAGCGCTTCTTCAGAACAGGAAGGCGATGTTGCTCCGGAAGAGATGCTTGAAGCGTCTGACCGTATCAAAGAGATTTTGGACACAGAAACGACGGAGACACGTACAACACGTCCACCCGTTGTGGTTGTGATGGGTCACGTTGACCATGGGAAAACGCGTACGCTCGACGCTATTCGTAAAACAAACGTCATGGAAGGTGAGTCGGGCGGCATTACCCAGCACATCGGCGCGTATCAGGTCGATAAAAAGTCTCGCAAGATCACGTTTATTGATACACCTGGACACGAGGCGTTTACGGTTATGCGTTCGCGTGGCGCCAAGATTGCTGATGTGGCTATTCTTGTTGTTGCTGCTGACGACGGTGTTCAGCCACAAACAAAAGAATCTATCAGTATCATTAAGGCTGCGAAGCTTCCATTTGTCGTTGCTCTCAATA
>CAZJEZ010000066.1:0-1134 GCA_964545235.1 uncultured Gammaproteobacteria bacterium
TTCCTGGACCCTTCCAGCCGATAACGATGACTATCCGGCAGGAACTCGACCGCAACCGATCCGCCATAGAGCCGCTCGACGATTTTTTCGGCCATATCATTGGGCGAGAGCGACCTTGGCCTTGGCGGCTTCAAGGGTGGGATTAGGGTCAACGGCGACCTTCGTCGGAGCTGCCGGCTGTTCGACCGATTGAACCGGAGCGACCTCAGCCGCAGGCGCGACCTTCTTGGACCAGGCGTACGTCTCGGTGCCATGAACGGCCTTGATGATCTTTGAGAAGTCCGGCTCGATCACGCGCCCAAGCTGGCCCGTACGGTCCTTGGCCGTGAATTTATCCGATGACGGATCGACGAAGATGACGCGCTTGGATTCGCCGTCCGGCGTCTGCACGACGGTCATGTAGCCGACCACGTCGACCATGTTCACAATGTCTTTCGATACCTTGGTCGTGACGAGCGGACGCAAAAGCACCCGATCTTCGTCGGGTTTGTCGTCCACGTGCGCGACCAAAAGTACGTGGATGCCGGAATCCCGAAGCACCTTCACGTAATCGCGCATGGTTTTTCGGAGCCAACCCCAACCCGCCTGGCTGGGAGACCCGTCTTTCTGAACCAGCTTGGAATCGCCCATGGCCACCATGTGGCGCATGAGCTTTTCCATGAGCTCACCGATCGGATCGATCACGGCCGTCTCGTACCCACTCTTCTTCAACGCTTCGGTGTATTCGCGCATGTCGGCCCACTTTTCGATATGAGCCACGTCGAGTTTGATGCCACGAAGGCCGAAATATTTGGAACCGTTCTCGCAGTCCGCCATGAGCGGCTTTGGAGCCGTCGAAGCGAACGTCGATTTACCCACTCCGCCCTCGCCGTACACGAGCATGACGACTGGCGGCTTCACGGAGGGATCCCCCGTATTGATGATTTTCAGCATAGATATGTGTCCTCTGAATGAATGGAATAAGTCCTCGCCGGATAACCGCCGGCGCGGGTTCGACCTTTAGGCAAGGCCGCCATTCATCCGAGAAGCGCCAGAAAAACAAAACTCCCTGGCTTTTGACCAGAGAGTTTTGGCTGAAAATTGGAGTTTCGAGCGACTGTGGAGCGTTGGTACTAACGCTTTGACCACTGTGGG
>CAZJEZ010000066.1:1144-2576 GCA_964545235.1 uncultured Gammaproteobacteria bacterium
GAGCGCGTTTCAAACCCGGTTTCTTACGTTCCTTGGCGCGTGGATCGCGTGTAAGGAAACCCATTTTCTTCAATGTCTTGCGATACGTCTGATTAATCTCGATGAGAGCGCGTGAGATACCGAGGCGAACCGCTTCGGACTGCGCGTGAACCCCTCCGCCCTTGACCATCGCCTCGACATCGAGAGCCGTTTCCTGACCAGACGTAGCGAGAGCGCTCTTCACGGCGCTGCGCATTTCAAACGTGGTGAAATAGTCCTCAAATGGTCGGCCATTGATGGTAATCTTACCAGACCCCTTGTTCACAAGCTTCACACGAGCGACCGCTGTCTTTCGACGACCAAGCGCCGCGACAAAGCTTCCTCCCGTGGATTTGGAAGAACCTTCTGTGGCCACTTCTGCCACAGCAGTCACTTCTTCCGCATCCTTAACTTTCTTCGCGCGAGGTTTTGCTGGCGCTTTCTTTTTCACTTCTTCAGTCGTAGACATATTAGACAAAAATCAATCGTTTCATGCGTTCAGCCTGTGTGCGGTTCTTTGGCAACATGTACTTCACCGCATGACGAAGGATTTCTCCTGGCTTTTGCTCCTGCATCTTCCGTGACGATGTCGCCTTGATACCACCTGGACGATTGCTCGAGCGGAAAATCATTTTCTGATCCATTTTCTTTCCCGTAAGGACGAGCTTGTCCACATTGGAAACGATGACGGTGGCGCCCGTGTCAATATGCGGGATATACGTCGCCCTGTGTTTGCCCATGAGGAGCATCGCGATCTGTGTCGCTAAACGACCAACAACCTTGCTGGTTGCATCGATATTGACCGTGTCGCGTGTGATGGCGGGCATTCCGCGCTTATTCTTCCATGCCATAATTATTTGACGAGTTGAATTTGAGCAACCTGAGCGCCATCACCCTTACGAGCACCAAGTTTGATGATGCGTGTGTATCCACCTGGTCGTGTGGAGTAGCGTGGACCGAGCTCTTCAAGAATCTTATTAACCGCCGATTCAATCGAAAGCACCTTTAACAGCTCACGACGTGAGTGAAGCGTTTTCGTCTTACCCTTTGTGATCAATCGTTCAACGAGCGGCTTCACAGCCTTCGCCTTGGCAAGGGTCGTGTTTACGTTTTCGTAAAGGATCACGGATTGGGCCAAGCCAAGCAAAAGCGCACGACGTGCGTCGCTAGATCGATCGAGAGTTGTTCCTGTTCGGCGGTGTCGCATACAGTTAAGTCGCTAGAGAATGTCTTATTCTGCGGAATACGTCAAGCCATCCAAGACATGCACGTAATCCTTAAGGATTGTGACGGCTTGGGTGGCGGCATCAATTGGGTCCATCGTTCCATCTGTTTCAATGCGTAAAACAAGCTTATCGTAGTCTGTTTTATCACCAACACGTGTCGCTTCCACCTTGTATGACACATTGAGAAC
>CAZJEZ010000066.1:2586-4860 GCA_964545235.1 uncultured Gammaproteobacteria bacterium
GCCGCGGTCTTCTGTCGTGCGGAATCCACGACCCGGACCAATCCAGATATCAAGCTCAAACGAGGCCTTGGAGTCCGTCAAGGTAGCGATGTGAAGGTCTGTGTTCACAATCTCAACTTGGGCATCCTTCTCGAAATCCGCGGCAGTAACCGTGCGATCGCCCTTTACCTTCAAGGAAAGCTTCACAGGCTCTTCGGAAAACAGCTTCACGCGAAGACCCTTAAGATTCAAAATGATTTCCAAAACATCTTCTTTCACGCCATTCATCGTCGAGAACTCATGATCGGCACCTTTTATTTTGACCGCCGTCACTGCCGCACCGGATAACGAAGACAAGAGCACGCGACGCAACGCATTTCCAAGCGTTGTGCCATAGCCCTGCGCGCACGGTTCAACCGTGAGCACGCCTTCGTGTGGACGCTCGCCCTTGGCGAAGCGGATTTTGGAGGGAAGTAAGATAGGCTCCATAGAAAGAAATAATGAATGGATGAAGGTTCATCACCGACCACCGGCCGATGAATTATTGACGTGAGTAGAACTCGACAATCATCTTCGAATCAAATGGCTGCTGGAGCAATTCTGTGCCGCCTGGGATAGAAGTCACCTTCACCGAAACGTCCTTCGCATCAACCGAAAGCCAAGATGGCGATTCTTTCTTCTGGAGAGCCTCTTCAATCCCCTTCCACATACCCTTACCCTTTTTTGTATCGCGAATCGTGATAATCTCACCAGCACGAACACGATACGATGGGATATTCACCTTTTTGCCGTTCACATTAAAATGCGCGTGAGAAACCGCCTGACGAGCCATGGCACGCGTCTTCACCAAACCAGCGCGATACACGACGTTATCCAAACGGCGCTCAAGGAGCTGGATCATGGTTTCTCCGGAATTGCCCTGTTTCGAAACAGCTTCTTCAAAGAGATTAGAAAACTGACGCTCATTGAGACCGTAAATGCGCTTCGCTTTCTGTTTTTCACGCAACTGTTTCGCGTAATCCGTCTGACGCGTACGACCCGTTGGGCCATGAACGCCAGGAGCGAACGGACGGCGGGCAAGTGCGCGGGCTGTCGAGGTGCGGTCGGTGAGAGCCACGCCTTCGCGACGGGAATGTTTGGCGGTGAGTTTGAGTTTCATAGGGACCAATCAGCCATGGAGATAATTAGACGCGGCGTGGGCGCGGAGGACGACAGCCGTTGTGTGGAATAGGCGTAACATCCTTGATGGACAAAACATTCACGTTGTTTGCGTTGAGTGCGCGGATAGCTCCTTCGCGACCCTGACCAACACCGGAAATAAAGGCATGCACATCTTTCAAGCCATAATCCTGGGCTTTTTCAACCACATCGCGAACAATAACGGAGGCTGCGTAAGGAGTCGCCTTCTTTGGGCCCTTAAAACCAACGGTGCCAGCACTGGACCAGGCGAGCACATTCCCATCTGGATCACAGAGGCTCACGATGGTGTTATTGTACGTGGCCTGAATAAACGCGAGACCCGACGAGATTTGTTTCTTCGCCTTTTTCGATCCCTTGCGTGCTGGTTTTGCTTTTGCTGTCTTGGTCGACGCTTCGGCTGAAGCGGCACCTTTCTTCTGTTCTTCGCTCATAGGGAGGGATTAGGTCTTTTCAAGCTTACGTTTTCCAGAACCCATCGTCTTACGGACGTTGCCGCGAATGGTACGAGAGTTTGTCTTGGTGCGCTGACCACGGACTGGGAGCCCTTTGATGTGGCGAGAACCACGATAGGAACCGATTTCTTTTAAACGCTTGATGTTGCTAAGCACTTCACGGCGGAGTTCACCTTCTACGCGATGGTTCTTTTCCACCTCGTCGCGAAGCATGTTCGCTTGAGCTTCCGTCAGATCCTTCACACGAATCGTTGGATCTGTTTTTGTTTTCGCGAGAATAGCCTTCGCGGTCGTGTTACCAATACCGTAAATGTATGTAAGCGCGACGTCGATGCGTTTCGCGGCTGGAAGAGTGACTCCTGCAATACGTGCCATAGGATGAAAATAAAGTTAGCCCTGACGTTGCTTATGTTTTGGGTTCTTCTTGCAAATAACGACAACGCGACCCTTACGGCGTGTAAGAGAGCATTCGCGACACATGGGTTTGACGGAGGATCGTACCTTCATAAGTGGGCTATAATCTATAGGTTATTCGGCCCTTTGTCAAATCGTAAGGGCTCATTTCGAGTTGAACGTCGTCTCCCGGGGTAAGACGGATGCGATTCATGCGCATTTTCCCAGAAAGATAGCAAAGAATCTCTTG
>CAZJEZ010000067.1:0-4770 GCA_964545235.1 uncultured Gammaproteobacteria bacterium
AAGTGCCCTACTATGCCTTGCGTCATCTTGCACGACCAGGGCTTACCGGCTGGGCGCAGGTTCTGTATCTGACACCAACAGCTCACCTAGAGGATAACCTCAAAAAACTTCAGTACGACTTGTACTACATCAAACATCGTTCACTCGTACTCGATGCTGCTATCCTCTTAAAAACCATCGGCATCGTCTTACGAAGACAAGGGACCTAGGAAGCGGTACCCGGTTTCGTTGGCGACCCTTCTTCCCATTGAATATTGAGCCCCTGGTCATGCGTGAGGGCGTTATTGTAGGCCTCCGCTTCTTTCAATAATGTGAGATCGACCCCGGCTCTATGCGCGAGCTGAATAATTGAGCGTGTATCCTTTGGCAGACACTTGCCCCCATACCCACGATACCCCTTATGAAAAATCGTGAGGTGCGTATTTGTCGGGTCTCCCACGATCATAGGTTCTGCTGTTGCACACGCTTGTACAAGGCCATAATCAATCCCCATCGCTTGGCACAAATCATACATTTGATTTGCATACGCTACCTTGAGCGCATAAAACGCATTTCCAAAATATTTCACCATCTCCGCGGCATTCGCGGGCATAACGGTTTGAAATGGCGCAGAAGGAAGAAGATCCAGTACCGTCTGCGCATCCTGTTTGCTCGTTTGCGTATATCCAACAATCTGTCGCTTTGGATGACGCATGTCTTCATCCGCCGTCGCTTCCGTTAAAAACTCCGGATTAAACAGCAAGTGATGCTGCGGATACATGGCCTGTAAGGCATCTGTTGTCCCTGGAAGAATCGTGGATTTCAAGACAACAATCTTTCCAGATCCGGGAATCGCGTCGAGTGCCGCCCGCATAAACGAGTCATCAAATCCGGAGCCATCGAGATAGTAGGGCGTCGGAACAACAACAAATACAACGCTCGAAGACGCGAGAACATTCACGTCCGTCAACCCCTTAGGCGGATCATACAGGCCAATATCCGTACGTCCAACAGAAGCAAAATAACGGGCAAGCGCCCCTCCAACCATTCCCGTCCCCATGATCGCGATAAACATAGAGTTCTCGTCAAGATCGATCAAATACACGACGCAGCCCACGACGCACAGATAACGCACCTCGTTCAAGAAAGGCTGCCGGAACAACACGGGCAAGCGCTCGCTTTATGGCACGCAACGACCCGTAGACAGCCTGCACACGTTTCAAATAACGCGAAACAGCCTTCGGATCTTTCCCAATCAGGTATAAGCCCGATAACTCAGCCATATCCCCCGTTCCAATACGTGCAAACAACTCCATACCGCTTTTTGGTGATCGAAGTTTACGTGTTAGCTTCGTGGGAACAAATCCAGCGTCAATCAACGTCCGTGATAAACTCCACGGAGAAAAGCTTGTCAGGTGCGGCACCTGAAAAAACGTCTCGAGTGGCTCCTGTAAATGTGTCACATCCGGCACGCAGACATACAGCCTTCCCGTAGGAGCGAGGCGCTCACGTAAACGTGCCAACACGGACACGGGATACGGCACGTGTTCCAATACATGATACAAAATAATGAGATCAAACGGTCCCTCGTTTGGCGTAGCAAGATACTCTTCAACAGACCCATGAAACACCGGGATCCCGAATTCTCGCTCCGCAAAGTATCCAGAAACGCCAGATGGCTCGACCCCACGCACGGCACATCCAACTGCCCTTTGAATCACGTGCAGAAGAAAGCCGTAGCTACACCCAATCTCGAGCACGCGCGAAGAAGACGTAAGCCCGTCTTTCAAACCCTCTGCCGAATACTTACGTTCACTCCCTTTGAGACGAGCCCGTTCTTTAGCAGCTTCATGATCCGCGATTTGATGACGATCTTGAATAAACTGTTCTTTGTAGTATGCCTGAAGCTCTTCCTCAGTTGATCGTGGATTAATGTAGACCAATCCGCATGACGCGCACAACACGTTACACACATCTTCCGTGTAATCAGCCTTCGTGGCAACAAGCGTGTAGTCTTTCGACGAACACACAGGACATGGAATAGAAATCATAGAACACGGGCGCGACGGGCGCGTACCACTTGCTTGATCCAGGATGGAGCCATAGGACGAACACGGTCGCGAATAAAAAGACGAAAACACTGTCGCTTATCTTGAACAAACAAACGAGCACGTGTCGTGAAAACCGATTCTCGTCCGCGAATAAGCTGATCCGTTAGACATGGGTCTGTCGCCGTATCATACGTGGCTAGATAAGTGAGCTGTTTTCGTAAATTTGCCCCCGGATCAATAACAAGAAACCCAACGTCTCGCAGATACTGTGCCAGGCTCGGTGGAGAAAAATAATGCACGTGCGGAAAACGAAAAAATAAATCCTTCGGCACCATGAGCGCGCGGATATTCGGAACACCCACATACAGCAGCGTGCCTGTATGAGAAAGTTTTTGGAGACACGAAGCAACACGCGGTAAATCAAGCATATGCTCCAACACATGATGCATAAGAATCACATCATACGGCTCCCCTTGCCAAGTTTCAATAAACGTCTCCAAGGTTCCAGGGAACAACTCCAAGCCATGCACCTCGCGAGCCACGCGTAATGCCATTGGATCAACCTCGATCCCATCGAGTGCTCGTGGTTGCGTCGCTCGTAAACCCGCAAGCACGTTTCCGTAACCAGCCCCTATTTCCAAAATTCTTGATCCGGGCCGAACCTTGGGAGACACGAATTTCAAGAGCCGCTCTGTTTTCGCTCGATTTGACTCGGCAAGACGCACGAGATCCACCTGTGGGGCAATTTGATTAAACTCTTTGCTAAATCCAGACGCGTAATACGCTTGATACTCCTCATCCGAGGCGCGTGGGGACAGGAACGCGTGTGTGCAAGCGGTGCACACAATCGTGCGCAATAGATGACCCTCCTTCGTTGTTCGGCGATCAAGTTCACATACCGTATTCGATGCACATACCGGACAGCGCACGGGCAACCGATCAAAAGAAGAAGGTTGTATAGACAGAAGTTCGTGAGCGATACGGCTCGCTGATTGACCATCTAAAAGACCACACATTGTCTCACGAAGACGTTTGCGTCCCTCGGAACGATAGGTCGGATCCTGAATCGAACGCACGACAGCTGAAAACAGCTCTTCATCCGAACGAACAAGCTCGACAGCTTCTGAAGCAAGGACTGGAAGATAATGATCCGCTTTATACAAGTTAGCGGTAAGATCAACCCCCTGAGCGCTGTAGGCTCCGTAGGCGATATTGATAATCGGCACGTCAACACATGCCGCATCCAAAGAGAGCGTCGAGGCAACAGCAACCACGACATCCGCCCCAAGAAGTTCGTCCACAAAATGCGCCTGGTCCTCTCGTGATGGATCCCACGTGTCAGAAAAGAACGTTCCGAACCGATACGCGTCATCAACGACCACGCCCGGAATGTTCCGGAATCGCTCATACGTATTCCGTGCAACCGCGCTAAAATGCGGACGAATAATCAAGCGTGTCGGAAATGGAAACGCGCCGCTCGTATGCCATGCGATCAATCGTTCAACTAACTGATGATCATCCGGCGTCCACACCCCTTCCGAACCAAAAAAGATCGTTTTCACCTCAGATGTCGGACGCTTATGCGCCTGGGTATACGCATCAAACTGAGGAAATCCAACAAGACGTAAGCGCGTTGAAGGAATCATCTGTACCTGTTCCGCCGCCTTTGTCATCAATGGATTTTGAATCAATAAGATATCAGGCACGTGTCGGATCAATTGACGTTGCAAATTATCCCAACCCTTTTGCATACCAATACTTGGAACACCATGCCGTCTTGCCGCCTTCATGATGGCAATATCGTATTTGGAAATAATCGATCCACAAAAAACAACGTCGGGCTTGTACCGCGCAAACAACGCATCAAACCCCTTGCTCGGACGAAACGCTTGATAATCTATCTCGCGAACCACGCGTTTCAAAAAAGAAAACCTCGACAACAAACGAAATAATCGCGAATGAATTGGGTACCACCAAGAGGGCACCGGTTTCACCTTCCCGCTCCCCACACGTGCAAGCATATCCGTGTGCTGTGAGTAAACAAGGTTATTGATAACCGGAAGCCAAATACGCGACAACCAAAACGAATCGTGCCGTTCAGGAACCTCCTCAAGCGTGATGCGGGGATCCGAAAACTCCTGACGAAAGTAGTCCGGAATCCCTCCGGGTCGTTTTGGAAGGAGGAGTACTACGCGCGTGTCAGGGCGAGCAAGCACATGGTCAAGAACCCCACATCGAAGGATATTGCGCGCAACCAATCCACGATCAATAGCAAAAAAAATGGTCATACTCCTGCACACGGCGTTACGAGTATCGAAGCTTGTTCAGCGACATAGACCGAAGCATTATGAAGCTCTTCGGGCGTATCCACCTCCACCCAATCACGTACACCAACATGCTCTGTAAATACCGGCTGACGTTCATTGAGCGCAAGCAGCACATCCTCAATACGCGCCTGTTTGGGCCCCAAAGTAGCACGAACCTGTGCGCTCGCTTCACGTGTAGCTATAAGCGCATGAGATGGGAGAAAAAACATGCCCGCCGACGTAGCGTCTTCGTTGGATAGCGTTTTCGAAAGACATGTCAACCGGCGACGTGCATCCATCTGGACACGCATGACGTCCTCTTCTGCACACGCCCCATCCACCACAAACAATGTCGGTTGATCGTGTGAATGCGCAATAGACTCCGCTAATCGTCGAGAGCGAATATAATCCACGTCGATTACGAGCGCGTCACT
>CAZJEZ010000068.1:0-4680 GCA_964545235.1 uncultured Gammaproteobacteria bacterium
ATTCGCACGGTCGGCACCAATGCACGACGCTGGGTGTTTGGACCACGTTTTTATGCGGCGGATGAAGTCGGATACAGTACCGGTACGCCTTCCGTTGTTGTGTGGACGAACTCGCAGCACGTTGCTCTTCAAACGTTTCATGTAGAAGGGAAAGGTCAGGTATTCCTTGGGACTGCCGCTGCACAGATCGGAAAAACACATACGCCATACGCGTTGCATCGTGCGCCACAAGAGCGAGCGACAGATGTTCTCTTACGGGCCCCGCAGGGCGATGTGCGAATCGTGGGTGACGGCTATTTTGCTCTCACAAAAGAAGCGTTGTTTTATCCGCAACCACGACGCCTGACGGACGCCTCCGACCCACGGGCGGAAGGTGTGTACGCCGTTCGAACGCCGTACGTCGCTCCAGCTCGTCCGGTTGATGAGTGGCTCCGTCTGCGCACGCGGTTTACGTTGGATCCGTTTGAACCACGTCCAAAGCTTGTGTTGGCTGCGCCAGGGGTCTTCCCGCGTGATGGTGCCGTGGACGTACGGGCGGGACAGCTCCGGTATGAGCATCCGGTGCGATCGTGGCAGGACTGGCTTTTGTGGATACGTCGCGAAGGAGGCGTCATCTTAAAACGGCACAACCTCCTATGAAGATCACGGTACGTGAATGCATGCAAGGGTGCGTACGTCATGCGGCCTACGCGGCTATGACGCTTGTTGGGGTGTGTGTGTTGATGGAATGGGCCGTGCCCGGTTCGGTTTTGCCGTTTGTATCGCTTTATTGGGTGGCTGTCGGTGCATGTATGCTTCTTGTGTGTTCGATGCCTGTCGCGAGCGCTCGGATGAATCGTGTTCTTGCGTTTGTCGTGAGTTGCATTGTCGCTGGAGGTGTCTTTCTTCTCTTGGTTGATGGTCGTTCGGTGATCCCATTCACAATCGCGAGTTTCTTGATTACGCTTGCGTTACTCCTCTAACTATCTATGACCCATTCTTCTGACTGTCTTTTTTGTGCTCTTGTTGCGGGAACGATTCCGTCCCATCGCGTCTATGAGGACGACGAGACGATTGCGTTTCTTGATATCCATCCCGTGCATTCCGGACATGTTTTAGTTATTCCAAAAATACACGCCACTGACGTGCGTGATAGTTCGGAAGCCTCATTGATGGCGGTGATGCGCACCGTGAAACGGATGGCGATAGCGCTTACCAGTAGTCTTTCTGTTGAGGGGATCAATGTTATGCACAATGCCGGTCATGATGCGGGGCAGATCATTCCTCATCTACACATGCATCTGATTCCACGTTGGCCGAACGATGGACTCATACATTGGCCGGGCGGTTCGTATGGCGAGGGTGAAGCGGCAGCGATGGCGGAGAAGATTCGAGGAGCTATTCAATTGCAAGTGCGTACAGTCCGGTAACGCCTTGAACGCTTCCGGCCACAAGAATCGATTTTTTTTGAATAGTTATGTCGGTAATCGCGTCGAACGTGGCGAGGGCTTGTGTCGTTCGATCAGTTTTGTGGTACAGGTTGGTCGCAAAAACGGTTGTTTGATTTGCGAATACCACCGCGAACCCAGAACGGTGCCAGGCGAATGAGGGGGCGAGTGCGGATTCTCGGCGGAGGAGTTCGGGAGGGTTCACGATATCCCATAACCAAAGCTCTTGATTATTCCCGAGAAGCGCCATCGGGGTTTTTGATTCCGGATTGAGTGCGAGTTCGTTGCCGGGTGCGTACACGACCGATGGCATCGGATCATCGACGTTCACGGACAGGTAGCGGTGTTGATCTTGAACAAGAATGTGCGATGAGTTGACGCCGGTAAAATGCCAAGCCCCACTCGGAAGGGAATAGGTCTTGTCTGAAAAGAAACGTGCCGATGTGAGTAATAACCCTGAAGAGGACGTTGTGGTGTGCAGTATGTACGAATCTTCTTCGTCAACGATGTGGGTCGCCACGGTATCGCGTTCAAGATGTCCTAATTCCGGATCTAATCGGTAACGTTTGTTTTGGTTGATGCCGAGCAGTCCCTGGTCTGTCCATCGATAGAGCGCTTGTGGAAGGGCTTCGGCAAAGGGGGCATCGGTTCCTAGGGGTTTTGACCACCATGCGGAGACGTTTGTTGCGTCGCTTATGAGAACGGCCTTTCCGCTTGGGTCCCATTGGAGTTTTGAAATACGCGTATCGGGCGTTGATCCCTTTAGGAGTTGGGGGGCGCTCATGCCGCGAATAGGATCGCTATAGAGAATCACGATTCCTTGCGTAGATGTGGCAAGGAGGGCGACACGGGTTCCTTGTGGATCGGAAGCGATGCGAAGATACCCACCCCCAGCGAGCAGAGTAGGAACAGATTCTTTCCAAAGGATCACGTTGTTTGCGAAGGTGACTTGTTCTGGTTTGATGTCCACGTCGCGTTCCCAGGGAAGATAGCCTTCGCGCTCGACACGTACGTGGTGTGTTCCGATAGAGGCATGCTGAAACGTCATCGGCGTCGTCTCGCCGGTATCGGTACCATCAATGATGATGCGCGCTGACTTTGGAGTTGTGTCCACAATCAAGGTTCCTGAACGTTCAACTACTTGTTTTTTGGTGTTGTAGTTATATCCAGCGGTGTACAGTAAAAGCAACGGAGCTAACGCAAGAAAGATCGCGAGGTAGATCCAGGGGAGGATTCGACGGTGAAAGGGGACGCGTGGCATAGCTCGACAATAGATTGCGTACAGCGTATCCTAGAACAAACGGTTCGTCGACTTATCATCTATGAAATTCATCATGCATGGAGGCGCTCACCTTCGTGGGAGCGTTCCTATTTTTGGGGCGAAAAACGCGATTGGTCCGCTTGTGGCGGCGAGCGTTTTGGTGCGTGGAACCATGCGCTTCACCAATGTTCCACGATTGTCTGATCTTCTTCTTTTACTGGAGATTCTTTCGGACATGGGGGCGCGTGTGTCTTGGGTTGGTGATCATGAGTTAGAGATCAACACGAATGACCTGGATCCAACGAAGCTTGATCCAAAAAAAATGAAGCGCATGCGCTTTTCGATTTTGCTCCTTGGTCCAATGCTTTCGCGTTTTAAGCGGATTGTGGTAGCGGAACCAGGAGGATGCAGTATTGGAAATCGTCCTATTGATACACACTTGTTTGCGTTGCGTGCACTCGGCGCTTCCTATGAACGTGCCGCCGATGGACAGCTGTACCTGGAATCACAGCGGCTTGTGGGAGCGCATATTATTCTTCCGGAATTCAGTGTTACAGCTACAGAGAATCTCATCATGGCGGCGGTACTAGCGAAGGGGAAGACATCTATCCGCTTGGCGGCTGCCGAGCCCCATGTTCAGACATTGTGCGACTTTTTAAATACCTGCGGCGCCAAAATCAAGGGGATCGGTACGCATGAACTAGAGATCCAAGGCGTCACGTCACTGAAGGCTCCAAAACAACCTTGGGAAGTTATTCCGGACATGATCGAAGTGGGGACGTTTGCCGTCGCGAGCGCTCTTACAAAAGGGGATGTGGTTATGCGTCCAACGGAAACGACGCATTTGGATGCGATTATCAGTACGCTTACGCGTGTCGGTATCAAGGCTGAACCGGGCCCACGCCGATCGTTTCGCGTTCAGGGTGTTGGACGTATCGACGCATTTAAACTGCAAGCACTTATTTACCCAGGATTTCCAACAGACTTGCAAGCTCCCTTCGGTCTTCTTGCCACCCAGGCACAGGGCACGTCCCTGATTCAAGATCCGCTTTTTGAAGGGCGTATGGGGTATATCAGTGAGCTCATCAAGATGGGAGCAAATGCCGTTATCGCTGACCCGCATCGTGTTATCATTACGGGTCCAACGCCATTACGTGGAACAGAAATCCGTTCTCTTGATTTACGTGCTGGGGCAACCATGGTGCTCGCCGGACTCGTGGCGGAAGGAGAAACGATTATTCATGGAGCTGAAATGGTTTCACGGGGATACGAGGCGCTCGATGAGCGTTTGCGCTCGCTCGGAGCGGACATCATAAGTGCGCCAGACGCGGCGTAGTGTCTATGACTCCAAACGAACTTGCTTCATCAACAAAACGCTACGGCTGGATTGTGTTCGCGTTGTGCGTTGGGTTTGCGATTGGTCATAGCACGATCGCCTCGCCTTCGTCGCGTCTTACGGGGGTATCGGATCCGACAAAGGGAGCTGTGACGGGTTTATATAAAGGCATGCCGGCAACGGTGCAAGATGTCGACTTCAAGCAGTTTTGGGATCTTTGGAAGATGATGAAGGAGCGGTACTACCTGCAACCAGTCACGGACAAGCAGCTCTTTTACGGAGCGTTGCAAGGCCTTGCAAACAGCGTGAATGACCCCTACACCGTCTACTTTGATCCAAAGGTGGCAACCGAGTTCGCTGCTTCGTTGGAAGGAAAGTTTGAAGGCATTGGTGCCGAGATTGGGCTAAAAGACGGTCAGCTTCAAGTTGTTGCACCATTACCAGGTATGCCTGCTGAACGCGCGGGCATTCTTGCGGGGGATCTGATCCTTTCTATCAACGGAACAAGCACGGAAAGCATGACGGTTGAGCAAGCGGTCACGCTTATCCGTGGTCCAAAAGGAACCCAGGTGACGCTCACGATATTTCGCCTCCCGCCAAAAGGCGAAAAGGCAAAAGAACCAAAGGAGGTTACGATCACTCGTGATACGATTCGT
>CAZJEZ010000069.1:0-4512 GCA_964545235.1 uncultured Gammaproteobacteria bacterium
CACGAGCGAGGCGCCTTTCCTCTTCGTGGCCGCGGCAACTTCAGCTTCATCGCGGGTCATGGCGTCGTGCTCGGGAACGTTCTCCCGAAGATCGGCATCTCTCTGACCTGATCGCTCCCGCGTCACCTTCCTTGGTGACGTTTTTGTTTTTCGCATTCGTTTGCTCTGTGTTGGCGAACAAACGGGGGAGCGGATATGCTATTATCATTCGTATGACGAACCTTCAGCTACGCTCGCCTTGGATTGAGCAACTCGAAGAAACGCGAACCATCAATCGGCTTTCCGGGAAGCACACAACGGATATCGCCATTATTGGGGCGGGTATTTCTGGTATCACTACTGCGTACTTTTTGCTGACACGGACGCGAAAAAAGATTGTGCTCATTGAGGCGAATCGCGTTGCCCATGGAGCTACGGGCCATAATGCAGGGCAACTCGTCAGTTATTTTGAGCGGCCATTCGCGGATATTGTACATGAGTTTGGTCTTGAAATGGCGGCAGAAGGGCAACAGGCGGTTGAATCAGCTTGGGAGCTTCTTGAAGGGATACGTAACACGCTCGGTTTACAGACGCCATGCGACGTGTTCACGGGATACGCGGGATGCATGGATCTTGATGAGCTTCTTGCGCATTTGCACAATACCGAAAAGCGCGTCGAGGCCGGACTCCCGACGAATATTGTTTTTATTGCCAGCTCGTTCAAACACGCGCATCGTATCCCACAATCCTTGCGCAAGCTTTGGAAAACGGTGCCAGATGAAAAAATCGCGGAACTCCTTCAGACAAAAGATCACCGCTATATTGCCGCTCTGCCTGCAAAGAAGGGTTGTATGAATAGCGCTCGTTTTTGTGAAGAAGCGCTCACGGCGTTGCTTAAACGCTATCCGAAGCGCCTTGTTCTTACCGAACAAACGCCGATTGATACGGTGACGTTATATGAACAGGAGGTAGAGTTAACATCTGGTGAGCACATGGTAACGGCATCCAGGGTGATCCTTTGTACCAACGGATTTGAGCGGATGCAGATACGGAATATGTTGGGATCAGATATCGACACAAAGTTTCATCACCTTGTTCGTGGATCGGTTGGGTATATGGCTGCATTCGTTGAACAGCCGCGCATGGCTCCTACAGCGATCAGCTATTTTCCTTCTCATCCCAAGACGACGAGCGCGGCATATGAATCAGATCCCTATTACTATTTAACGCGACGCCCTCATGGGGCGGGGAAAAGCCTCGTGTGTATTGGCGGTCCTGAAGCGCTGATGGATGATACAAATAACTACTCGCGCGAGCATCCGTATCCCGAGGAGGCGAAAAAGATGATCGACACATTTGTGCGACGTACCTATCGCCATGCGAAAACACGTTTTGAGTACACGCACTTGTGGCATGGGTTGATGGGGTATACGCCGAACGGTCTGCGCTGTGTCGGTGAAGAGCCGTGCAATCGTGTCCTTCTGTATAATTTGGGGTGTAACGGTGTGGGGATTCTGCCTTCAATTTATGGAGGGTTTCGGATTTCTCAAATCGTGAAGGGAGAAAAATTAAAGCCGAGCATTTTTGATCCAGCGGATGTTCGTTGTCTGTTACCTAAGAAAGAAGAGAGTTTTCTATTTGGGGGCAAACATCTCAAGAAGCATTGGTATCTCCTTGTCGTTGCGGGGGCGTGTATTGGCACAGCTATTCATTTCCTTTTGTAGACGCGTCCTTTGCGGTTGTAATCAAAATGCACCCGAGTGGCGGGTGCATGCGTCTTCAGGATGGCGTGAGGCGTGACGCGAGGTTTCGTTGGAGCCACGGGCGCACGTACAGGAGGAACAGCATGATGTTCTGGACGGCGAAGAATACGAGTGGTTGTGCCGCGTGTTCGAAGGTCCAGTGAGGGATGCCAAACATCGCGGCCACGCCCGAGAACCAGAAGATCGTCCAGCTGCTCTTGCTCTCGCTTCCCGGGTTGTTCCACGTAGAAATGAACGTGGGGATCGAACCTACGAACAGGACGGTGAGACTGACCCCGATTGCCAACAGAGGATCTTTCAGCGTGGCCCAGAGAGCGATGCCGACGATCCCGCTCGCGATACATCCGATGTCGAGCTTGGTCCATCCACCCTTGCCGTATTTGAGGGTGAGTCCGACGACCACCCATGATCCTACGAGGGCGCCCACGATCTGTCCGTTTGTGGTGCGCTTGGCGATCATTCCTGCGAGGGTGATGCCATCGAGCAGAGCCCAGACGATCCAGGATGCTTTCGTTGGTTCGGCCTTGCCCGGTGTGCCGAGCGGTTGATGTCTCGTAAGCCAGATTGAGAGGACGTATGGGATGAACCCCACGATGCACAGGAGACCGGCGAGAAATGAGAATGCGTCTTTCAAAGGACACCTCCGGAGAGCTTTGTTTTAGCTGGTACAACGTAAGTGGAAACAGGGTCTTTGTCAATTTTGTTATCAAAATGCACCCGAGTGGTGGGTGCATGGCGTGCGCGAGGTGCGTGGAGGAGTTTCAGGCGCCGAGGCTGCCCGGGTCCTTCCAGGCGTCGTAGCCGACGTAGGCGGTGTAGACCTTCCGCGCCACGCCGGGGCGTTCGAAGGCGACGACGAAGGGGCGATCGATCTGGAGGGGCGGCGGCGGGGCCGAGGTCGCACGGATGCCCATCTCGTCGGCGGTGCGGGCGCGGGCTCCCTCGTGGTTCATCTTGAGGGTTGCCTGCTGGACGGCCTCCGTGACGACGAACTCACCGTTCGCGCCGTTGATCGTGAGGCCCGCGAGCCACTCGAACTTCTGCTTGGAGGTCAGGTCGACCATCGGGAAGGTGATGCCGTGCGTGCGGCGGTGCGGGGTGGTCGGGCCCTCGAAGAGCTCGTTCGCGAGGCGATCGAGGGCGAGGACGTCGGAGGGCGCGCGCTCGGGCATGGCGATGAGGACGCGGCTGCCGGTCTTCGTCGAGATCTTGGCGAACATGCCGCCATCCTCGCGGCGCTCGAGGACCTCCACCCCGTGGTCGAGGTACACAGCGGGGAACTCTCCGACGCCGTCGATGCGGATCATGTGCTGCTGGCCGGGCCTGACCCAGTGCACGAGGAGGTCGAGCACTGCGGCGGTCAGGAAGCCCTTGGGCGGGCACGTGGTGATCTGCGCGTCCCAGCCGTGCTTGGCGAGGAACCTGACGTGCTCGTCGGGGTTCTGTGTCGCGTTCGCCTGGATCTCGTGGAGCTGCTCGATCTCGCTTGCCCCGTGCTCGTAGACGCGCTTGAGCCAGCTACGCTGTTCGTCGTTCACCGGAGTGTAGTTCGGGTCGCTTCCGACGAACATGTCCGCCGCGCGGAGGGCTGCGATGGTTGTGTACCTGCTGGTTCCGAGGCTCTGTTCTGCGTTTCTCGCCATGTCGAAGGTTCCTTTTTGCGTTGTTTCACCTGTTGTCGCCCCATGCGATTGGTCGGTGACACCAGGCGCAAACTATTCTATGAGACGGCCTTTTTGTCAAGAAGGGCTTGTGTTATGATCTTTTTCAGAAAGGATACGGGTGACGTCTATGACGTTTACGGAAAAAATACGTGTAGCTCATGCGCGGCAAGACGCGGAGGCCGGTCCACGACCTCCGATCTGCGCGCTCTGTCAGGGCCGCATTAGCAAGGGACGCTGCCGGTGCGATGAATACTGGGACGCCTTCAGTGACCTCCTCGAGGACGCGCCCCTGGTGTCTGTTCCGCGTGTCCGTGGGTGTGTCTAGCCACTTTATCGCACACCCTTCTTCAACCCTCCGCCTGGAGGTTTTTGCTTACCTTACCCACCTAACGTTTTGTCCCAAAACGGGCAAGGAACCGGTACAGTCGGTTGGGGGAGTTTGTATTATATAAAGTCGGACAGCCTTTGCAGGCGTAGTCTTTTTTTCGTAAGGATTCACAGCACACGCTTTTGATTGGGCGTCGTCGAAAGAGAATAAGTAGGTGCGCGTACCATCGCATCAGGCGAGGTCGATCTTTAAAATCGCTTGGTAAAGGCTGAAACATGGTTGACAGAGTGACATCTTTTTGCTACAAATGCCAGTCGCTCTGAATGGATCGGAGCGTGAACAAAGAGAGGAGTTGTTCATTTTATGTCAGAGATGAATTCGACGCGTGCACATACGTATGTGCACGAGGAGCAGTTCGATCGGCACATCGTGCGTGTCACGGGTGTTCCGTGGACGAACACGGCCCCCAAGGGCGGCGCCGAGCCCAAGGCCAAGGACTTCGTCCTCACGCTCGCCACGCTCAACCGGTGCCGGGAGTTGGCGGCGTACACGCTGCTCTTCGGCGACAACATCTCGTTCGCGGGTCGGGCCTGCGCGTTCATCCGCCAGGCTCTCGAAGTCGAGCCGGACGATCTCGCGAAGGTGCTCGGCGTGGATGTCGCTGAGATCCAGAAGATCGAGAACGACACGGCCGGCATGACGGCCGCCGTTCGGGAGCGCTTCCTGACGCGGATGCGCTGGTACGTGACGCAGGACATCGGTACGGAGGACCCTCCCA
>CAZJEZ010000070.1:0-4399 GCA_964545235.1 uncultured Gammaproteobacteria bacterium
GGTGACCCCATGCAGGAATGGACTGCCACACAGGCCAAGGAAGCTCTCGTGGAGGAGTTGTTTCTTCCACAAAAGGCTCGCCTTGTGCGGACGAATAGCGCACCCACGCGTTCGCCAACCCAGCAGCCCACCACGGCACAAGTACAAGCGTGTATCAGTGCGCTCCAGAAGAAATTCCGGGGAAGCACGCGCGGGTAACTTCTGTGCGGGAGGGACTTGTGGGAAGAATCTCTTCCCACGTCGCTTGAACGCATGACCACACAACTCTAGGAACGCGTGCCTTTAAGTGACGTACATTCCATCACGGGATCGACAATGATCACGCGATCCCATACGCGGACAAGTTTTTTCTGCCCTCGTATGGAATCGCATGATCGCTGAGGATCGTTGGTCCGAGCGATTTTTTTATTTTACCTATTCTTCACTTGAAACGTATGCCCCATCTTCTTGAACGCACAACCGAACGCGAACGCGGCACCGCGTCAACATCTGAGTCAATTGCCGCCTCGTATGAGCATCCATTATGGCGTGAACGTCACCCCGTTGGAACAGAGGGGGTTGCAACAACGTTCACGCATCCAGCAGAGCAGGTACTGACGCGCGCGACAGCGTATCGTTTGGATATACCCGGATACGATACATACATCTATTTCGTGACCGAAGACGGCACCGTCTACCAGCAGGGAAACTGGGGGGTTGCCCCAATGCATGTCGCACCGGAATCAAGTGTCCACGCGTTTTTACGCCGTGTGATTGAGCAAGATCTATGTCGAACAGCCTATAATAAAAAGATTGCGCGGGCGCGCAATCAATTCATTCAACGGATTGAAGGGGAAGATCGTGAAGTTCTTACTCGTCTTCGCCGTCATCTAGCCCCATGTCCTCCTGTTCAAGTTCCTTTGCAAGTCGATCAAGCTCTTTGAGCTCATCAACGACTTCTTCGGCCTTGTCATCGTCTTCAAATGTTTCTGACGTAGGAGCCTCTTTATTTTCCTCCTCGTCCACCAATTTTTCGACGTCCTCATCTTCGTCCTCATCTTCCTCGTCGTCATCAGCGGAAGCGCCCATCGCATCGGTTGCCTTCATGCCCAGTGCATTAAGATCTTCGGTGTTTTCTTCTTCGTCGTTGTAGCCCTGTGGGTCCCAATCATTTGGACCGCGAAGTGAAAAAGTGGTCATACGTAGAGAGTGTTTGTTTCGCGATACTATCGCGCACTCGCGTGCTTGGCAAGAGGGCGCGCAGAAGGCATGATACGGTCATGTCGATTTCTCTTTTTGTCGGTATTCTGTTCGCGGGAATTCTCGCTTTTTGTGCGTGGAAAATCCTGTCTCTTGTACAAACGGTTGAAGACATGCGGCGCACGCCGACCATCGATCCTGCGCTTCTGACGCTTCTGCATCAACGACTTGATACGATGGCACAGGATATGAAGTCGACAATGATGGCGACAAACGCAGAACAGCGACAAGCTGGGCAGTACATGACGCAAACCGTGCGCGATGTGACGGAGCGTTTGGTGAAGATTGAAGAAACGAATAAGCAAGTCCTTTCATTTTCAGGGCAGCTTGATCAGCTCCAAAAAATCCTGACCAACCCAAAACAGCGCGGTATTCTTGGGGAATACTACTTGGAAACACTACTCAAAAATGTATTTGCACCAGATCAATACCACATGCAGTACGGATTTAAGAATGGAGATATCGTGGACGCGGCCATTTTTTTACAGGACAAAATCGTGCCTATCGACTCAAAATTCAGTCTTGAAAACTACAATCGTTTATCGCAAGCAACAACGGACGCAGAGCGAGAGCTTCTTGAAAAAACATTCGTGAACGATCTTAAGACGCGTATTCAAGAAACGGCAAAATATATCCGTCCGGAAGAAGGGACGATGGATTTTGCATTCATGTTTATTCCGCATGAAGCCATTTACTACGATCTTCTCATTAACAAAATCGGAGCAGTTGCCGCGGATACAGAAAACCTTCTGCAACGAGCTGCAACGAAGTATCACGTCATTATCGTTTCACCAACGTCGTTTACAGCTTATTTACAAACAGTCGTACAGGGACTGCGGGCCCTCAAAATCGAAGAACAAGCAAAAGAAATTCGCCAGCGGATCACCGAACTCCAGCGCCACATGAGCTCGTATGATCAGTATTTTGCAGCGGTCGGAAAGCATCTTGGAACAGCTGTGAACCAATACAATCTTGCATCAAAAGAGTTTGGAAAGATCGATAAAGATGTATTAAAGATCACGGGAACGGGGATTGGTCACGAAACACTGACACTTGATAAGCCGACAACAGAATGAGTATGAAACCGTGGCTTATACGAGTAGCTCTTTTGCTGACTACTGCTGGAATCATCTTTGCTCTGCTTGTCCTACGCGTTCAGAGCACGCTCCTCACGCACCGCGTTCACCTTGATGCGCTCGCTACTTCAACCCGACCGGTCATCGTTCTTGGAGCAAGCGTGAAGCGTGATGGAACGCCTTCAGACGTCCTCATTGATCGAGTCAAAGCAGGGGTGCGCCTCTATCAAGAACAAAAGGCTGGATGGATTCTGATGTCGGGTGACGATGGAAAATTTCACACCGACGAAGTATCCGCCATGCAAGCCCTCGCCATGAATCTTGGTGTTCCAAAAGAGGCGATCAAGACCGACGGGCAGGGGTATCGTACCTATGAAAGCTGTAAACGTGCCCGAGACATCTTTCAGATCACCGAAGCCACGATCATCACGCAGTCGTTTCATCTTGGACGAGCGCTCTATCTGTGTAACAGTCTTGGGATTCGTACGCAGGGGATGACATCGGACTTCCAATCTTACGAAAAGGAGTACTTCTTCCTCGGACGTGATATTTTGGCAAGTATCAAGGCTCTATGGGATATCCACATTCAACCTCCACGTCCGCCTGTAAGGAGCTATAATGGACCTTAATACTATGCTCGCCCTCTACGCAGATCATGTCCTCTCCATCATGGCTTACGGCTCCATATTCGGTGTAGGACTTTCCTACATCGGGTTTATTATGTGGTTAAAAAACATTGACTAGTCGAGGAAACACATGATTGTATGCTAGGCATGAAACAGCCCTCGACAGAGAAGCGGCAGGTATGCCCGGTGTGTGGGAGCGAGGGAGCGACGCAACTCAATCGTCGAAAAGAACGACACGGTTGGGTACGCAATGTTCTGTGTGATTCGTGTCAGATGGTATACGTATCGCCACGCGCTACGGAACAAGCGTATCTCGATTTTTATCAACAGGAGTACACGGCAAGCGTGTACGGGTTAGACGCGTCACCGGAAGCTGTAGAAAAGATTCTTACGTGGCGTAAACGGCGATCAAAAGAAAAAATCGGGTATTTTCCAAACGTATGGAAACAGGGTCAGAAGGTGCTCGAAATCGGTGCTGGAACCGGAGCTTTTTTATCGGTCATCCGAGATCTATACAAAGGTGATTGCTACGCCATTGAACCCGCGCCAAATTTTGTGGGTATTGGAACAAAACACCTGAAGCTTCCATTTTTTCAAGGAACGTTTGACCAGTTTTTGAAACGACGCCCAACGCGCTTTCCGCGTACATATGATGCAATCATCCTGGATCAAATGTTAGAACATGCCCTTGATCCTGTCGCTCTGTTGTCACATGCGCGAACCCTTTTACGCGATACAGGGTTTTTATTTATCAGCGTCCCCAATATCGGCGCACCAAAAGAACAGCCCGGCGAATTTTTCATTTTTGAACATGTTTCGTCTTTTTCGCCACGACCGCTCGCCCTCCTATTGAATCGGTGTGGATTTAAGGTGATTGGAATGCATCCAGAACAACCAGGATCATTACAGGTACTAGCCGTTCCATTCACCTCAAACAAACCGATGGTCACGGCAGACGCGCTCGGACCCGTGTTGACTGTCGAAAAAATCCGTGCCGATTTTGCAAAACTCTCGCAACCCCTATGATACAGCTCAACACAGAAAATGAGCGGCGGCGATGGTTTGGCGTTCTGTTCATCGTGATACTGGTTGGAGTAGTGGGCTGGGGGACACAACAGATGCTCAATAGTCCACGACCCTGGTTCGATGAGGGGATTTATCTACAGGCTGCGAAACACATCGCGGAAGACGGAGTCTTTGGCATACAAACGAGCCCAGGGATAGTTTCAAGGCTTGATCGGGTTACGGTTGGCTATCCACTCCTGGTGCCGCTTGCCCTTGTATTTAAGCTCTTTGGAACAACTCTGGAAGTCGCTCGTGCAATGATGGTGGGCTGGATCGTGGCCTTTGTGGCCTTGGCTGGTATCCTAATACAACAACTCTACGGCAGACGAGCGGCCATTCTTGCCATGTTGATCGCGGGAACATTCGGACCTCTCTATGGCACAGGGAAAAACG
>CAZJEZ010000071.1:0-1262 GCA_964545235.1 uncultured Gammaproteobacteria bacterium
GACCCTCGGGATAGAACTGCCTTTGGTGATGAAACCGGCTAGCATGCTTGTACATCGTTCCTCCTGAGCTGGGACAACGTACGTGTATCACGACTCAGGACGAACGATTGTTGGCAGATCTGGACCCCCTGACGCGTTTCGACGCTCGTGAGCTCATTCGCTCTACAAATCCGGTTCGGGGCGGGCGGCGTTACATCGCTGGGAGAAAAAGGCTTTTCAACGGACGTCGGTCTATTGAATAGCCATCTGCTGGCATGGCACGTGAATGTTCTGTATGGCTCGATGGGGCTTTGTTCAGAAGTCCTTTCACCAACCATGTGAATAGGCTATACGAAACAGATTTATTTGTCAAGCATACCATTACAAAATAGTGAAGTTGTTCGACTTTTTACCTAACATAAGCCATAAATAGCAACTTGAACTGTACAATTCCAAAAAAAATAGCCGTGTGAGGCCGTCCGTGCGGAGAAATGTATATCCCATCTTGACAAAAAGGCCTCTTTCGTGTAGGTTATAGCTACACAAGTCCAGGAACGGTCTGCATTCTGCTCGCCGTTACGGGCCCCACAAAAGGAGTTCGCCATGGGCGGCTTCGGAATCACCTGCGACTGATCAGCCATCCCGCGCGGCGTCCACGTCGACGTGGGAAAACCCGGCCCAGACTAGGCTGGACCGGCTCAACCTCAACCCGAGCCAAGACAACCGAGGCATCATCCCCCTCCGCTCCGCGGACAGGTCGCCTCGCCGGCTCACTTCACCCCCATCCCTCGTGATGGGTCGTTGTTATTTTAGCTGTTTTTGTAAACTCCAAATGTAGTCAAAGAGATCGTAAAATAGCTGAGAGATCTCCTGGCTTTCCACGAGAACGGAAATCTGCTTTGAATTCAGTGTTGAGAGGGCGACTTTGTTGTCATAGACGTAGACGTCAGCGCGCGCACTTGTCTGTTCAAGAGGAAGGTGGACGAATTGAGTTTCATCGCTGTACTGAATGATTGGCTTGCTCGCGTAGAGGACGGCGCGTGTTTTTGGTTTGATTTTTCCGTACTGTTTCATGTAGTCCTCGCGCTGTTCCATGGGGTAGATACTACGAAGAGCATCCATGTTTCCGAATTCAACGGCACGTTTTGGTCGTGAAGCGATCACATCGTCTTGAATCGCCTTCAACGCCTCGAGTCCTTCGAAGAGCTTTACAACTGGCTTCTCACCGCGCTGTAAGAGCTTTAGATCATTGAGCGACGCATGAACTTCTTTCAGGGTCGCAT
>CAZJEZ010000071.1:1272-4388 GCA_964545235.1 uncultured Gammaproteobacteria bacterium
ACAAAGAGCTTCTTCTTCCCCTTCTCCACCCAGGTCATAAGTCCACGGCTAGTGAGACTTTCAATCACGGCGTAGGTGGTTACGCGTGAAAGAGCCGCTTTTTTGGCGATATCTTGAACCGGCGCTGGCCCCATTTCGATCGACGTGAGGTAGATGGTCGCTTCGCTTTCGGAGAGACCGAGGGAACGAAGAAGTTTTTTCCACTGAGTCATAGGATGGGAAGAGTATAGCGCACAGGTGTTAATAGTCCAACCCTTCCCGAGCTTTGACGCCCTTGTAGAAGTAGTGGTTTACAAGCTTCATTTCTGTAACGAGATCCGCACGATCAATAAACGACTGCGGAGCGTTGCGTCCGGTGAGAATGAGTTCGAGACCTTCCGGTTTTGTTGCGAGCATGTCGAGAACAATAGGCTCATCAATAATCCCGAGTGCCGTAGAAGAGTTGATTTCGTCTAACACGAGGAGATCGTGTCTCTGTTCTTGAAGAAGCCGACGAACGACTTCGATCCCCCGCATTCCTTCTTGTCGATCTTCTTCCGTGACGCCAAAACGAAATACGTTCGTGACGGGGTCGATACGATCCAGCCCTGTGGGGTAGAGCTCCGCTTCCGGAACGCGAGTCCGAATGAACTCGCGTTCCGAATAGTGGGATTCGCCTCCCTTATCGAAGTAGACAATCGCAACACGTTTGCCTTTTGCAATGGCACGAATAGCTGTTCCGAGGGCAGCCGTGGTTTTCCCTTTCCCATCCCCCGTAAAGAGCTGTACCAAGCCCCACTTAGGAGCAGCCAGAGGTTGAGCCACAATTCAAGCACTTATAACACGCCGCATTGCGTACCATGATGGAGCCACATGTTTCGCAGGCAGGAGCGTCTGATTGATTATCGAAGCTGCTCGTTAGTTTTTGAGCAGATGTCGGTGTCGTGGAAGATGTTGTTTTCGCTTCAAGCAGTGTCGTCTGGTGTACAGAGACGGTTACGGTTTCTACTTTCTGTCCGTCTGAAGATTCGTTGACCGTTGGCTCTGCATTGATACCAACACTCATGCGTTCTTCCGGGCTCAAGAATTTAAGAGCCATCCATCGGAAGATGTAGTCCACGATGGATTTCGCCATGCGGATCTGTGGGTGTTGAGTAAAACCGGACGGCTCAAAACGCACATGCGCGAATTTATTGACGAGGACCTTTAATGGCACGCCGTACTGCAAGCCAATCGATATCGATGTTGCAAAGGAGTCCATGAGTCCGCTCATGACTGATCCCTCCTTGCTCATAGTGATAAAGATTTCGCCCGGCTGATTGTCATCGTACAATCCAACAGTGATATAGCCTTCGTGTGAACCGATTTGGAACTTGTGGGTGATAGCGCGGCGCTCATCGCTCAAACGGCGGCGACGCGGCGCAGCTACTTCGCCCGTAACCGTTGTATGGACGGGTTGTGTTGTGGCTACGGCGGAAGTGGAAGTCGTCTCTTTCGTGTCCTTTTTTGCGTCACTCACCTCTTCGCGACTTGTTGTGAGCGGCTGTGAACGCTTGCATCCATCGCGATAAATAGCGATCGCTTTCAACCCCTTTTTCCAACCCTCAAGATACACGTGCATGATTTCTTCGACCGTTGCATTCGTGGGCATGTTCACCGTCTTCGAGATAGCTCCAGAAATAAATGGCTGTGTCGCCGCCATCATATCGATGTGTCCCATATAGTGAATGGAACGGGAGCCATTCGCGGCCTTAAATGCGCAGTCAAAGACTGGAAGATGTTCGGGTTTGAGATGCGGCGCTCCCTCGATGGTGTCGTTCTTATCAATGAAGGCAAGGATGTCTTTTATTTCAGCTTCGGTGTACTGCAAGCGGTGCAACGCTTCTGGAACGGTGTCGTTGACGATCTTGAGCATGCCACCACCAACCAGCCACTTGTATTTGACGAGCGCGATGTCTGGTTCGATGCCCGTTGTGGCGCAGTCCATAAGAAACGAGATGGTTCCTGTTGGAGCAAGGACGGAGATCTGCGCGTTACGAAACCCGACTTGTTCGCCCAACGCAACCGCGCGGTCCCAGCAGGCGCGAGCTTCTTGTAGCAAGTCAGCCTGCACACCCTCGGTTGGAATCTTGTAAGACGCGTCTCGATGCTTGCGCATGACACGCATCATCGGTTCGGCGTTTTTCGCGTATCCACGGAAGGCGCCTATTTTTGCGGCGATTTTGGCGGATTGTTCATAGGCGGAACCACTCATGACAGATGTGATAGCGGCGGCAATCGCACGACCACGATCTGAATCGTACGGAAGACCCATTGCCATCAACACGGAACCAAGGTTAGCGTATCCCAAACCGAGCGGACGATAGTCGAAGGAGTTCTGCTCAATCGCCGGTGTTGGATAGCTTGAGAATCCAACGATGATTTCTTGTGCGGTGATCATGACCTTGCAGCAGTGCTCGAACGCTGCAACATCGAAGTCGCCATTCGCTTTTCGGCAGCGCATCAAGTTTACGGAAGACAGGTTGCAAGCGGAATCATCCAAGAACATGTATTCAGAACATGGGTTGGAGGCGTAGATACGGTCCGTGTTCGCTGATGTGTGCCAGTCGTTGACGGTTGTGTCGTACTGAATGCCTGGATCGCCACATTCCCATGCGGCCTGTGCCATCTGACGCATGAGTTCCCGTGCCTTAAAGCGTTCGCACGGCTGTTTTGTTGTGATCGCCGTGGTCCACCAATCCCCGTCCGCCTCGACAGCCTTCATGAAGTCGTCCGTAACACGCACGCTGTTGTTGGCGTTTTGAAAGAAAATAGAGCTGTAGGCTTCGCCGTTAATGTCGCCCGAGTATCCCGCATCGATGAGCGTGTGAGCTTTCTTTTCTTCTTTTGCTTTGCACCAAATGAATTCAGGAATGTCTGGGTGAGCTATGTCCAAGATCACCATTTTTGCCGCGCGACGTGTTTTTCCACCACTCTTAATAGTTCCGGCAAAGGCATCGAGCCCGCGCATAAACGAGACGGGTCCGGATGATTTGCCTGATGAATTCGAGAGGTTTTCGCGAGAAGAACGAAGACGCGACAAATTGGAACCGGCTCCCGAACCGTACTTAAACAACATCCCTTCGGTGACAGCGAGG
>CAZJEZ010000072.1:0-4244 GCA_964545235.1 uncultured Gammaproteobacteria bacterium
AGCATTCACACGTTTTTTCATAGATAAAGAATGGAAGCATTGTAACACAAACGGGGCCGTAACCCCGTTGTATTCTTTCCAGTAAAGATTATTTCGCGTCGATGGAATCCTCTTCCGCCTTTTTTGCGGCTTCTGCTTCGCGCTTTTCTTCAGCTTCCGTCTTCACCGCCGTGACGTCGATCTTTTCACCCTCCTCAAGTTTCTTCAATTCTTCTTCCGTGAGAGGACGTGCGACGGTGGCGATCGTGATATTTGTATCCGTTGTTGTTGTGACACCCTGTGGCAAGACGAGCGAACCAACCGTGATGCTGTCCTCGAATGTAGCCAGTACAGAGAGGTCGACCGTGATTGCCGGAGGAAGATTGGCTGGCAAACAGGTGACTTCGATGGAGTCAAGCGACTTCACGAGCGTTCCGCCCGCAGACTTCACCGCCATTGATTCACCAACGAAGGTGAGTGGAACTTCGGCGGTCATTTCTTGGTCCATGCGAATCTGGTGGAAATCGACATGCATGGGTTCCATCGTAAGATGATCGCGTTGCAATTCTTTGATGACAACCTTCACCGGTGATTGGCCTTCGATCGTGAGATCGACCAAGCTCGAAAATCCAGCTTGTTTCAAGAGCTTTTCAAATGCTGTCTGTGGAACAGAGATCGATTGAGCAGCAACACCTGGGCCATACACAACCGCTGGAACACGGCGTTCATGACGTTCAAGATGAGCACGGCGACCCGTGTTTGTGCGTAGAGAGGCGGTAATGGCGTAGTTCATAGGGCCCGAATAATTGGCTAAAAGTGGGCGTATCGTAGCGAAGGACCTGCCTTTCGTCAAGCCCTATGCAGGGCCTGGGTAAGTGCCAAACAATCATCCGAAGAAATAGGAGTGAGGCTTAAGAACCGTTTCGCGTCCTGTTCTGAAAGATCTGTGGACATTCCCACGGAACTCACGAAGCCCGCGCGCTCCATGACAAGAGCCATAAGGGCACACTGACAGGCCGTACAGGCACAATGGAACAGGCTCGCCGGCCCCCGCTCCCCAATACAGACAATTGACTCGGGGAGATAGGCCGTCTGGCAGCGTGGACACGCGGAGATCAGCCTCGACGGATGAAGATCCATAGACACAGACAACAAGAATTAGACATCAAGATTCATCACATGCTTCGCGTTCGTCTGAATAAACTTCTTGCGAGGAGCAACGTCCGATCCCATCAGAATATCCAGAGCTTCGTCCGCACGTGCAGCGTCCTCAACCGTCACAAGCTTCATAATACGTCGAGCGGGGTCCATCGTTGTTTCCCATAACTGCTCTGCATTCATTTCACCAAGACCTTTGTAGCGCTGAATATTGATTCCAAGTCGGCGAAGCTCACCGTCCGCAACCCCCTCTTCTTCGTTCTCAGGAGTCTCTGCCTCTTGCTCGACCGGGCTCTCTTCTTCGGCGTCAGCTGATTTCTTCGCTTTTGCTTTTTCTTCTTTCAGTTTCTTAAACTCATCAATAATACGATCTCGCTCTTGATCACTGAAGGCATACTGAAACGCCTTGCCTTTTTGCACACGAAAGAGCGGCGGTTGCGCAATGAAGATATGCCCCGCCGTAATAAGCTGCGGAAAGTGGCGATAAAATAACGTCAGGAGAAGCGTGCGAATATGCGCTCCGTCTTGGTCAGCATCAGTCATGATGATGACGCGGTTATAACGCAGTTTCGCCATGTCGAACATCTCGCCGATGTTCGTCCCCATCGCAATCACGAGGTTCTTGATCTGTTCACTCGCAAGCATTTTATCCAAACGCGCGCGCTCCACGTTCAAAATTTTTCCACGCAACGGCAAAATCGCTTGAAAATCACGATTACGCCCTTGCTTCGCAGAACCACCGGCAGAGTCTCCCTCAACGATGTAAAGTTCACACATCTGGGGATCCTTATTGGAACAGTCGGCGAGTTTTCCTGGAAGCGTCATGCCTTCAAGAGCGCCTTTGCGCAACACCGTGTCACGCGCCGCACGAGCCGCCGCACGAGCCCGCTGCGCCAAGACACACTTCCCAATAATCGCTTCCGCATCCTTTGGGTGTTCCTCTAAGAATTCAGCAAACGCTTCGCTCATGACCGCTTCGGTCGCTCCACGAACTTCTGGCGTTCCAAGCTTCCCCTTTGTCTGTCCTTCGAACTGCGGTTCTGGATAGCGAACAGAAATAACCGCCGTCATCCCTTCACGCACATCTTCACCGCTCAAATTATCATCCTTCTCCTTGAGATAGCCTTTTGTGCGCGCATAGGAATTGAGAACGCGCGTCAATGCTGCACGAAACCCTTGTACATGCGTTCCCCCTTCTGGGTTAATGATGTTATTTGTGAAGGCGTACAACGTCTCAGCGTAGTCGTCCGTATACTGAACGCCAATTGAAATCTCGGCTTTATCAACTTGCTTCTCGATAAAAAAGACGTTTTCGTTCTTTGACTGTTTCTTGTGATTCAAGTACCGAACATACGAAGCCACACCACCTTCGAAATAGAAGGCGTAGACATCTCGTTGATCAGCCGTGCGGGAATCAATCACCGTCAGCTTGATCCCCTTCGTGAGGTAGCATTGCTGGCGATAATGATCGAGAACGCGGGTTGGATCAAAAGAGGTCCCTTCCTTAAAAATCGTGTCGTCTGCCTTAAAGCTCACCGTTGTCCCGTGGCGTCGGCTTGTTCCAATTTTTTTGACTTTATATTGTGGTTTACCGCACGCGTATTCCTGTTTCCACATTTCACCATCACGTTCAACGACCACTTCCATCCAGCTTGAGAGCGCATTCACAACCGAAGCACCCACGCCATGCAATCCACCAGAAATCTTATAGCTACTTTCGTCGCCACCAAATTTTCCACCTGCGTGGAGCTTGGTCATGACCAACTCAAGAGCTGATACCTTGTATTGCTTATGAAGATCGACCGGGATACCCGCGCCGTTATCGCTTACCGAAACCTTATCATCCGGCATGAGCGTGATAACGATCTCATCCGCACGACCAGCCATCGCTTCATCAAAACAGTTGTCCACGATTTCACGCAACATGTGAAACAACCCATCAGGACCAGTGGACCCGATGTACATGCCGGGACGCTTACGCACCGGTTCAAGCCCTTCGAGCACCGAAATCTGATCAGCGCCGTAGACCGTTTTTTTCTTTGATTCGTCTTGTTTTGCCATAGGAGTAATGCGGGTCCAGAGTACCAGACATGAACGCCGTGAGCTAGAGGAAAGTCAAGCGCCCACTCGTGCTATACTAACCACTAGTATGCCCGAAGAATACAACATTGGAAGCGGACTGAGTCACGGACAACTGCAAGCTGCTTCATTTTGGGTCACACACAAGCTCACGCTGCGACGCGTAGGATACGGAACGCTGATTGGACTCGGTTCCGTTCTCTGGCTCTATGTCTTGTACGTCCTCGTTGATGCCTTTTTGATTTCCTATCCACGCGAATCACGGATTCCACGAACCATCGTCCAGCTCCTGATTCCAGACACCGTAAAGGACACGCTCGCCCCGAAAGAACTCGATCTCACGGAACCCCTCGTCCTCCCCACGACAGGCAATCGCTTCAACCTTCTTTCCTCCGCCGAAAACACGAACGAATCTTGGATTGCGACACTCACCTCGCATTATCTTGTTGGAGGCGTAGCAACAGAGCCAAGAACATCTGTTCTTTTGCCAGGCTCGGCGCGTTGGATTGGAGAATTCGGATACACACCTTCCTCCACCGCCTCAGGATCTGACGCATCCCTTGTGATTGACGCGGTTGAGTGGAAACGTGTCCGTCCAGACATGATCGAAAACGACTACGCCTCCTTCCGAGCAAAACGCATGGGTCTGCTCGCGAACGATATCTCCTTTCTCCCAGAACAGCGCTCCGCGACCGGAACGCTCGCCCAAGCAGAAACACGATTCATCCTCTCCAATCCAACCGGCTTCGGATTTTGGTCCACTGAACTCGTCGTCACGCTCGACACCATGGGACGAACCGTTGCTGCAACACGTCTCATCCTTAACAACATTAAACCCGGAGAAGATCGTCCGATCAATATCGTCTGGCCAGAACAGCTCACCAACGTCACCAAAACAACCGTTGTTCCTTTTGTAAATATTTTAGATCCTTCCGTCTATTTGCCCACATCACGCTTCTGATTTAGCGTGTACACATGCTGCGACCTCTTGAACTCCTTACCAACTTCGACTGGAAACTTCTGTGGTC
>CAZJEZ010000073.1:0-4090 GCA_964545235.1 uncultured Gammaproteobacteria bacterium
ATACGGTAAACTCCCCGTAGCTACCTCTTTTGATGCGAATAAGGCGTCCTGATAGTCCACCTATCCTCCACGGATGAGGCTGTATTGAGACAATGATTGGCTAGGGGGCGGGATATGTTGTCGAAGAAGTGCAAAGTCACCTCTCTATTGTTTAAGATTTTTCCTCGGAGTGGTTTAAGATGGCGGTAAAAACTCAAAACAAGCCATCTGAAGCGCGCACGAAAGAGAATGTCCTTAGAAACCATCTCGTACCATTCTTCGGCGGCAAGAACATCAAAGATATCAATTTGCAAGACGTAGACCGGTACAAAACGCTTAAAATAAACGAGTGCCAAAGCGCAAAGAGCGCCAATAACCATCTATTCATTCTTCGATTGGGTTGCTGAGTGCGGGACTCGTAGAGCTTGCACGTAAGCTGGAATGCGTCAGGTGACTTGGGTTATGACTATGCGCTACGTTCATCTTGCTACTTCGGCTCTCCATGAAGCTATAAGTGTCCTTCATGGGGGGAGAAATGCGGGAGGTGGCAAAAAACGTCACTATCGTGTTACCACCGAGTAGTTGCTCTTGTCCGTTGCTAATCAAGCCAACTGATCCTGTGCTCGAATCATCCCATAAGTAGGACCAAAACAAAACACCCAGCATCTTGATGTGGGTGTCTTGCGTGGTGGGACCGGCGGGGATCGAACCCGCGACCATTGGCTTAAAAGGCCACTGCTCTACCGACTGAGCTACAGTCCCTCGTCTTGTTCTTTGCTTTTGCGCGGCAAGTATAGCGTATTCCCTCGTTTTTGCAAGGTGGGTATGTTACCCTTCTTGCATATGATGAAAATCTCGCTTAGAACCCATGTTGCCGCCGATATTCATGCGCTTCAAGAGCAAAAACAGGCGCTGCATAGACTTGCATCGGAGATTCTCTCGAAAAGCAAGAAAGCGATTTTTGCGGTGCATAGAAACGATATGGACGAAGCGAAGGTGCGTCTTGATGAAGCAGGGACTTTCGTGAAGCAAGCGCAGGCGCTTTTGAAAAAAGGTTCACGTTTAGCGCACGAAGGCCCATGGCGGGCTGCGCTTGAAGAGTACACGGAAGCGTTTCTTGTGTTTGAATACGTGACACGTGGCTCAATTGTTCATGTACCCGATGTCGCGAAGGATGCAGAGATTTTCTTGGGGGCGTTGTCTGATATGACGGGTGAGCTCGTACGACGAGCGGTCATGCTGGCAAGTGAGGGTCAGTGGACCGCTGTTGATCCGATTTACGCCGATGTTCGTTCAGCCGTTGAATTTTTACTAGAAATGGATTTGACTGGATCGCTTCGTTCAAAAACAGATCAGGCCAAACAGCATCTGCGAAAATTGGAGGATATCCGCTACGATATTTCGATGCGATCTTAATACGTATGCGTGTTCTCGTGATGGGTTTGGGTCAGTATCCAAAAGGAAGCGGCGTTGTTGTAACCGAGTATCTCGCGAAGCAGGGTCACGAGGTAACGGTTGTTGAGCCGTATTTTACGGAGGCGATGAACGTGAATCGTGCGCGCGTGGAAGCTTATCCAAACGTCACGTGTGTGATCGGTCAACGTGGGACGGCGTATGTGAAACGGGCGGACATGGTTGTACGTCATCAGCGCATGCGTATCGATGAGCCAGAAATGGTGGAAGCGAGGCGGCTCCAGAAACCCATCGAAACCGAACTTTCTTTATTTTTAAAAGCCTGTCCATCGCCGGTGATTGGCGTTACTGGTACACGGGGAAAAAGCACGACAACAGCACTCATTCACGCACTGCTATCCGCTGGACTCAAACGTCGCGTATGGCTGGGTGGAAACATTTTGGTGTCTCCACTCACGTTTTTGGAGCGTGTGAAAAAAACACATCTCGTTGTTCTTGAGATGAGTAGTTTTCAGTTGGAAGGAACAGGAGCGGCGGGGATTTCTCCCCAGATCGCCGTGTGGACAAATCTCATGCGAGATCACTTGAATACCTATCCATCGATGAAGGAGTACGCAGAAGCAAAGGCCCACGTGTTTCAGCACCAGCGCCCGGAGGACATCGTTTTTTTATCAAGCGACGCCATCTTTACTCCGTATGCTCGGCATGCGCCGGGTCAGGTGTATCGATTTGGTAAAAAACAGAGCGAAGAATATCGTATCGTGGCGAGCATAAAAACAAAGCTGCAAGGTGGTCATAATAGGCGTAACATGGAGACAGCTGTTGCGGTAGCACGGTACGTTGGAGTGACCGTCCCCGTGATAAAACGCGTGTTAAAAACCTTTTCAGGTCTTCCTGGGCGTGAAGAAGTCGTCTGCGTGTGGAAGGGTGTGACGATTGTAAACGATACAACGGCGACCACGCCCGATGGAACGCTTGCGGCCTTGAAGCGGTTTTCTGGAAGGGGAAATATACATCTGATATTCGGTGGGGCTGATAAAGAACTTGAGTTTGCGTCATCCGCGCGCACGATCAAGCGTCTGAAGCCCATTGTCTGGCTACTGCCTGGTTCGGCGCATGAAAAAATTAGACAAGCTTGGAGTGGAGCGAAGCTTCCGTGGGTAGAGGTTGCTGATCTTGCCGAAGCGCTTGAGCAAATCCGCCCACTCGTGCACAAAGGAGACACAATTCTCCTTTCCCCGGGTTGTGCGAGTTTTGGGCAATTTAATAATGAATTTCATCGTGGAGAGGTGTTTATGAAGCTTATCAAAAAGATGTTTCGATAGACGTATCTATCGACGAAACGGATTTTATTCAGTACGATTCTCATCCTATGTCTCACATTATTGTCTACGGTCCTCGTGGCGGTTCAGCAATGCGCGTGTTTTGGGCTCTCGAAGAGCTTGGTCAAGTGTACGAGCACAAAACGATCGACATGGCGCATGGCGAACATAAACAAGAGGCGTTTCTTGCGATTAATCCTGTTGGGCAGGTTCCGGCTGCTTCATTTGATGGATTCCTCATGGCTGAATCGTTAGCCATTACTCGCTATGCGTGCGAGAAATATAAGCCTGAACTATTGGGTGTGACTCCGGAGTCGCGCGCAAAAGCGATGCAGTGGGAGTTGTTTGTTATCCTTAATATTCAGCAGCATCTTGCGACGCTTGCGTCTGTAAAATGGGGGATGACGCCTACGGAAGAACAGACGGCACGAGCACACGAACGTCTGAACCAGTTTCTTCCGTTGCTTGAGGTCTATCTTGCTAAAACAGAATTTTTGTCTGGTGCAGAATTGACGATTGCAGATATCAATGCCGGGGCCGCATTCAACTATGCGACACTCATTGATATGGATCTGTCGATGTATCCGGCAATCACCAAATGGTTGAGCGTACTTCGTGCGCGCCCATCGTTTGTAAAGGGAATGAACGGCTAGCATGTCTCTTGCCATTGACATCACGGGTCTTCAAAAGACGTACGCCTCCGGAACGCAGGCGCTCACTGATGTTGACCTTCAGGTTGAGGCGGGCGATTTTTTTGCGCTTCTGGGAGCGAATGGCGCCGGAAAATCGACGCTTATCAATATCCTTTCGGGTCTCGTCACGAAAACAGCGGGGCGCATCGTTGTAAACGGGGTTGATATGGATGTGGATCATGCGGCGTTGAAGAGACAATTGGGTGTTGTTCCGCAAGAGTTTAATTTCAATATTTTTGAAACGCCGGGGAACATTCTTGTCACACAGGCTGGATTATACGGCATTCCTCGTTCAGTCGCCGTGCCACGCGCGGAGGCGTTGCTTCGTGCGCTCACCTTGTGGGAGAAGCGTGATCAGCCATCGCGTACGCTATCCGGTGGAATGAAGCGCCGGCTGATGATTGCCCGGGCGCTCATGCATGAGCCGACAACGCTACTCTTGGATGAGCCGACGGCCGGCGTCGATGTTGAGCTTCGTCATGGGATGTGGGAGTATCTTAAACAGGTGAATGCTCGAGGGGTGACGATTCTGCTTACAACGCATTACCTTGAAGAAGTGGAGCAACTATGTCAGAACGTGACGATCTTGAATCAAGGGAAGGTTGTTCGTGAGGGAACGGTTAAAGACGTTGCCGAGAGCGTGACGGATCGGGTGTGGATTGCGCGTGTGCAGGACGCTCCCGC
>CAZJEZ010000074.1:0-4087 GCA_964545235.1 uncultured Gammaproteobacteria bacterium
GGACGCGTATCGTGTTGTCGCTGGTATGCATGTGTCCGCTGATGATGGAACGGGTATCGTGCACACAGCTCCTGCGTTTGGTGAAGAAGACTTGCAGATGCATCGCGACCATGGATTGCCCGTGTTAGATACGGTAGACGATGAAGGGAAGATGACGGCGACATTCGCACCGGGCTTTGGCATGATGCGTCACGATGCGAACGCTCTCATCGTGGAGGATGTGCGTGCTCGCGGATTTTTGTACCGCGTGGATACCGTCAAGCATAGTGTTCCAATTTGTTGGCGGTGTAACACGTTATTGCTGTACAAAGCGCAACCAGCCTGGTTCGTGGGCGTCACCTCCATGCGAAAACAGCTCATGAAGACCGCCGATAAAATCAATTGGCATCCATCGCATTTTAAAGAAGGTCGCTTTGGGAAAGGGCTAGAAACGGCCCCTGATTGGAATATTTCTCGTACGCGTTTTTGGGGATCGCCATTGCCGGTATGGGCCTGTGCTGATTGTGGGGAGCAGACGATTATTGGTTCTGTGAATGAGTTAAAGAAAAAAGCGGTTGCCGGGACGTGGCCTGAAAAGCTGGATCTGCATCGTCCAGTGATTGATGGTGTGCGCATCGCTTGTCCGTGTGGGAAGGAGCAGACTCGTATCCAAGAAGTATTTGACTGTTGGTTTGAATCTGGGAGCATGCCCGTGGCAACATGTCATTATCCGTTCGAAAATCGTGCGCAGTTTGAGCGCACCTTTCCAGCTGATTTTATTGCGGAAGCGCAAGATCAGACACGTGGCTGGTTTTATGTGATGCATGTGCTATCGACGGCACTCTTCGGTAAGCCGGCATTCAAGAATGTGATCGTGACGGGGATGGTGCTTGCGGAAGACGGAAAAAAGATGTCCAAGAAGCTCAAGAACTATCCCGACCCCTGGGATCTTCTCACGAAGTACGGGGCAGATTCGTTGCGCTACTACTTGCTGACATCGCCGGTTGTTGATGCGGATGCACTGAGTTTTTCAGAAAAAGACCTCGCCTCACTTCAACGTGGATTCTTGAATTTGGTGTGGAATGTGAAAACATTTTACACCACCTACGCGACGGAAGATGTTCCGATCACGAAGCCGCAGAGCACGCAGATTCTCGACCGTTGGCTACACTCGCGGTTTCAAAAGCTGCTTGCCGATGTAACGCAGGCTATGGACGCCTATGGTCTTGTGCGTGCGGCTCGTCCTATTCGTGAGTTCGTGGATGATCTTTCGACCTGGTGGTTGCGTCGTTCGCGTGAGCGCATGAAGCAGGAAGGATCGTTTGATCGTATTGATGCGTTGCGCACGTTACGTGAGATGCTTCTTGAGCTCTCAAAGGTCATGGCTCCGTTCACCCCATTTCTTGCGGAACGGGTGTACTTAGATCTCGGCGGTATGAAGGCTTCTGTGCATTTGGACGCTTGGCCAAAACAGCAGGAGCGAATCATTGACGAAAAGTTGATGCAGGACATGGCGTGGGTCCGAGCGGTTGTTTCACGTGCTCATGAATTACGTGCTGAACATAAGCTTGCTGTGCGTCAGGCACTGGCAAAACTTACCGTCCGTCTGAATTCTACGGCGGAAGTCGAGCGTCTTTCTCGCCAAAAAGATCTTCTTGCTCTTATTCGCGATGAGGTGAATGTGGAAGCGGTTGTGCTTGAGGCGGTCAGTGACCAGCAGGAGACGTGGACAGCGGAGCTTGATACGGTGATCACTCCTGAACTCAAACAAAAAGGATTGCGTCGTGAATTTGCGCGTACGGTGATGAATCTTCGCAAGGAAGCGAATCTTGCTCCGGCGGATCGCATTCAGGTCACGGCTCATGTCGATGAGGCGATGCGTGCAGCTCTTGAAGCGGGCCTTGAAGAAGTGAAGAAAGATGTGAAGGCGGATGTGATTACATTTGGTACGGATGGTACGGGTGCGATTGACTTCACGAAGTCCGCTTGATACACTTGCGAGGTGAAAACGCCGCCCGCACAACAGGCGCCCGATCTTACGCCTGAACAACTAGAAGAATTGAACACGCTCACCTCGAATGTTGAGCGAGCTCTTCTTCCGGTTGCACGAGAACGTGACGAGGTCACCGATGCAGCGGATCGTGAAGCACATACAAAAGATTTGCGATCTTCTATTCGTTCTTTGTGATTTTGTATGAAAGTACATACACCAGCGCCTCTTGAGGTCGGTAAGACACCGGATCAGAAGTTTGTTCGTAAGGAGATCTCTCCGGAGACGGTTGTTCGTGCACGCAGCGCTCTCCAAAAAGCAGACGCTGTATTGGGTTCTCAACCGCCACGAACGGCTGCTGAGCGTCACTTGGCTCTTCAGCGCGATCATCTCATGACGTGGCTTAAGCGCTTTGGATTGATGGGGGCGATTGTTGGTGGGCATATGGGTCTTTTTGCTGCCGCCGAGCGTGCCGGAGACGCCTTGCATGAGGGCGTGGTTGCTGTTGGTGGAGCGATTCGATCTCTTGGGGATATACAACCAATTCGCGTTGAATTCGGAGGGGTACCGGAGGCCTCGACTGAACGGGGTGATGCGCCGGTTCATGAGCCGGCATACGTTTCTTGGCCAGAGCAAGGTCCTGTGCCAGCGGTCATCATCAATGATTCAAGCGATCCGTTTGCCGAGCCAGATGCTGGTCCTGACGCGACGCTTTCCCAGGAGTCGGATGACGATAGAGAGCGAAGAATCACGAATGAGTCCGCGCAGCTCCTTGTTGATCAGTTGGAGACGGAAGGTTTTTTTGATCAGGCGCACACGCCTTCGGGTATTGAGGCTCTTCTTGAAGCGCGTATGCGTGAGATGGGGCGTACGAGTCCGTATGATTTTGAACAAGCGCGCCTCGTTGTTCGGAACCGTGCACACGAACGGGTGCGTGATCGCGCCGATGAAAATATCGAGGAGGCATTGCGCATGGCGGATCGCGTCAATGACTCCATGGGTGGGATAGACACGTATGATTTGGCTCTTAGGCATCATCGTCCGGACCTTGCGGCAGAACGAGCCTCGCGTTCGATCGCTGCATTTACTCGAGATGTACGCGATCTAGGGAGAGATCCGGAGTACGCCGACGATCCAGAGGGGCGAACAAGTATACTGAATCAAACACGAACGGGCCTGTTGCGTGACTTCTTTGGTGGATCCCATGCGGATGATGCGCCTGAAGTCATCCGGCGTTTGAGTCGCGCTGATCAGCGAGAGCTTGCGAATGCTATTGATGCAGAGATCGCTTCGCTTGAATCGTATGCTACTGAAATGGGTGGTGAAGGCAATATTCCACAGCATGTACGTGAAGAGCTTGTTCGGTTACGCGCGCAGCGTGCGTTGGTTTAGCTCATCTCGACGCTGTGTGACCCAACGGGTACCATGGTGTGCATATGCTTTTACCACGTCCTTTTTCGCAGACGCTTTCGTTGGCAGCTTTGCTTGGTTGCACGGTTTTAGTAGGCGCTGGGTGTACGACTAGGGGGGATTCGCCGTCTCGAGAAACTTCTGGTTCGACTCCTGTTTTAGGGGACTCGTCTGTCACGACGGCCGCCCCACGCGGATCGTCTGGGGTCTCGTGTAACCATGAATACTATCCACTTCGCATGGGGTATCGTATTCAGTATCAAACGACCTACCCGCCTTCTATGGGGACATCTGGCGTCGGTAACTATTCTATCGATGTACGCCGCGTGACTCCTACATCGGCTTATCTAACCACTATCTTCGAGCGTTCGGGGGGCGGGGCGCCTATTCAAAGTGATGTTGAGTACACATGTGTTGGTGGGGGGCTTTTGGCCACAGGGTATCTCAACATGGGTCCCCCTGTTGGCGGAGGAGCGAATCGAAATGTTCGCGTTGAAACCACGAGCGCCTCTGGAGAGATTCTGCCTCGAACCATTACTCTTGGATCGGAATGGGCCGCAGCATTTGGTGTCACAATGACGCCAGATGCGGGATCGGATATTTTTGGTACGGGCTCTCGTTCCTTGACGATGAATGTGAAGATTCAACGAACCGCTATCGCCTTTGAGCGTGTACGCGTACCGGCCGGAGAGTATGAGGCCGTAAAAG
>CAZJEZ010000075.1:0-4035 GCA_964545235.1 uncultured Gammaproteobacteria bacterium
ATAAACTTATCGATATCCGGAACTTCTTTAATGATAACGCCATCCCACAGAAGATCGCCACCACTAAAAAGCGGGTTTGTCTTCATTCGTGGCATTGCTTCTCTAAGAGCATCACGCATAGTTGTGTTGACTCTCAGATCACGCATTGCGTACTTGCCAACAAAGAAAATAAACCAGGGTTCATCTTCTTCTAGCATTACCGGACGGATCAATGGATCACAATCTTGTGCCATACGCTTCAAGAGTTCGATATTATCGGGCGTCAACTTATCGTTGGTTGTATCGATAGTACCGAGTGAAGTTGTATGGTCACCAGCTGTCAGGTTACCGCGAGCAGCGCCGTAAAGAATACGGTCGGTGTTGTTGGTATTCCATGTGTCCATATTTGCGGCAGAAGCAGCAGATGAGTTTGTCGCACCGGAAGCAGCCGTACCACCATAGTTGTAGTACGTACCGCCAGCCCAAATCGCACCCATAGCTTGGATAATCTGGTCACGCTTTGTTTCCATCATCCAGTTCATAAGTGCGGGACGAGCTTCAGTGTACAAGTCAAATTCAGACTTCTCGCGTTCTTCATTATCGATTAGAACACCGTTTCGCAGGTGTGTTGGTTCGAAAATGAAATCGAAGTTCGACAGCGGCTCTTCGTTACCGACTAGCTGTGTAGAACCTCGTACACCGCCACCATTCAACTTACCAATAAGCGGAATTGATTTTTTCCGAATATTTTTGTTTGTTTGAATAATAGCGTTTTCAGAAGGACCGATATACGGGCCAAAACGACCCTCGCGCACATACACGCGATTTACCTTCTTCTGAAAATCAGTGACTTTATTGCCACTGGCAATGCTACTTTGACCCATTGGTCATTCCTTTCATGTTAAGTGCTACAATGCTCCCTTGAACAACTCTTCAGTATCATCTGACGAGACTTGTTTACCGCGAGATACATCTGTAGCGCGATTAAGATTTGGTGGCACTTTAGGAATCACTTTTACCTGTTTGGACTTAACTTCAGTCTGAGATTCAATAGCTTTCTTATTTTTATTGGCTTTGAATTCTTGGAATTCCTTCCATTCTTCAGAGTTTTTAAGATTAGAAAGTTCTTTTATCTCTAAATCTTTCTTCGCAATATCATACGCATGTTTTGCCGGCGTTTTATGAGACGCAACGACATTGTTCAAGTATGGATTTTCTTTTGCCAATTCTTGATAATGTGCAATTGTTTCATCATAATCGTCGTGTATTGCACGCATAATTTCTTTTGAAGTTTCGATGCGAACATGAAGTTCATACCCATCCGGATCAGCTTCCCGATCCGGAGCAGGTGTAGCTTTAAGCTGGGCAAGTTCTTGCTCAGCTTTATTCAACTTTTCAGTGACATCCTTGACTGCCGCTTTAAAACGGTGTTCAGGGATCATCTTCTCTGACTGAGTTTCTTTTTCTTCTTCGGTTGCAGATGGCGGCTCTGCATTTTCTTCGCCCTGTGATACTTCGGTATCTTTATCTTCTTTTTCTTTCTCAACTTTCGTTTCGACTTCTTTTTCAGATGTTTCCTGCTCTACTTCTTTCGATGTAGTTTCGGTTGATACTTCGGTATCTTCGAATAGATCAGATTCAGACATTTCAGTTTCTCCTTGCGCCCGATTGAAAGCGGCGTCCTTTTAATCGCCCGAAGCTCGGCGGCAGCTTGTGCTGTATGCACGTTACTTACAGTGTATAGCGGCGTCCTATACATTTACGCCCGGTAAACTTATGGCCCATAGGCCTCGCGCTGAGCATCCCTTTGAATGCGAGCTTTATCCAACATCGAAAAGGTAATTGTTGTCATTTGCATATTTTCTGGCTCGCCAGCGAAGGAAGTCAATGGGGTCTCTGTCCCCTTTTTTGTTATTGCACTTTGAGCAAACTGCAAGCTCGTTGAAGCGTTTTTTAAGTCCACCCTTGCTGGTGGGATAGAAGTGGTCGATTGTTGCTGTGTTGTCATACCCTAACTCCAAAGTCATTTCATGCAGACAATAGGCGCAGTTTCCAGCCTGCTCGTTATAATAGCGGACAAGCCGCCTTTTGCGCCTACCCTTGCCCATTCGGCACGTACATCCGCATTCTTATAGATGCGGTTTCCGCGACCTCTTCACCGCCGATATCAAGATAAATCAGCTCGTCCTCGATCTGCCGGTAATCAATCGACGTTACAACGTTTCCACGCTTAACGACGGCGTGCGTGCCATGTGCGCCTTCAAGCTCGCACCATTCGGCTTTTTCGTTGAAGATGGCTTTTAGAGCTATTTTAATAGTGGTCATATTTTGTCCTTAAATAATTTTGAATGAAGCCGCGCTCATCGGCGGTGATGTTTTTCGCCAGAATAAATTCCGGCCACATACAACCAAGTGATGGGATGTTTGTTATGCGACTTTCGCATCCGAAAACGAGTGCGTTGACGCTTAGCGTGTTTGAGAAAGCGACACTAAGCTTTTCAACACCGTTGACCCAGTGCTTACAGAGATTGTTCTGATCATCAAATAGGACTTCGACCGTGTAAAAAGTCGTACCAGCCACGACATCGGCATAAGATGTTCCAAGCGCACCGTTGTTATAGGAATAGAGCTTGCTTGTCGTGTTGTCGCGCAACAGACCCGATACAGATCCGGTGACGTTATAGTCGGCTCCTGTTCCGTTGGTCAAGCCCCACACGCGCCCAAAATTCGCCGTGGCGTAATCTGTAACGCGCAAAACCATTGCGCCGTAGAGATTTCCGCCGGAGCTTGACAGAAGGCTGCGGGCGCTAGTCAGGGCCTTCCCAGTGGTGTTGAAGTGGGCGCAGTCATAGCCATTAATGATCGCCTCCACCAAGAGGGGTTGCCACGCTTTTGTGGCGTTTGCCGGCCCGGTTTTGCTAACAACACTGGCAAGCGCCGAGAACGTGTTAACGCCCGTCGTCGTATCAATCGTCCGATAGGCGCTATCATGCGGCTTGAGCCAGTCGCGCAGTCTTGCCCCAAGTTGCTCAGCCGGATTGCGTGAGGGTTTGATAAAAAATGTCGGCGGCTTTTCGTAGGGTATTGGCGTGCCGTCAAGAAGCATCTCGGCGATCATTGCCTGCTGCCCCCTGCGTGTGTCAAATAAAACCTGATCCTGCAAGCTGACTGTGCCAACCCCGCTCACACTGACATTGCGCGAGGCTCCTGGTGTAAATCTGTTGTAGTTCGCGCCGAACCCGCTGTAAGGCGTGTTTATGCCAGTGTTTACAATATTCGTTCCCGCAGCACTACGGGTGAAGAGTTTACCAACATCACCCGCATCATCTCCGCTTTCGTCGTAAATTAGATGACGAATAGCGCTGCCGCCCCACGTATCGCGCCCCGCATCGTGATTGGTGACGTCGTAGGCAACGTTGATCGGTGACGATGCACTGGTGAAGAGGCTTATTCCGCGAATGGCGCTGTAGACGCCAAGATTGTAGTCACCGTATACAATTGGTGTTGGCCAGTTTTTAGAAACATCATTGAAAGCCGTTAGAGAGCCGCCAGACCATACATTGAATTCAGTCTCCGATGTTGTATAGCCAACACGTATACCAGAGCTGTGATAATAGCCAGCGCCGCTGTCTTCATAACCCCCAGCAACAAAGAAGCAGTAGGAAACCTTGTCGTAGACAAGCTTTTTTCCGTCGCCATGGCCGTCGCCAGTATCGGTTGAGTTGATCAAGTCGGACATGGTCGTCGCCTGTCCGGCGGCATAAATAATCACACTGCCATCGGCTTGCGCCGCCAGGGTAGCCCTTAAAGATGCGGTCGCCTCAAGAACATTACTGTCGTCCACTGTATAGTCATCAGGAAATGCCGCCTTGATGTTGTCTGTGAAATTTGACGCATCGTTCCATAATGGCGCTGACCCGAAATTCTGGCTGATTTTAAGATCGGGGTAGCCAAGGTAATTGGCCAGAACAGAAACAGCCGCCGCACTGTCGCCGCCGTTTTTGCTTTCGACAATCGACACTTCCAAAAGATTGATATGGCCAGCAACGTGAGCCG
>CAZJEZ010000076.1:0-3994 GCA_964545235.1 uncultured Gammaproteobacteria bacterium
TTCCCGTCCCCAGCTCCCTCCTTTTTCCCTCTTGGGTTCAGTTTCAGTCAGAGTCAGTCAACAGAATGTAAAAGAAAAATAGAAAGAGAATAAGAGAACTAATTCATATAGTAAAGAGAAATAAGAATAAGTGAAAGAGTAAGATATTTTAGTAAGTAGTATGTATATATACTTTGTCGTTCAGTTGATTGTGTGGTCACAGTAGTAGTCGGTGATTTTTGGTTTTAGGATTTGGCTAGATTGATTTGTATTTTAGTGGTCTGCTAGTTGAACTCTGATTCAACTAGGCGTTCAACTAGCAAGGCGATGAAAGGAATGGGGCGGATATCCTCCCCATGCCCCTCCTTTCTGCCTAGGCTTGAGACTGGAAATAGGTTCGGACTTGGTTGTAAAGCCACACCACGACAGAAAATCATGGCTCTCTATGCCATGAAACAGGCAGCCTGATGGCTGCCTGTTGTCGTTTGTATGAGGTTGTTTTGCCCTCCTTATAAAAGGGATTGTATCAAGAGGTGTTCCGTGGCATCCTATGGATATATGGTATGGGCTATTGTCGTCGCGGTCATCATTCTCCTGTTCGCCGTCTTTCTCTTTGAGATGGGCGCGCGCATCTTCGAGGATAACCGAATGTTTCTCATTGCTATTGGAGCCTTTTTTGTATTGTTCATTGGCGCCATCATCCTGCTCAAAGTGTATATGCCAAAACTTTCCGAGAACACGGATGTAGGGATGGTTACGCAGACCATTCTCCCAATGATGGAATAACTGTATCAAAACCTTATTCTTCATGCTTTTTCACTATGACTGTTCGCGACATCATGGAAACGGCGTTTATCACGGTGCCAGAAAGTGCAACGTATAAAGAGGTGGCTGAAAAGGTTTATGGGTCAAAGACAGGTGGGGTGTTCGTTCTTAATGGGGCGAATCAATTGGTGGGGATCGTGTCAGAGCATGATCTCTTACGGGTCTTGTTTCCGTACTACCAGAGCTATTATTTAAATCCTGAGCAGTATACCGATCCAAAAGAGCGCGAGAACAAAATCGAAGAGGTTCAAAATCATGTTGTGACACGTTTTATGTGTACGAACCTACACTCGGCTTCGCCTGACGAGCCGATCATGCGCGCCGCGGCGAGTATGTTGGCAAAAAATGTTCGGCGGCTTCCAGTTATCCATGAGGGAATTCTTGTAGGAGTTGTGACTCGACAGCAGATTTATCGAGCTCTTTACGAGACTCATCTCAAGTAACGCATGCTCAAAGCAAAACCCCGGGAAGCAGATCGTCCTGTGCGGCTGACGAAGGTCGTCGGCGCTGTGGACGGGCTTACCGGGGGGTAGAGGGGTGTACGAGCGTGTTTAGGCGCTCGTTGTACTGAAGATGGTGGGGGAGCGGTCGATGGCGTTCCGGATCGCCTTCGGCAGCTTGGCCGAGGTGATGACGATGCTCACGATCATGGCCATGACAGCCACGGACATGATCTCGACGCCGATCAGGTGATTGTCGAAGCCGAGCTTGGCGATGACGAGGGCGACCTCGCCTCGCACGAGCGAGCCCCAGGTCAGGGTCGCTTTGTCGTTGCCCGGTCCGGCGAACTGTCCGCCGATCACCTTTCCGACGATCAGGCCGAACGTTCCGGCCACGAGCAGGGCGAGCGGCTTCGCGGCGAAGAGGGCTTGCAGGTCGACCTTCATCGCCACCGAGGTGACGAAGATGGGGACGAGGATGTATTTCATCCCCTTGAGGAGGTCCTCGACGCCGTGCTCCTCTCCGTCGAAGGCGCGGAAGTGCACTGACGTCAGGAAGATGCCGCCAGCGTAGGCCCCCATGTACACCGAGAGCCCCCACGAGTGAGCGATCCACGCGAAGAGGACGCTTGACCCGAGGGCGAGCTTGAGGCGCATGGCCTCGCCCCCGTTCAGACGTGCCATCCAGCTCGACATCGTGGGTGCCAGGATGGACCCCGCGAACAGGGACCCTCCGAAGAACACGATCACCTTGGCGACGATCCAGAGAACGGCTGCGACGCTCGCGGAACCCGTGCGCATGCCGTCGATCGCGCTCAAATTGGCGAGTCCGATGATGTCGTCGATCGCCGCGACGGCGATCACGAGCTGGGCGGTACCGGAGGCCAGAATCCGCTCCTTCTTGAAGAAGATCGTCGCCACCCCGAGGGAGGTGGGGGTGAAGATGGCTGCGACGAGCAGCCTGGCCACCAGCGACAGCTCCGGGTAGATCCAGGGAAGCACCAGATAGACGCACACCCCGGGAACGATCACCCCGATGAGGGCGATGAGCGATCCTCGTCCCAGGTTGCGAACGAGTGTGCGAAGATCTGTCTCGAGTCCGGCCTCCGTCATGAGAAGCCAGACTCCGAGGAGCTCGGCCTTTCCGATGGCGGACTCGAGTTCGTACCGCGGGCTGTTCAGCGCGGCGTGAACCGCGTGCCCGACGATGGGCAGGTTCGTGAGGGCGATGCCGAGCAGCATCCACCCTACGATCTCTGCGAGGCCAGTCCATTTCTGGACGAGGCCGCCGACCGCATGGGCGGCCGTGGCCATCCCGATGATGGCCAGCAGTTGGTACAGGGTCTTCTCATCGACGCTCGGCGTCGACGAGGTGGTGTGCCCCCAGGCGACCCCGACGAGGGCGACGAGGACCAGGAAAGCGGCCGTTTTCTTCAGCAAGATGAACTCCTTGTTGTGAAATCCGGAAGTTTTCCGGACGGAGTATCATACGCTATTTGCGGTAAATAATCAAGACCCCCATTTGCGAACAGACACGGTTATTCCGGAGTTGCGCGGTTGAAGCGCCAGGTGTACACTCTCGGCGCTTTTATGGATACAAGCGTTCTCTGGAAGATTCGTGGTTACCTCATGATTGTTATCCTGAGCACGTTATTTGTGATCGGTGGAGCGGGGTATGCGGTGGATCTCTATCTACATTCGGCGCCAAAGGGATTGATCGCTGGGGTGCTTCTCTCGTTTCCGGTGGCGAATATGTTGGCCATTCGTTTTACAAAATCAAGAACAATCACATTCTCCTAAGATATTTGTATGCTCGAAATTTCCGTTCCCGCACACGTCGTGTTTTCTCTTGGACCCGTTTCGGTGACAAATGCCGTCATGGCTGCCTTTGTGAGCTCGGCTCTTCTCATCATATTTGCCCTTATTCTTAGGCTCACGATGCGTACGATTCCGACACGAGCACAGGCGTTCGTCGAGTTTGTGTTTGAGTATATTGATGAGCAGTTGACGCAAGCGTTTGGGAGCAAGCAACGAGGGCGCGCGTTCTTTCCGCTCATTATGACACTTTTGCTTTTTATTGCCATTGCGAACCAGCTTTCCGTGTTTCCGTTACTTTTTCAGATTCTGGTTGAAGGGAAGCCGCTTCTTCGCCTCTCCACTTCTGATTTGAGTCAAACCTTGACCCTTGGATTGGTTGTTGTCGGTCTTTCGCATGTATTGGCGCTTGTTATGTCGCCGGTTCGCCATATTGGAAACTACATCCGTATCGCCCCACTTCTAAAAGTACGTTCTTTTGGCGACCTGGGAAACGCCCTCATCGAACTCTTTTTAGGTCTCATGGATATTATCGGGGAATTAGCCAAGATCGTTTCGATATCCTGTCGTTTATTTGGAAATTTGTTTGCTGGAGATGTCATGGTTGCGGTGATCGTAAGCCTCTCCACGTTTACTCAGTTCATTGTCCCGATCCCGTTCTTGTTGCTCGGATTATTTTCAGGATTTGTCCAAGCGTTTGTTTTTACCCTCCTTTCTATCCAGTTCTTAGCCGGACCGGTTAATACCGCGGCAGCGAACCGGGAGGCGCGTCTCGCGAAGCGGGAAACACAACCCGCACCTTCTACCACGTAGTTGACGGGCGTACCCTCTCGAAATAAGTGCGTATAGCGGCTTGCTCACTTATTTCGAGAGGGTACGTACCCCTTGAGAAGATTCTTCTTTATTCACCTATTTATTCACTTGATCGTATATAT
>CAZJEZ010000077.1:0-3910 GCA_964545235.1 uncultured Gammaproteobacteria bacterium
TCTTGCCTCCGGTGGCATTCTGACCGCGAACAATTACCCGGGCATTCCAGAAGAAGACAAACAACTATGGAACAGCACGCGCAGTATCTACGAAACTGTATCGCGTCTCCAACCCATTCCAGTCCTTGGACCACTGGCCTTTGGAGCGATGGACTATTTTCAACAAATTCCCTCGTTTTATCCCCGTCGTGATTTAAGTCGTCCGACCCTTCAGCTCACAGAAATCTACCACCTCATCGAACAAAAAGGCTTAGGCAAGCACCTGATTGAAAAGCTGTCGAAACGCCGTCTCCCGTTCATCAGTACATTTTTTATTCCCGCGTTTGCCGCAGAAGTGCATGGGTACCCGGGTGAAATTTATCTCGTGTGCTGTGATGCGGACGTGTCTCGCGCCTGGGCCCCTCTTGATCCAAAAACTAGTCGTATTAAATACTTTGCGCCCAATGGACGCGTGGTTGAACGTCTCAAACTCTATGGCGTTCGCGAGGAGAATATTTTTCTCACAGGATTCCCTCTCCCAAAAACGCTTATCGGAGGACAAGACGCCATCACCGTGAAACGCGATCTCGCTCATCGACTCTGTCACCTAGACCCCAACGGCCATTTTTCTTCCAAGTATCAAGACCTTCTTATTCGTGAATTGGGTCCGCAGTTGTGTTCCATTAAACCAAACCGCCCGCTCACCATTACATTTTGTGTAGGCGGAGCAGGCGCGCAACGACATATCGGAATGGATATCATGGAAAGCCTGCATCGACACATTAAAGCCGGAGATGTTCAACTCAATCTCGAAGTAGGAACACGAAAAACGATCGCCGAAGAATACGCGGCGGCGGCAAAACAACTTGGGCTCAACTCGCGCCTGGGTAAAACCCTGCAGATCCACTCGTACCACGATCGGCCCACCTACTTTCAGTCGTTCACCAAAACACTCCGAACAACCGACCTTCTCTGGACAAAACCAAGCGAGCTCTCGTTTTACACAGGAGCTGGACTACCAATTATCATTGCGCCCCCCGTCGGCTCTCAAGAGGAGTTCAACAAAACATGGCTTCTTGGGGTCAATGGCGGCATTCCCCAGCTTGATCCAAAGCTCGCCAACGAATGGCTCTTTGATTGGATCCACTCCGGTGGATTGGCTCGATTTGCGTGGAACGGCTACGTCGAAGCTCCCACGCATGGGACCTATCGCATTGAAAGCATCCTTACAGGAGCCAAAACAAAACTCGCAAGCCTTCCGTTGATCGTGTAACACAAACCGCGACCACGCCACCCTGGCCTAGAACGTACGCTCCTGGGTGGTCTGCAACATCTCAATTCGTCGCTGGGTAGCAAGTCGTTCGTTTTCTAAGTGTAGAAGATGGTATTTCCCCAAATCCTCCGGACGTGACAACGCATTCAAAAGAACATCCAAGTATTCCTTTGCGGAAACAAAGTCCATCTCTTCTTTTTTCTCACAGCTATACACCTGAATAGTAACTTCGTCTTTCTCCTGGTTGATAAATAGAAATCCCCGCTGTGCAACAAAGTCTTCTTCTCGATCACGCAGAACGACTCGCACAGGTGAAAACAAAATCTCCCCCTGAAGAGAAGCGTGCCCAGGAAAAATCTGAAGTGCGCCCAACACCGTCAAGAGACTGAGCGACTCAGCCTCTTCCAAGGAGATCTCTGTTTCAGGAGTAAGAATGCGTACATGCATACACTGTGTTAGACACCTGCGGCCGCGTGTTTTTGGAGGACCTCATCAATACCTCCGGCCATATAGAAGAACTGTTCTGGAATATGATCGTAATCCCCCGCCAAGATTCCCTTAAAGCCTCGAACCGTTTCTGCACGCGAAACGAGTTGTCCTGGCGTGCCCGTAAACTGCTCTGCAACAAAGAAATTCTGAGTGAGAAAACGCTGAATTTTTCGGGCACGTGAAACAACCTGTTTATCCTCTTCAGACAATTCGTCCATTCCTAAAATCGCGATCACATCTTGCAGTTCCTTGTAACGCTGAAGCGTGCGCTGAACATTGTTTGCCGTTTCGTAGTGCTCCGTACCCACAATCGACTCCTTAAGAGCGGTTGATGTTGAGTCGAGTGGATCTACAGCAGGATAAAGACCCATGGACGCCTGCTTACGAGAAAGCACGATTGTCGCGTCCAAGTGCGCGAAGGTAGTAGCTGGCGCCGGGTCAGTCAAATCATCAGCCGGCACATACACAGCCTGTACAGACGTGATCGATCCTGTCTTGGTCGAGGTGATACGTTCTTGCAATTGAGCCATATCCGTCGCGAGAGTCGGCTGGTATCCCACCGCAGATGGTAAACGCCCAAGCAACGCCGAAACCTCCGCACCAGCTTGTGTGAAACGAAAAATATTATCGATAAACATCAGAATATCTTTCCCTTCGTCTCGAAACGTTTCCGCCATTGCCAATCCAGAGAACGCTACACGCATACGAGCACCCGGTGGTTCGTTCATCTGACCAAAGACCATCGCTACTTTATCAATAACACCTGACTCATGCATTTCCCGAATAAGGTCATTCCCTTCACGCGTACGCTCTCCGACACCCGCAAAGACGGAGTATCCACCATGGGCATGAGCGATATTGTGAATCAACTCCTGCATGATAACCGTTTTTCCTACCCCAGCTCCTCCAAAGAGAGCGATTTTTCCTCCTTTGATAAAAGGCACCAACAAATCCAATACCTTGATACCCGTTTCAAAAACCTCAGCTTTTCCACTTTGCTCAGCAAAAGAGGGCGGGTTGGTATGAATCGAACGCCGAGAAATCCCCTTTCCTTTCAGCGCTCCCTTCCCGTCAATCGTTTCACCGGTCACGTTAAAGACGCGCCCCAAAACAGCCTCCCCAACTGGAACGGTAATAGGCGCCAAGGTATCCTCAACTTCTTGACCAGAAAAAATTCCATCGGTCGAAGACATGGCAATTGCACGAACCACACCCGCTCCCATGTGTGACTGAACCTCTAAAATAAGCTCCGGCGACGTCCCGCGTACTTTCAAGGCCGAGTACCGTTCAGGGATATGATTCGTAAAGGAAACATCGATAACCACACCAACCGCACGAACAATCTGACCGACGGGATTGTGTTGTTTCGTAGACATAAGATTATTCAATCGCGAGAGTACCGCCCGTCAATTCAGCCAGCTGTTGAGTGATCGCTGTCTGACGAGCTTTATTATAAGACAAGGTAAGGGAACGAACCATTTCATCTGCCGCCTCGGTTGCGTTCTTCATGGCAACCATTCGACTGGAATACTCGGTCGCTTTCAGCTCGTAGAACGCTTGGACAAAGAGCATCTCTATAACCTGGGTCGCGAGTGAATCGCTCACTTCTTCTTTGCTCGGTTCGTACAGGTCAACCGTCTTGGTAGCGACCGTCAGCTCCTCTTGAGAGAATGAGGCACGCCACTGAAGATTGCTTTGGATCATCTCGTGCGTAAAAGGAAGATAGGTTTTACTTGTGGCATGAAAGGTGAAAGGATTCACGTACTGAGGCGAGATGAGGATAATTTCCCTCACCTCTCTGCGCTCCCAATATCCCAGAATGTGATCGATGATGGGCATCGCCTTCAGAGCCGTCATCTGCTCACTCAATCCTTCAAAATGATGCAACGGCTTTACTCCCATGTGTGTCGCCGCCTCAAGGCTCTTTCGTCCCACCGTGATCAACGCGCGATCTTGTGGCGCGAGCGCGGTCCAGCGCGGCGATCTCCAAAGCGTACGAATCAATTGCTGGTTAAGCGAGCCGCACAACCCTTTATCTGATGTAAGCAGCACAAAAAGAACCTGACCCTGTTCCCGAATCTCGCCAAAACGAGTCTCATGTAGCCCAACAACGTCTTGACGCAAGGCATCCAGCAAACTCCACGCGTATGATCGCGAACCAAACGCCTT
>CAZJEZ010000078.1:0-1033 GCA_964545235.1 uncultured Gammaproteobacteria bacterium
AAATGGTTGTTTGAATGCCCTTGGAAAGGGGAGCCAAGCTTGCGTAGCGATGTTAAAAATGAGGCACGATCACAAAACCCGCGTTGTGCGAGCGTGGCGTACAGGACGGGGCAGATGTGTGCATTCGATAGCACGACGCGATCGCGCGTTGGAAGGTCTGGTTGTGTCGGATCCACGTTGAGGAGATGGAAGTACAAGGTCGTAAATATATCGGCCATGCCAAGAGGTCCTGCTGAATGTCCACTCCCGGCTTCTGTGAGGGCTTCAAGGAGGTCTTCGCGAATCTCATTCGCTTTGAGGGCGAGTTTTTGTGGAGGAAGAGGGCGAAAGGACATATGACCAACGCGTGTTACGGGGATTACCTCGCGACAACGGAAACGGTTGCATGAGCGCGTGTCGAGACGAGTCCTTGAATATCTGTCGCCTCAGCTGAAAGCGTGACGTTGCCGGCTGTCATCCAAGGTCCTGTGTCTGCCGTGCAACGAGCCGCGACACAAGTTTTGATCAAGGTATCGTTTGCGTAGACGCGAATGGATTGGACGCCATCACTGTCGCTTGCGGATGCGGTCATATCGACACTTTCGCCTACGTAGATCATTGTTTTACCTGTAAGAATGGAGACGAATGGTCGGTCATTCAGGACCACCGCCACGGTGGACGATCCCGATGTTGTACGAATCCCGTTTCTGTCCGTAGCAACGGCGTATAGTGTGTGTGTTGTGCCTACGGGGCCTGTTTCTGTCGCGGACCAAGCGCATCGCTGAATCGAGTCACATCCGTGGGCGAGAGCTTCGTCCATATAGATATCGATTCTGTGTGCGAGAAATGCTGGGTCAATATCAACCGTAACGACACGTGTTCCGCCTGACCGTACCTCGGGCGTTCCGATGGATAGATTTACGTAGGCGCTTTCTTGTCGTACGGGAAGTGTTTTTGATGAGGACATGGTTTGCCCGTTTACCCAGGTGACTTCGGTGCGTACCGTATATGTGCTCGGTACATTGGAGGTTGGAACGCGTGTTTCAAGCACACA
>CAZJEZ010000078.1:1043-3590 GCA_964545235.1 uncultured Gammaproteobacteria bacterium
AGGGTGAAGCTTCGCACGAAGACACGAGCTGTTCGTTTAGAAACAGTCTGATGCGTAGGACGGAGGCGCGCGGAAGAGCGGTGGCTTGAATAGTATAGCTTTCGTTGAGGCGGACGGATTCTTTTGAGGTATCGATCGTGACGGAGTAGGGGGTGGATGTCGGGGTCGTGGAAGTTGTGTTTGGCGTGGGTGCTGGAGCGGGTGTTGCGGGCACGGGCACGGTGGGAGGCGCCACGGCTGGGAGGCGGCGCTGATCGATGTCAATCGTTGCCGCGGTCTGTGTGACGGTTGCTGGTATAAATGCTTCTGCTTGTTCGATCGATGCTCCTAGGCGGTAGTTCGTAAAAAAGGCATCCGGAATATCGCGCACAAGGCGTGCCCAGTTTGTTCCGTAGAGTTCGCGGGCTAATTGTTCTGAAGCGATCCAACGCAGCGTTCCTCCGGCGTCGATCGCGTACACGCGAGGATCTGTTGTGATTTTTACAAGGTTTACGCCTGGGCGCATGGTGACGTTTCCTCCGATAGGTAGTGCGGCGAGTTCTGTATCAGAAATGGTCGTGACAGAAGAAAAATCCGCGTACCAGCTTTTGTACGTTGTTTCATTGGGGAAGACGTAGCGTTTTCCGTCTGCGGCCTTGTAGTACACGGCAGGACCTGAGGCTTTTACAAGGGTGGGAGCAGCGGAGGCGAGGCTTAGGCTTGGAGCGAGGAGTCCAAGGGCAAGTACGGAGGCGAAAAAGCGTTTCATATGGCCCCAGTGTAGCACACAGGATCCCTTTTCGTGTTTTATTTTAGAGACGCGCCAACAAATCTGTGTAGGTTTTTTTGACGTTTGGCGTGTTGAACAGAGCGCTTGCTGTATAGATACGTTTCACTCCGTGACGAACGCACGCATCAAGAGCGCCCATTGTTATGCCGCCATCAAGACCGATCGGGAGGCGTGTGCGTTTATGTAGAGCGTCAACGCGTTCGTAGGTGTGGGAGAGCTTTTGCTGCCCGCTTTTCCCTGGATGAACCCCGAGCACGAGAATCATGTCGATATCCTCTAGATATGGGGTGAGGTGATCGATGCGTGTGCCTGGGGCAATTGCTAGGCCCGCTTCGATATCGCGATGATGAAGATACGCGGCGAGCCAGGCGTGATCGATAGGCGCTTCTACATGCCAAATGACGCGCGTAAGATTTGGAACCGAAAGCCACGGTTGTATTACGGCGCCCGGATCGCGCGTCATGATGTGAAGTTCGATAGCTGGGCGTACACGCCACGCGCGGATCGTGCGCGCATCGTACCAGCTCGTTGTTCGGTAGAGCGTTCCGTCCAGTGCATCGAGTTGTACGCACGTAACTGACGATGGGAGGGCTTCAAATTTTGCACGCGCTTCAGCCGCGGTCTTTGCGAGAATGGCTGGAATGAGTTCGTGTCTCATAGCTCGATTTCCTGAAGTCGGCGCAGATGACGTTTTGCCGTGGAGGGTCGCGCTTCAAGCCAGGCGCAGACAGCGTGACGAGCCGCACTTGGGGAGAGAATGCGTCCTCCTAATACAAGGACGTTTGCGTTGTCATGTTCTCGAGCTAAGCGAGCCTCCAGGGATGAATGTACAAGCGCGGCACGTATACCTTTCACTCGGTTTGCAGCGATATCCATCCCGATCCCTGTTCCGCACACTAAAATGCCTTTGTGGTGTTTCGCGCGCTTTACTTGTTTTGTGAGTTGGTGGGCAATGATAGGGTAATCATCATTAGGGGTGTACGCAGGCGATAGATCTACAAATCGTTTCTTTTTTGTACGCAAAAATCGCACAAGAGCCTCTTTGAGGGGGAACCCGGCGTGGTCACTTGCGATGTAGAGGGACATACTTGTCTTTTTTGGTGCGTTCTTGCATGCTGGATGGTACTAGTATGCCAGAACAACCATCCTCCGAACAGCAGCGCTCGCCGTTTCCAGCTATGGAAGAAGCGATCAGCGCTTCTTGGAAAAAGCAGGGCATTTTTCAACGCTCTATTGATGAACGATCTGATAAAAAAGGATACGTCTTTTATGATGGGCCGCCGTTTGCGACGGGACTTCCGCACTATGGTCACCTGCTTCAATCCACGATTAAAGACGCGGTTGGTCGGTATTGGACGATGCGTGGGTATCGCGTGCCACGTACGTGGGGATGGGATTGCCACGGTCTTCCGATTGAAAATTTGATTGAAAAAGAATTGAATATTGGGTCACGCAAAGAAATTGAAGCCTACGGTATCGATAAGTTTAATGCGGCGTGCCATGCGACGGTCATGAAGTATGAGGCTGAGTGGGGAAAATATATTGAGCGTATCGGTCGATGGGTGGATTTTGAGCATTCCTACAAGACGATGGATAACGATTATATCGAATCCGTCTGGTGGGTGTTTTCTGAGTTGTGGAAAAAAGAGCTTATCTATAAAGATGTTCGCGTATCGCTGTACTGCCCGCGTTGTTCAACGCCGCTTTCGAACTTTGAAGTGGCTATGGGGAACTCGTACGAAGATCGCGAAGACCCAGCTGTATTTATTAAATTTCCT
>CAZJEZ010000078.1:3600-3890 GCA_964545235.1 uncultured Gammaproteobacteria bacterium
CGTGGGCGAAGAAAAGACATTCTTTGTTGCCTGGACAACGACGCCATGGAGTTTGCCCGGGAACACGGGACTCGCGGTTCATCCGGACCTTATATATGTTGCGGCAAACATCGAAGAGACCGGGGAGACGTTGATTTTTGCTGAATCACGTCAGCCGGATGTGTTGAAGCAATTGTATCCATTGACCGACGATGCTGGGTTTGAGGTGGTTGGACGATGGAAGGGAAGTGAACTTGTTGGAAAACGATACGAGCCATTGTATGCGGATGCTCGTCCAGAAGGGGACGCGT
>CAZJEZ010000079.1:0-3880 GCA_964545235.1 uncultured Gammaproteobacteria bacterium
TTTGTGAGGGATCGTCAAGAGGATTATACTGATCCGGTATGAAAATACGACGCACAACTATTTTCATCGCAGGCGGAGTCATGTCGGGAGTGGGGAAGGGGGTAGCATCGGCGTCCATCGGGGCGCTTTTATCTTCTCGTGGATTGCGTGTGACGGCGGTAAAAATTGATCCGTACATCAATGTGGATGCGGGCACAATGAACCCGGTGGAACACGGAGAGGTATTTGTGACGCGTGACGGTGACGAAACGGATCAAGACATCGGTAACTATGAGCGTTTTTTGGACCAAGATATCGTGAAGACGAATTACATGACCACGGGTCGCGTGTACCAATCCGTGATTGATCGTGAACGTGCGCTTGGGTATGGAGGAAAGACGGTAGAGGTTGTACCGCATGTGCCGCTCGAGGTGATTCGTCGGATCAAGGAGGCGGCTAAACATCATAACGCGGATGTCACGATTGTGGAGATTGGGGGAACGGTCGGTGAATATCAGAACCTCTTGTTTTTGGAGGCGGCGCGCATGATGCGTTTAGAAGCACCGAATGATGTTTTGATCGGATTAGTGAGCTATCTTCCGGTCCCAGGATCCCTCGGTGAAATGAAGAGCAAGCCAACGCAGTTTGCGGTGCGGCAAATCAATTCCGTTGGGTTGCAGCCAGATTTTCTCATTGGACGCTCCTCGGTGCCGATTGATGCGCCTCGCAAGGAAAAACTTGCTGTGTTTTGCAACATGCGTAAAGAAGAAATCATGAGCGCGCCGGACGTCCCTTCTATTTATTCTGTTCCAGGGCATTTTCACAACGAAGGATTGGATGACTTGATTGTAAAGAAGCTTCGTCTCAAAACAGGTCCAGCACAACTCACTAAGTGGAACAAGCTCACAAAAGCGATTGCCTCGGGAACGAAGCCTGTACGCATTGGGATCGTTGGGAAGTATATGTCGACGGGAGACTTCGTGCTTTCAGACGCGTACCTCTCGATTCTAGAATCGGTAAAACACGCGTCATGGTCGCTGGGCGTGAAGCCGGAAGTTGTGTGGCTGAACGCGGAAGAATTTGAAGCTCATCCAAAACGAGTCGCTGAAGCAATGGCGAATGTGGATGGCATTCTTGTCCCTGGTGGATTTGGCACGCGTGGAATTGAAGGAAAAATGCTGGCGATCCAGTACGCACGCGAACAAAAGCTCCCGTACTTTGGGATTTGCTACGGCATGCAGCTCGCAACCGTTGAGTTCGCTCGTCATGTGTTGGGTTGGAAGGATGCTCACACAACGGAGATTGCCCCCAACACGACGCATCCTGTGATTCATTTGATGAATGAGCAAGAGGAGCGCATGAAGAATAAAAAATACGGAGGGACTATGCGCCTGGGAGCGTACCCATGCATCATCCGTACAGCATCAAAGGCTCGCGCGATGTATGGAGTTGCCGCCATTGAAGAGCGCCATCGCCATCGGTTTGAATGCAATCCTATCTATCGTGAGGAGTTTGAGAAGGCGGGACTTATTGCTTCCGGAACGTCGCCAGACGGCTCGCTCGCCGAGATTATAGAGCTCAAAGACCATCCATTCTTTGTTGGATGTCAGTTTCACCCAGAGTTTCTCTCGCGTCCATTTCGACCACACCCGCTCTTTCTCGGATTTATAAAAGCCATGATATGAGCCAGTGCCCGATCGACCAACGGGTATTCCAAGGATAAAAATGAATTAGCAAGAAAAAGAGGCCTTTGGCCTCTTTTTGTTTCTTGGTCGTTGATGATGTTACGCCTGCTTTTCGACAGGGATGACGTGGGCGTATTTCACCATCTTAAACTTGCCCGTGAACCGCTTGACGCGCTTGTTGGTAAATTTGACGAGACCGGCGATGGTGGCGAACAGGGTGTCGTCAGAGCCGCGTCGAATGCCGCTTCCGGCGCGAATGGCCGTGCCGCGTTGACGAACGATAACGTTGCCGATCTTAGCGTATTCGCCCGCGTACTTTTTGGTACCCAAACGCTGGCCTTGAGAATCGCGGCCGTATGAGGTAGAACCACCAGCTTTTTTGTGTGCCATATTCTTGGGAAAATGAAGTGGCGGTAGTGTACGATCAACCGGGTCAGTTGTCAAGCAAGGGCCTCTTCGGCTACCCTGTGTATCTATGGAAAAGACCAAAGAACAGCTTCTTCAGGAAGCGGATAAAGTACTCGACTTGCTTCGGGAAGGGATCTCGATGCATGGGGGAACGGTTGAACTTATTGATATTGATATGGCTACGGGAGAGGCTCGGGTGAAGCTCGGTGGCGGTTGTGTCGGATGCGCCATGTCCGATATCACCCTTAAAGCGGGTATTGAAGAGACGCTCTGCTCTATGATTCCGGAGATCAAGACGGTCGTGAATGTGACGGATGCGGTTGCCGGTGAGACGCCGAACACGTAGACTGTCCACATGTCGATTGATGGGTTTTTGTTTTCGACCACCCGCGCGCTCCAGAGCCGCTGGATTCGGCTCCTTGGCGGAGTCCTTTTTGTCTTTCTTGCCACGGTAACAACGTGGAGCGCATCGCGTCTTTTTCCGTTGCGTGCAAATCCGGAAGGGCTGGTTACGCATCAATCGGTCTATGTTGGTATCGATCAGCTCGGTACCTGGTCCTCATACGCGTGGATTGTTGCTCTTTGGTGGGCCTGTGTGTTTATTGCGTTTGTACTGGCGGTACTCGTGCATCCAAAGGATCGGATTCTTGCGGGGGCGATCTTGGTTGCAACGTCCGGCTGGTCGGTTCTTATCGGGATTTCACTCATCACTCTCACGCTTACCAATGTATGACGGAAGTGTCGTTTGCCGTACGCCCTTTGCTGATCATGGCGCTTTCATTTGTGTTCGCTGCCTTGTTGATGCCGGGGCTGATTCGTCTGCTCAAACGGATGAAAATGGGAAAAAGCATTCGTGATTCAGCGAGCGCCCCCATTATGGCAGCGATGCATGCTGCAAAAGCGGGAACGCCAACCATGGGAGGGATTGTGATCTGGAGTGTGGTGGCGGTGGTCATGCTGAGCATCGCGGGAGCCTGCCGAATGGGGTGGTCGACGGCCTGTGAATGGTCCTTTTGGTCACGCGGACAGACTTGGCTCCCATTCGGGTTGATGATTGCGGCGGCGATTGTTGGGTTGGTTGATGACTATCTAAACATTCGACATCTTGGACCAAAAGGCGGCGGATTGAGTGTGGCAAAGCGATTTTTATCATACGCCCTCATTGCAGCCATCGGCGCGTGGTGGTTCTGGAGTAAGCTGGATTGGGATCAGATTCATGTTCCGTTTATCGGTACGTTTGAAGTCGGATGGTGGTATATCCCATTTTTTCTCTTTGTTATTGTTGCTACGTCGCACAGCGTGAATGTGACGGATGGACTGGATGGACTGGTCGGAGGCACGCTGTTGGCGTCGTTTGCCGCATATACAGTGATCGCCTGGTCGCAGGGGCGCGTGGATTTAGCGGTGTTCTGTGCCGCCATTATGGGCGCTCTCCTTGGATTCTTGTGGTTCAATATCAATCCGGCGGAAATATTCATGGGGGATACGGGGGCTATGTCGTTGGGGACGGCGCTTGGGGTTGTTGCGCTCATGACGCACCAGGCATTGTTATTGCCGCTCATCGGACTTCCGTTTGTGGTCGAAAGCGCCTCGGTTCTTCTGCAATCGGCAAGCAAAAAACTGCGAGGCGGAAAAAAAATCTTTCAGAGCTCTCCGTTGCACCATCACCTTGAAGCCATTGGTTGGTCCGAACCGCGTATCGTGATGCGTTTTTGGATGATTTCGTTTGTGACGGCTGGCGTCGGGATCGTGGTCGCTCTCATGGATACGGTGTAGGGGTGCTATACTTAGATCATGCCGTCCCGTTC
>CAZJEZ010000080.1:0-3820 GCA_964545235.1 uncultured Gammaproteobacteria bacterium
ACAAAATCGAGGCTCGAAAGGTAAACTCACGCGGGAGAAATCTTGCCTCTCGCAGCTCCCGTCGATGAACGTCTGCAGAATATTTTTTAATCTCACGAGCTTCTACGCGTAAACTTCTTAGCGATACATTCCCCGCAATGCGTCTTCGTGAAAAATGAAACTTCTCGCCCAAAATATCTTGAAAGTCACGGGCTGATATAATTTCGTACACCTGTTTATTCGACGCTTGCAGCGCCCGATGGAAAATATCCGTCGCTCGCTCACGATAATAGATGCGAATTTTTGATGGACTTACAGACTCTGCTTTGAGGCTTTGAAGAAGCGGGATCGATTGCGTGAGCTCTTGAAGATTTCGCTCCAAGATACGTTTCAGAATCAATGGATCATGTGCCTGATACAAATGGCGGGATTTTTTTGAGGTAACACTAATAAGACCAGCCTGAGTCAGGCGCTGAATCGTAGATTGCGCTGTTGTCACGGGGACACCCACTGCCTTCGCAAGCGGACCCACGGTCGTTTGACCGAGTTCCAAAAGCGCCAAATAGACCAGACGATCTTTCGTTCCCAATCCAAACCGCTCAAGCAATTCATGGATTTCCTTTTGTTGCGCCGAGGTGAAGGTGTCAAATTTCATATATACGATTATTTTCGTAGAAAAAATAGATGATCTTTCCTTATGATAGAGCGAAAAAATAAAAAAGAAAAGGTTTTACAACGATGAATGTATACGAAAAGAAAGCGCCTTCAGGCATGCTGAAGACGTTGAGGAGACGGTCTCTCTCAACACCCGCTCTTTACCAACACACCTGGAGGTTCACAATGAAAGTTCTCAAGAAGGGTCGTCCTCAGAAGGGCTGGAGCAAAGAACTCCTCTGCACCGGCAAGGGAAATGGTGGCGGCGGATGCAGCGCCAAGTTGCTCGTCGAGAAGGATGATCTCTACCAGACATCTCGATCGGACTACACGGGCGACACGGACTACTACGTAACGTTCCGCTGCTGCGAATGCGGCGTGGAAACGGACACGACGGAAACGCCGTTCTATGGCCGTGAACTCCCTCGTCGATCGACAATCGACCGTGACCCGCGGTGAAACGTGAACGGTTGACAAAATGGCCAATTCGTGCCATATTTCGCCCGTTCTCTTCACGGAAAGAAGGTGAATTGTGTCCCTGATCAAGGCCGCTGGAAACATCCACGTGATCGATCCCGCGCGAGGCGATGAGTACGACTGGGTGGTCGGCTCCAAGAGCAATCAAAAGGTCGACCCCTACGCCCAGTATCTCGCCTCACGCGGCTGGAACGAGACCTTGGCCATCTGCCCGGCCTCATCCGCCGGCTCCGAGCAACCACGCTTCAGTGTCGACGGTCGCCGCGTGCGGACACAGGAACAGATTGGGCGCTGCTGCCTCAATCGCCTCCTCCACAGCATGGCCCTGCGGCCTCACGCCAAGAAGGGTTGGCTCGCTCTCGAAAACGGGATTGTCCGGCTCACGGACTTCGACGCCGAAGATCGCTCGGTGGATGGGTTCACCCCCTCCCACGACATCGACTTCTGTGTCCTATACCTCCAGACGGTGGATGGCGCACGAACCGCGCACTTCTCGTCCGGGCTCGAGGTCCCCGAGGGCGCGCTGGATGCCTCCGAGGCCAGTGGATACACAGAGACCGCCGGGACGTTCGTGGCGCAGATGCTCGGCACCCCGGATCACCCTGTGGACCGCCAGGACTGGCATGCTGCAGTGACCACGAACAACATAGGCACGGTGGAGATGAGTCGCCGGCAGGCGCTATTCAACGCCATTCGCGAACTCTACGGACGCCACGAAGCCAAGCAGCGTCAAAAGCCGCTCGTGGACACCTGGAATGCCGCGCGGCGCATGAGCCGCGCTCGCGGATGATCCACTCGTCGCTCCTTCTCCCCTTCCCATCGGGCTCATAGATGGGATCCCCACCGAATCCCTCAGCACTGTTGCCGGGAGATTCGGCACGGATTTCAACACTCGTTCGTTCGACAATCGAGGACGGAAAGATTCTGTATGGAAAAACGTGTTCTGCTGGCAGCGCCGCACATGATGGCGCTCGCTCGACAAATCCAGGCAGCTCGCCCGGACAACATCACCCTGATCGAGCTCGGCTGGAACGCCCACCCGAACGGACAGCCCAACCTGTTCATCGGTGGGGCCGACGTGATCAACCAGATTCGCCGGTCAAGTGTGTCGCTGCTGCTCGGGTTCACCGATCAAGCGAACTATTTCGCCCAGTACTGCGTGCTCGGCGAGCTCGTCAAGCTCGATCCGCGCTGGTTCCAGATCCTTCTGCCGTACGACTCGTCGGCAGCCAGCGAGCGCGCGAGCCGCGAGGGCGAGGTTCCGAACGCCGAAACGTTCGCCGCCATCCTGTCGGCTCTCGCGAGCCCGGGACCCTACCGGCTCGTCGTGTACGATCTGCACGCCCTGCCGGTCAAGGGGTTCTACAGGGGCTCACTCCGACCGATCCTGCGATCCGCCATCTCGGTGCTCAAGAAGTACGTGATCGGCAATGACCTCGAGGACCGGGCCACGTTCGTCTTCCCCGACGACGGCGCCGACAAGCGGTACGCCCCGTACTTCGATGGGACGAACGGCGGCAAGGCCTATCCGACGGCGGTCTGCGTCAAGAAGCGCCTGCCGGACGGAAGCGTGGTTGTGACCCTGAAGAAGGGTGACGTACGGGGTCGAATCGCGATCATCGTCGACGACATGATTCGCTCAGGTAAGACCAACATCGCCTGCGCCGAGGGCATGCGCGCGGCGGGAGCTGACCAGGTGATCGCGTTCGCCACGCACGCGGACTTCGAACCGGGTGCCGTCACCCGCTTCACCAACTCCAAGGCCTTCGACCAGGTCTGGATCTCGGACTCGTGCCCGGAGGCCGCCTACGCGGTCGACGGCGTGGGCCCGTTTAAGGTGCTGAGCATCGCACGCAAGCTCGCCAACGACGTCTGCCGCCCCGTCAGCGTCATGGAAGAAGTCGAGGAGTAGAAGAGCATGGAAAACACGCAAACGCATCGCATCGTGATCGGCTCCGCCATCCGCCACCTTCCCATCGAGAGGCCGCCCAGCAACCCGACCTTCCGCGTCGCCGTCTTCGACATGCTCGGCGACGTCGAGCTCGTGATGATGGCGGGGGGCGAACTGTACAAGCTCGTCCCGCGCGAAGTCGAAGCCCTGGTCATGCCGTTCGGCAAGGCCGTGGCGCTGCTTCACGAGATCGGGCATCTCACCGGCCTGCCGACCGTCGTCGCACGCAAGGAGAAGCGGTTCTACATGAAGGACGTCGTCTCCGTCGGCGGCGTCCAGAGCGTCACGACGGAGCGGGTGCAGGAGTACCACCTCAACGGCGTCGACGTCGAACATCTGCGTGGCAAGAAGGTCGCGTTCATCGACGACGTGATCTCGACGGGCGGGAGCCTGCGTTCTCTCCGGGAGCTCCTCCACAAGATCAACGCCGAGCTCGTGGCCGTCATGGCCGTCTTCACCGAGGGCGACACGCCTCACGAGGGCGTGATCAGCCTCGGGCACCTTCCCCTCTTCCACGACAAGTAGTCGTGACCACCCCTTGAACCCGCCGTCCTGGCAGGTTCAAGGGGATTTTGTTTTTTAAAGCCGCGCTTCATGCGCGGCTTTTTGCTTATAGACCCGGAACCATCACGGACGTGGCAACGGTAACGATATCTTCGACACCTGAACCAGCATTCATTGAAGATTTCACCATACCAACATCCTTTACCCACCATTCCGTTGCTTCAATGGACGGGATATCATCCATCAGAGTCACGG
>CAZJEZ010000081.1:0-2327 GCA_964545235.1 uncultured Gammaproteobacteria bacterium
GCGGAGCCATCAAGAAGTTCTTCGTCATGGCGGGCTGCGACGGGCGCATGAAGAACCGCGAATATTACACCGAGTTCGCGGAAAAACTGCCCAAGGATACTGTGATCCTCACCGCTGGCTGCGCGAAGTTCCGCTACAACAAGCTCAATCTGGGCGACATCGGCGGCATTCCGCGCGTACTGGACGCGGGGCAATGCAACGACAGCTATTCGCTTGTGGTCATCGCGCAGAAGCTCGCGGAGGCGTTCAAGCTCACCTCGGTCAACGAGCTGCCGCTGGCGTTCAATATCGCGTGGTATGAGCAAAAGGCGGTTATCGTGCTGCTGGCGCTCCTCTCGCTGGGCGTGAAGAACATCCATCTTGGGCCGACGCTACCGGGTTTCCTCTCGCCGAACGTGGCAAAGGTGCTGGTGGACAACTTCGGCATTGCAGGCATCGGCGATGTGGACGACGACATCGCGCTGTTCATGAACTAAACCATAAACGCAACAACGGCTCCGGTATTTTTCCGGAGCCGCTTTTTATTTGGCTCTACACTATACATTGGGGTAACGAGAAAAAAAGAAGAAGCATAACCGCTTCAAATCTTGTAGACTAAGGTTGCTTACACCACTACAAGAAACGGAGAAGGTTATGCTTCAAACACATCTTATCGCAGAATTGCTGGGTATGGAAGTCTTTGATTTTGAAAAAGTAGAACAGAACGAAAGGGAGATCGTTCTAACGGTGAGAATGAAGCGGCGCGCACAGGAATGTCCGGCATGCCGGACGCCGTGTGATCAGATTCACGATTATCGAACGCAGAGAGTGAAGGATTGCCCGATTCAAGGAAAGATTGTGGTTTGGGAGTATCGGAAGCGACGATATCGCTGTTCTTGCTGCGGGAAACGGTTCTACGAAGGGAATTATCTGTTGCCAAAGAGGCACCGAATCACCAACAGGTTGGCAGCATTGGGGATCGATCAATTGCGAAAGAAGCAGTCTAGAAAAGAGATCGCAACTTCACTCGGAGTCTCCGAATCATCCGTTTGCCGTTGGATGAACCTGCTGGAGTTCGGGAAACCACCATTGTTGCCGAAGATCCTTTCCATCGACGAATTTCGAGGAAACACGGAACATGAAAAATTCCAATGCATCCTGACCGATCCCGCGCACAAAAAGATTATAGACATACTCCCAACGCGCAAACACGAGCAAATTTACAACTATTTGCGGGAGTTTCCAAGCAGAAAACAAGTGCAATACTTCGTGATGGATATGAATCGTGACTATCTCTCTATCGCAAAAAGCCTTCTGCCAAACGCTACGATTGTGATTGATCGGTTCCATGTCGTTCGTTACTGTACATGGGCGGTCGAGAAGGTCAGAAAGAACTTTCAGAAGAAGTTGCTTCCGGAGCAACGCAAGTATTTCAAACGCGGTCGCAAACTCCACTTCTTTCGCACATGGAAGACCTCAATGACGAAAACAAGGCTGCTGTCGAGCGAATGCTGCTGATGTCCCGCGAACTAAGAGAAGCATATTTGCTGAAAGAAACGTTCTACGCCTTCATGCGCTCCGCCGACTCAATGCAAGCCAAAGCGCGGCTTCGCGAGTTTCGCTTACATGCTTTTGTCGCTGCGCTGCCAGAGTTTGAATCATTCCTCAAGATGCTTCAAAACTGGGAACCCTATATTCTCAATGCGTTCGACTGCCATTACTCCAACGGCTTCACCGAAGGGGTTAACAACAAGATCGAAGTTATCAAACGTATCGCCTTTGGGTATCGTAACTTCAGAAACTTTCGAACTAGAATTCTCTGCACGATCAACGTTTAAGGGAGCTGTTTGCTCTCGCTCCCAGCTCCCTTTGTTTCTCTTAGTTTACTGCTCACCCCAACTATTGACGTTGAGCCGATTTGCGGAAGAGATTTTTGCGCTCTTTGGTCAGGAACGAAACCGTGTCCTTGATGGTCACGCTGATGTCGCGCGGCTTATAACCGAGGTCGCGCCGCGCTTTCTCATAGGTGAAGCGCGCGTTGCTCGTCAGCGTATAGAGCGTGTAGCGTGTAAAGAGCGGGGATTCGTGGCGAATCTTATAGTATAGTTCTGCAAGCGGCGCGGTCATCTTCGCAAACCACAGCGGCAAAACCGTTTTGATGCTCTTCCCACCGGTCACGCGGGAGAGCGTATTGAGCAGCTCCCGAACAGGGATGTAGCGGTTGGAGAGGATGTAGCACTCGCCCTTTTTTCCCTTTTTCGACGCGGCAATGACGCCATCCGCCACATCGCGAACATCTACAAAGTCGTAGCCGCCCTCGACACAGGCCGTCAGCGTTCCGTTGAGAT
>CAZJEZ010000081.1:2337-3587 GCA_964545235.1 uncultured Gammaproteobacteria bacterium
ACCATCTGCGTCAGGTGTCCGTGGCCGTAGTCGTTCGGGCCGATAATGCCGGAAGGATGGATGATGGTCGCGTCCAGTCCGCTTTTCGCCGCATCCAGCACAATCTGCGTCGCCGCGGCTTTCGTCTTTGCATAGAGTCCGATGACGGACTCCGGCTGGAATCCCTCCACCTCATGGATGATGTTCCCGTGCGGAAGCTCCGGCAGCGCGTGAACCGAGCTGATGTAGACCAGTTTCTTCACGTTGTGCTCTTTGCAGAGACTCACGACGTTTTCCGTGCCGCGGACGTTGACGTCCACCACGCGCTGGTCATATTTGGTCGCGACGGAGACAATCCCCGCGCAGTGGATGAAGAAGACCTCATCCTCCGCCTTGAGCCCGTAAAACAGCGGCTCAAGGGATGGCTTATCGCGCACATCTCCGCGTACAATGGACACGGCGTCCCCATATAGCATGGTCACGTCCTCGTTTGGCAGCGCAAAGCCGCGTACGGTTTCGCCTGCGGCGAGCAGCTCCCGCGCAACCGTATTGCCTAGATGTCCGCCTACGCCGGTGATAATATAAACTCGTTTCATGAGATCATTGCCTCGCTTTCCTGGTGTCTCAACAAATGAACCGATTCGTCAATTCGTGATTTTTATCTTATACTCTTATCATAGTCGCCTATTGTTACGCGGCTATTACGAAAAACCGACGTTTTGCCGACAACTTTACGTCTTTTTAATGTAAAACGTCGTTTTGTCGGTCAACTCGGAAAAATGCGCCTAATCCGGCACTTTTTATTCCGATAAGCGCATACTATCAGTTGATTTTCAAGTAATTCTCAAGCTCAGTTCAACTTTTTATCAAGTCGTGATGCGTTTGCATCCTTTGATGAATCGCCATTTTCAGGCAAAACAAAAGGGGCTCTGCCCCTATGAATCATTTGTTCTTAATAATTTTATTTTACACAATGTGAATGATAGGAATAGAAACAAGCAGGGGTTGCGGACATGAGCTTGTTGTGATCGGGACAACCCTTGGGGAATTGTCCATAAGGTGTTCACTCTGATGAAGGCATCTCCGGCACGAGTACGAAGAAGCGCGCCGCGTTCAACCGCATGATCGCTGACGCGCGGCTTGGTCGGTTCGATATGATCATCACCAAGGAGGTCAGCCGCTTTTCGCGCAATGTCGTGGACACGCTGAATTACTCGCGGGAATTGAAGCGTATCGGTATCGGTATCTACTTCCTCAATGACGGCCTGAAC
>CAZJEZ010000082.1:0-3455 GCA_964545235.1 uncultured Gammaproteobacteria bacterium
TTGAGGTCTCTGTATTACCGCTGCTGCTGGCACAGAGTTAGCAACCTCTTATTCTCCGAGTACCGTCATGATTCTTCCTCGGCAAAAGGAGTTTACGAGCCGAAGCCCTTCATCCTCCACGCGGCGTCGCTCCCTCAGGCTTTCGCCCATTGGGGAATATTCTCGACTGCAGCCACCCGTAGGTGTCTGGGCAGTGTCTCAGTCCCAGTGAGGGGGGTCATGCTCTCACACCCCCTACCCGTCATAGCCTTGGTGAGCCGTTACCTCACCAACTAGCTGATAGGCCATAGGCCCCTCTCGTAGCGCGTTTTGCGCTTTACATGAGAATGACTTGCGTCCCCTCATGCCCATCGTGGAATTAGCACGCCTTTCGGCGAGTTATGCCCGACTACGAGGCAGGTTACCAATGTGTTACGCACCCGTTTGCCACTGAACGTTCCATGTATTGCTACACGAAACACTCCGTTCGACTTGCATGCCTTAGACACGCCGCCAGCATTCATCCTGAGCCAGGATCAAACTCTCATAAATACCCTCAACCCTCCTGGTGAAGAGTTGGGGTCAAGAAATAGACTCGACTTGGTTTTCAATCACTCTTCTGTTGTCAAAGTTTCACTTGGTGACGTCGTGGGTTTATCCACAACGTGCCGGTAGTTTAGTGGAGTCGAAGATGGGTGTCAAGGGGGAAGCAAAACCCTCGCACGAGGAGTGCGAGGGCGAAGGGTGCGAAGGCGGAATTACCGCCCCCGATTGAGCCGAAAAAGCTGACGACACCGGTACAAAACCGTGGAAAAGAACTCCGAGATCCGAGACAGGAACGACGCCGAAGGGGGCCGCTTGAACGACTCGCGCTGCGCCTTCTGGTTCATGAAGCGGTCGTAGAATGCCCGGCCACGAGCGCTCTCCTCAGCAGCCGCGTCACCGATGGCGCGCGTGGGCTGCATCGAACGAAGATGGATGGGCTTTTGCGGATCCTCTGATGACATGATGACACCTCCAGGGCAGAGTGTGCCGTTTCTTGAAAAAAATATCAACTACGCGAGCTGTTTTGCAAGTTCAGCCCACTGGGTTGGCGTCAGATCTTCTGCACGAACCCGTTCGGAACCAGTGATGTTCAAGAGCGCCAATTTCACACCCTCCTCGCCACCCAAATTAGACGCAAGCTGTTTGCGAGGATGAGCGAACCCTTTTTTTGCAAACTGCATAATCGCTTCTGGGTCAATCCCCCAGAGAGCTTGTCGATCGTGTTGAGTGCGTGGAATGAGTTCAAGTACAGAAGAATCAACCTTAGGCGGTGGAAAAAAGGCCCCAGGCGGAACGCGTTTTACGATTCGAGCCGATGAGCACGCAAGCGCGATCATGAGCGATAAAAGCGACGTCTTTCCTTTTGGACGTTCAGCGGTTTCAATACACCGCTCTGCTACTTCACGTTGAATCAATACAACCACGCGTTCCGGTGGACGCGTCTCCCACAAGGCTTTACGCAAGGCAAACGAGGTAATGCTGTACGGGAGATTGGAAACGAACTTCCAGGGGACATCACCGATGAGCGCGTCCCAATCTTGTTCAACAGCATTCCCATGGATGACGCGAGCAACGGGTGCAACCTCGTCAAGAAAACGCCGATCTTGTTCTATAGCAAGAACCTGTGCCCCGACGCTTGCAAGAGCCCGTGTCAACACGCCTAGACCCGGACCGACCTCCAACACCATCTCACCTTTGTGAATAGCGGCAGCCTCAACGATCGCCCGGAGCGCTCCCGGATCAATCAAAAAATGTTGGCCGAGCGATTTATTCGGACGACCACCCCCTTGCAGCACCTCAAGCCGTGCCTTGATTTCACGCGGTGTCATACGTACAACGTAACACGCTTCCTTTATCCACCACAAACAAAACCACCTCCTTGCAGAGATGGTTTGTGTGGTGCGACGGCTGGGGATCGAACCCAGGACCTTGGGCTTAAGAGGCCCCTGCTCTACCGGCTGAGCTACCGTCGCGTACGTATGGAGAAAACGCCAAAAGAGTACAAACATTTGTCTTGCTTGTCAAACCAAATCGAGCTACTATCGCGCACACAGAGCACGCATCCCTAGCTCAGCTGGATAGAGCGCTCCCCTCCGAAGGGAGAGGTCAGACGTTCGAATCGTCTGGGATGCACCAGGAAAAACTCGACGGACACACTCCGTCGGGTTTTTGTTATTTTATAAAATTATAAAAGATGATTTGATATTTTTTCCCTATTTGATAACCTCCTCCCCGTCCATGTTGGACGGAAGGAGTCTCATTTCGCATGCGTGATGGCGCATCAGAGGGTCTCGCCGCCAAGGCGGCCGATGCCCTGAAGAAGAAATTCGGTCTCAACGACACCGTGCTGCCGCGGGTCGGCGTCGTGCTCGGCACCGGCTGGGGCCAGGCGCTCCCGTGGGAGGAGGGCGTCGCTCACATCTCCATGGGGGAACTGCCCGGGTTCGATTTCACCCACATGCGCTCCCTCGCTGGCCACGACCGCAAGGTCGTGTACGGGCAGATCGACGGCGAGCCGGTCATTGCCCTTCAGGGGCGCATCCACCTCAACGAGGCCCCGTACGACCGCGACGTGGCCCGGATGGTGCGCCTCCAGGTCGAGATGCTCATCAAACTCGGTGTGAAGACCCTCATCCTGACCGCCGCCGCTGGAAGTCTCAAGGAGAGCATTCGCGTGGGCGACATCATGGTGGTCGACGGCTTCATGTCGCTCTTCGCCCCCGACATGCCGCTCTATGCCGGCGAGTTCTACTCGCCCGACGACACACTCGACCCCGGCCTGCGCGAGATCGCCGTGGGCACCATCCGGGAGGTGAACGGCGTCGCCCACGTGGGCGGCTACGCCATGGTGAGGGGGCCCTTCTTCGAGGGGCGCCGGTACGACAAGCCGTACCTCATGATGACAGGCGCCTCGACGGTCGGCATGTCCTCGCTCCCCGAGGCCTGTATCGCCGCTCTCTACTCCCCGGAGGTGAAAGTCCTCGCCCTCAACTTCGTAACGAACACCGCGATCGAGGACCACTCGCATGACGTGAACCAGGCACGAGCCCGGGAGAAGTCGGGCGACATGGGGCGCGTCCTGCGCGGCATCATCAACAAGCTCAAGGTCAAGTAGCGTCCTCGCTCGGCTAACTCAAGACCGCCCCAAGGGAATCCGCTCTGGCTCGCCCTGGGGCGGATTCTCTTTTCTAACAGATCGCAAAAATCTTTACTGATACGCCAGAAGACGCTCCGCAGACGCACTATTGAGCATCTTTACAACGCATCCACGCTCGCATTATGCCGTCTCCATCTTTCGGCTCACGCTCCACAGCATCTCAAAGAGCTGGAAAAACAACTCTCGTATAACCGGACTTTGGATTGTCCAGGCGATCCCCTCGTCTTTGGTTGTAAAAAAAGCTACCGTATCATCCCAAAACAAAATCGAGGCT
>CAZJEZ010000083.1:0-3424 GCA_964545235.1 uncultured Gammaproteobacteria bacterium
CCGTCCACCATACAAAAACACCCCCTCAAGCGGGGTGTTTTTGTCGTAAAGATGCCCGTTGCCTTTCTGCCTCACTTTGTTTACTCTGGAACAACTATGCAACGAACTTGGATCTACGACACAATAGAAAAAGCAGGTGAATCCGTTCTCGTTAATGGATGGGTACGCGGATTACGCCGCATGGGTGATAAACTCGTTTTTATTGACTTGCGTGATGCGAGCGGCGTACTTCAAGTTGTATGCCACAAACCAAGTCTCGATGAAGCTTCCATTCAGGCCCTTGAACAGCTCGGAAACGAGTACGTAATTGAAATCATAGGCACCGTTCAAAAACGTGGCGAAAAACAAGTAAACCCAGATCTTCGCACAGGAACCGTTGAAGTTGGAGCGACGTCAGTACGTATTTTAAACGCGTCCAAGACACCTCCGTTCGAACTCGACAAAGACACACGCCCCGTCAACGAAGAATTGCGCCTCAAATACCGCTACCTCGACCTGCGTACAGATCGTATGCAGATGAACTTATACAAGCGCCATCAGATCATCTCGTTTATCCGTGCATTTCTTGCAAAGTCTCATTTCATGGAGATCGAAACGCCTATTCTCACAAAGGGCACCCCCGAAGGCGCGCGCGAGTTCCTTGTACCATCTCGTCAGCACGCTGGAAATTTCTACGTCCTCCCTCAATCACCACAGCAGTTCAAACAGCTCTTGATGGTAGGTGGATTAGAACGTTATTTCCAAATTGCCCGATGCTTCCGCGACGAAGACCAGCGTGGCGACCGGCAACCAGAATTCACACAAATGGACCTCGAAATGTCCTTCGTAGAACGTGAAGACGTGATGGCATTGATCGAATCGCTCTTGATTGATCTTGTAAAAACGCTTGCGCCAGAGAAAAAAATCCAAGAGCTCCCCTTTCCGCGCATGACGTACGCGGATGCCATGAAAAACTATGGCACGGATCGTCCGGATATTCGCACCGACAAAAACGATCCGAACCTCTTCGCATTCTGCTGGGTCATCGATTTTCCCTTTTTCGAGAAAACCGAGGAGGGCGGCTGGACATTCACGCATAACCCATTCTCACGCGCGACACCCGAGCATCGTGACGCTCTCATGAACAAGGAGAACATCGGGGACATTCTCACGACCCAGTACGATATCGTTCTGAATGGATTTGAAATCGGTGGCGGCTCTATTCGTAACCATGAGCCACTCGCCCTTCAACGCGTCTTCGAAATCATGGGATTCCCCCTTGAGAACATCCAACGCGACTTCGGACACATGCTCGAAGCCTTCGAGCTCGGCGCGCCCCCACATGGCGGCATCGCATTTGGTCTCGATCGCATCATTGCCCTCTTCTGCAACGAAGCGAATATCCGTGAAGTCATGGCGTTCCCAAAAACAGGCGACGCACGCGACCCAATGATGGGTGCCCCTTCCCCTGCTTCAGAAAAAGCCCTCAAAGAAGCCCATATCAAAACAAACGAGTAAAACCTACGAAGAATACAATACCCCCGAGAAATCGGGGGTTTTTGCTCTTCAGGCGTCGAAGCCTTTGAGCAAGTAGGAACCAACTTCGTCAAAAGACCAGTGACGACGGACGTCTCTCACGATCTGCTCAAGCGTGATGTTCGCCAGCGGATTTGCCTCGAACGAATAATCATCCGAGAGCCAGTCCTGTTCAAGAGTACTCACCCAATCGATCGCGTCGCACATGAATCGGTCATCCGACGCCGAGAGCTCCTTTTTCAGCCGAAGCTCGTCAAACAGTTCTTTGGGCACGTGCCCATCGCGCAGGAGACCGAGAGAACCCAGGGCCGAGTCAAAGAACCGATGAGCTTCAGACACTCGAAGCGTAGCCCGAAGCTCCCAGGACTCATCAGGCCAGGACGCGTAGAACGAGTCGATCGCGTAGACCCCGCCGCGCTGATGCCGCATCGTTCGGGTAATGAGCCCATTCGAAGAAGCGAGCAGATCGATAGCAAACGACAGCCGCCTGCGAACATCCAGCGGAGCGTCATGCACCGGGAGATCGATACACGCCTGCGTCGGAACATGCGTTGCCGGGGTACGACGCGCTCCGAGCAGACGCTTACGGGTCACGCGCGGACGATTTGGACGAGGCACGCGGACAGACTCTCCCACAGGCATCGCCTCGAACACCGGCACAACGCCCTGAGCAATCAGCTCCTCAGCTTCCTTCAGAGACACGCCCCCTGCGATCGTGAGAAGTGTATTCTTTGGCGCATAGTACTTGGCGTGCATCGCACGTAGATCGTCGATCGTCAGCGCCCGAAGACTAGTCGGCGTCCCAATGACGGGAGCCTGGAGACGCGCGTTGTCAGGAAACCTCTGCTTCGCCTCCCAACGATACATGCCCCGCGCCGCGGCATGTTCGAACTCCTCCGCCTGAACAACCCTCCGTTCATGCCGAAAGGATCGATCCTGCGAAGGGAACGTATACACGGCTCGCGTGAGCCCCTCGAGCATAGAAAGCGCGTCCCGCGCGTGCCCCGTGAGCTCGTAGTTCGTGGAGAGCCAGTTCGTCCCCCCGTTCGACGAAGCTCCTCGTTGGTCGAAGGCGCCGAGCCAGGCATGGCGATCCGGATCATGCGTCGCATTGAGCAGAACATGTTCCAGGAAGTGCGCTGTTCCCGGCACCACATCCTGATACGCCCCCATGTTGACCGTGTACTGAAAGTGTACGCGTGCACGCCTTTGGGGAATAACATGAATCGTAAGCTCATTCGGGAGTGCGGCTCGATACACCTTAAGCGGGTACTGGTTGAGCTGTTGAAGGTTCATTGCCCCTCCTTCTGTTCTGGGTAGCGGGACGCCTCAACATAGGTAAAACCAAGCTTTTTGTCAATTCAAAACCCCGACAAACGTCGGGGGCTAAGAACTTATTTTACTAGGGTCGCTCGAGAAGGCGCTCACGAGCCCGGAGATGGAGAAAACGAATGCCGCCACACACACGCCCATGATGAGCGCAGGAAAATGGCAGCAAATGTACTGCGGCTCGGGAAAGAACATGTAACGACCCCCTAGTATTGCTCCAAGACGACGCTCGGCATGAGCGATGTACACAAAGCCGTCGCTTTGACATCACGATCCTTTCAAATACCCCTTTATTTGTCAATAATTTGAGCGTTTTATAGAAACAGAAAAACAAGCCTATTGGCCTGTTTTTCATTTGACTGCAGAAAAGTGATTGAAAACGTCGTCTTTGTCTAAGTGTGTGCAATTATATTGCAACGTATAAGCGTATACGTATTTGATGATCCTTCGAGGGATTCACCAACCGTTTACACGCCGTCCGAGTAAACTCGGATCGACCATACATAATCGCCAAAGCGATATGTTCTCCCTAGAAAGGAGGTGATCCATCCACAGCTTCCGCTACGGATGCCTTGTTACG
>CAZJEZ010000084.1:0-3195 GCA_964545235.1 uncultured Gammaproteobacteria bacterium
ATATGCGTGTCCGCCAAAAAACCGATTAAACGACCTTCTTCGAGACCCGCTTCCTTGGCGAGGAGGTGCAGCAGAAGTCCGTAGCTCGCGATATTGAAGGGAAGGCCGAGCACCGTATCTACAGAGCGTTGATTCCACAGAAGATTGAGCTTTCCATTGATCACGGTCACCTGAAACCCATAGTGGCAGGGGGGCAACGCCATTTCATCGAGCGCGCACGGATTCCAAGCAGAAACGATCATGCGTCGGTCGTTTGGATTTTTCTTGAGGGTTTGAACAAGTCGCGCAAGCTGATCGATGCCTTTTCCGGTGTAATCCGTCGAATGGGATTGGTAGATGGCGTTAAAGTGACGCCATTGGAATCCGTAAATGGGGCCAAGATCCCGCTCATTGCACATGCGAAGCTTCGCTTCCTCGTCGTGTCCGTAGGGAGCTTTTTTGGGAGAAGCCCATTCATCCCAAATGTGGTTATTGCGTTCCTGTAACCAGGTCTTGTCGGTCACGCCTTTAAGAAAAAACTCGAGTTCAGTAGCGATGAGGCGAAACGGGACGTGCTTGGTTGTGACAAGGGGAAAGCCGGTCGCCATGTCGTGTTCAAACATGATCCCAGCAACCGTAATCGCATCCACGCCAGTGCGATTTTCTTTGCGGACGCCATGATCAAGAATATGGCGAACAATGTCGTGATAGCTCTTCATAGGCGGATGCGTGGTGCTAGGTCTTCGGCGCGAACCCAAAGCTCTGCAAGAAGGCATCGACTTGTTGTTTGAGCGCTTCTGGCGTCGTGTTGTTGTTGATATGAGCGTCAGCACGCGCCATAACGGGAGGGATTGTGATCTCTGTCGAGCGCTGTTCTTCGGCTTCAAATTGCTCCCAAGTCATGTTTGATTCCGATGATTTCTCGCCACGCTTCCTCATGCGCTCAAAGCGGAGGCGAGCATCGGCTTCAATGGCGACGAGCTGAAATTGAGGAAGGGGTTCAAGTGGCATGATATCGCCTGGACGGCGAATTCCATCGATAACCACGATAGGCTCTTTGGCATTGAGGGCATGTTGCTGGACGGCAAATGAGAGGGCGTCATCGCCAAACGTTCCACGGAGCGCCTCGGATAGCTTTACGAGGTTGTCTCGGGAGTGCTCAATAGCTAGGAGATCGAGTGTCTGGACAAGGATTGCGCTGAATCGAATGTAGGCAGCTCCGTACGATTCGCGAAGATAGTCCGCTACCGTTCCTTTTCCGCACCCGGCCTGTCCGATGAGTCCGATGATAAGTTGTGCCATATGCGAAGGAGTGTAGCGGGCGGGTGGGTGTGGAGCAACACGCAAAACCCACATCGTTGATGTGGGGTGGAAGGAGTGGGGCGGACTACGTCCGGCCCGGTCTCTGCGACCGGGGCGGGTCCTCCTCAGGGGAGAAGTTGTAGGGGTAGTTGACGCTCGTGACGCCCGAGTTCTGGGGCGGCGTGAACGTCCAGCGTCCGACTGCGCGTACGAGGCAGGCTCGGAAGCCCGGCTCGTCGACGCTTGGCTCCATCCACAGGGTCGGCGTGGGCGCGACGTGCCCATCAGAGAGGATGGTGAAGTGCACCGTCACGTGCCCGACGAGGTTGGTGTTGCGGTCGAGGGCTCGCGTGTAGCAGCTGACCATCTGTGCGTGGCGGCTGTGGATCGTGTCCCGGATCCACGCCAGGGAGTCGAAGGTGCGGATCGTGGGTCCGGACACGCCACGGCCGCGAAGCCCGCGTCCGGCTCCGGAACCGTAGCCCTCGCCCGACCGGGCATCAGTCTCTCCGAGACCACCGTAGCCGAACGTGTCGGTGCGGGCGGCTCTCGTCTGGCGCCGGACGGTGCGGGGTGCCGGCGGAGGAACGACGGCGCCGTTCAGCGGCTGCGCTTGCGGTTGGCGACAGACGCCGTTCGCGTCCTGCGCGTGGCTGATCGCCGCGGGCAGGCAGTAGAACAGGACTGACAGAACGATGAGAACGAGCTCTTTACGGAACATCCCGAACCTCCGTTTCTTCTTGTAGGGGACGCGAGCACCTTCTCACATTTTGCTAAAAAAGTCAAGGAAATGTGGTTCTTTATGCAGCCTTAAACCACTTTGCGAGCCGTGGACCTACCTGCTTGGCGTAGTTTGATTTCAAGTCATCTCCGTACATTTTTTCCGGGAGATCGAGCATGCGTTCGTACACCATAAGACAAATTGGCTGCGCATCACGCAAGACAAAGTCATGGCTGTGCGCTTCAACTTCAAGTACTCCAATATTGCCGCGTTCAGCGTCGTTGGCGCGCCACCCGAACCCAGGATCAAAGAACCCGGCAAAGTGCGAACGGAATTCTCCTTTTGTCGCATCATACGCAGCCATCTCTGCGGAAAAATGAGGCGGTGTCAGAATCTTCTCTTTTGTAGAGAGAATAAAAAAAGCTTCGGGATGCAGTACGAGCTCGCCGTGCTTTGGGCGAGGAATCGGCTCAAAAAAATCCGATGGCTCGTGCGTAAATACGGCTGTATCAAGCACGTGCGTGGGCGCATCCTTTGCTTTCCAGCCAATAACCTCGTGACCCGTTAAATCGACGGTCATGGTAATGCCGTGCCCAAGGTATTGTTCCGTTGGTGAAAGATGGGCCCCATCAGCCGCGCGCAACAAATGGTATCGATCGAAGGCCATGCGGTGCTCGAGCGCGCTCAATCGAGCCTCGCCATGGAAGAATCGCATTTGATTGATACGGTCGCCTTCGTGCACGCGCACGGGAAACGATTTTGGAACAAGTTCGATCCACAAAGAACCATGATATCCCGTCGGGACCTCATCGAACTTTGAGACGCCGTCCACGATCAATCGACCGCGTAAATTAATACGTCCCGAAGAGCTTTTGTTGCTCGTTGTGGCGTGAATGCCAGGTGGAAGCGCGAGCGATTCGTTCAGCTTGATGAGATAAATACCGTCGCGTTCAAGTGGGCGATCGATGGGGTGCGGGTAGAGGGCTCCATGTTTCACGATTTCAGCGATCGTTTCTCCGGCGCGTGGGAGGTATGACCCACGCATGCGATACGCTTCGGATGAGAGCGAAAGATCCAGTGATGCGGGCTGAATATGCTCTTCTTTTGCTCCGCGAACATACCCGCTCTGCAGCATCTCGCGGATGAGTTGGAAGGGGTCGGCGCCTTGTCGTTGCATCATATCGCGAAGACGT
>CAZJEZ010000085.1:0-3190 GCA_964545235.1 uncultured Gammaproteobacteria bacterium
ATTAATGGAGCCGGTGTCCGCGAGGTCGTCTACAAGGTGGAGGCAAAAAACACCACCATCCTTCCCCAATACGATGCGCAGCCTGTAGAAACGTCTGCACAAGGATCTTCTATAAACCAAGATATGGAGGGGTTTACGCCCGCGTCGAGCCCATCAAACACCACTTCCCGACCAACCGACGTAGGACTTAATCCACGTTACGTGTTTACCACGTTTGTTGTTGGAAAAAACAATGAGTTTGCTCATGCCGCGAGCATGGCCGTTGCGGCTAACCCTGGAGTTACACACAACCCTCTTCTTGTGTACGGCGGAGCTGGAATGGGAAAAACCCACCTTTTACAGGCCATTGGGCACCATGTCCTCGCCATCCAACCAAAAGCCCGTATTCGATATGTGACCTGTGAACGGTTTACCAACGACTTTATTCAGGCTGTGCGCGGAGGTCGTGGCAACGAGTTCAAAGACCAGTACCGAAATGTCGATGTCCTCCTTATTGATGATATTCAATTTCTAGCGGGCAAAGAAAGCACTCAGGAGGAGTTTTTTCATACGTTCAACGCCCTCCACCAAAACAACAAGCAGATCGTCATGACATCTGACCGACCCCCGAAAGACATCCAAGCCCTTGAAAGCCGGCTCATGTCTCGTTTTGAGTGGGGTATGACCGCCGATATTTCAAAGCCAGACTTTGAAACACGCGTAGCCATTCTTCAGACCAAGAGTAAAGAAAAGAGCTATTCACTTACCGCCGAAATCCTGCACGCCATCGCAGGAGCCATTCAGTCTAATGTTCGTGAACTTGAAGGCGCGCTCAATAAGATCATTGCGTACCATCAGTTTAAGAATCTGCCCCCCACTCTCCTGACCGTTGAGCCTATTCTGCAATCATTCGCGCCAACAATCACCAAGAAAAACGTGAATCCAAAGCAGCTTCTGGAGGCTATCAGCGTCTACTTTGATATCGACATGGATGACCTTCTTGGAAAAAGCCGAGAACGTCGCCTCGCGTTTCCTCGCCAAATCGCCATGTATCTCCTCCGTGAAGAAATTAAGTGCTCTTTTCCGACCATCGGAGACCATATCGGTGGACGTGATCACACAACCGCCATGCATGCCTGCGACAAAATCACTGAATTATTGAAGAAAGATGAGCAGTTAAAGCGGGATCTTTCCACCATCCGCGAGCGCCTCTACTCTCGCTAAGCCCAGAAGATCGCCTGTGGATATCTTGTGGGAATATGTGGATAGACCGGGCTTTTCTGTCGACAACGTGTGGTGCAAAATGCCCGTACACAGACCTCTTGAAAAAGCGTACACAGATCCTCCCGACCCGCCCCACAGACTGGGTGGATAAGAGAGGGGGCTTCTGTATGCGGGTTTGCTTGCTCTAGCGTTGTTATCCACGCTATCCACATCCCTTATTACCACTACTGGTTCTCTTTATACTCTATCTAATACCTATGATCTTCGCATGCACACAGGAGAACCTTGCCCAAGGACTTGCTCTCGTCGGACACATTTCAGGGAAAAACATCAACCTCCCTATTCTAAGTCATGTTCTTCTTAAGGTCGAAGAAGGAAACTTGAAGCTTTCAGCAACAAATCTTGAAATGGCCGTATCCGCTCTTGTGCGTGGACGTGCCGAAGCGATTGGTGAATGCGCGGTCCCAGCAAAGCTGTTTCAAGATTATGTAGGGCTGCTTCCAAGCGGTAAGGTAGAACTTGTGCTCGAGGGCGATGTGCTTGAAATCCGCGCTGATGGAAAGGTGACGAAGATCAAAGGGATGCCGGCCACAGAGTTTCCTCTTATCCCAAAGCTTGCGAAGGAGGGTGGGTACTCGGTGAAGGCCCCCTTGTTGCGTGAGTCTATAAATGAAGCGGTGTTCGCGGTGTCTTCGTCTGATGCGCGTCCAGAGCTTTCTGGAGTAGCCTGCTTCTTTCGTTCTACGGATCGTGGAACGGTCTGTGTGATGGCAGCTACGGACTCCTATCGACTCGCTGAGCGCACGATTGGGGTTGAGCCGGTGTCAGGAGTCTTTGTTGAGACGAAATGCATTGTGCCGGCTCGTGCGATGCAGGAAGTGGCTCGTATTTTATCGGCGTATAAAGATGATGTTGGCATGCCTGAGGAGGCGCAGTGGATGCTTGCTGATAACCAGATGGTTTTTACGTATGGAAAGGTTGAATTAGTGAGCCGATTGATTGAAGGATCGTTTCCAGATTATCAACAAATTATCCCCCAGACGTTTCGTACGACGTTTCATGTCTCTCGTGGAGAGTTGGCAAAAGCTGTACGTGCCGCCTCACTTTTTTCTCGTCAGGGTCTCTTCGATGTTCATTTGGAGCTCAAGGAGAGCGGAGAACTTTTAGTAAGCTCGTCAGACACAGGTACAGGCGCCCATACGACCACACTTCATGTTGAGGGATCAGACGGACAGACAAATACCGTTACGCTGAATTATAAATATGTGACGGATGGATTAGCCGTTTGTCCTCAGGATGCGGTCACGGTAAAGATGATTGATGCGATGAATCCCATTGTGTTTACTCCAAAAGAAGGTGATGGTTTTCAATACATCGTCATGCCTATAAGGCAGTAGACGTGGTTCCTGTGAAGACGACGCGGACGCTCGCTGATCCTCGATTAAGGAAGGAGTCTTGAGCGGTGATAACAACGATTTGGTCACCGCCAATATTGGTTGGTAGTTGTGCGCGTAGCTGTCCAGACCCTTGCGATAGAATAGGTGCGTTGAATCCTCCTACCGTAACGGTTGTATTGAGGATGGGATACGTTGAGCTGACTTGGTAGCTTATATCCAAGGTCGGTTCGTTGATCGTGAATCCGTCCACGGGCCCGATGATTGTGATCGCGGGCTGCACCTCTGCTGTATGGATATCGTCATAGGTGAGCGGAATGGTTCCTGTGGCGGCCCAATTGTTTTTTTCGATCCAGGTACGAACACCCGCTTCCCAGTTTGTGTATTGTGGGTCATTGGCTGGGTTTGTTGGAGCGGGCCCAGCTGGGTCATCTTTATCAATGTAATGAAGAATGGAATGAGCTTCTCGGTGCGGCAGGTACTCAATAAGCTCGGGTGGTGTGAGCGGCGTTGCTCGTTTTCCGCTTATGCGATCTATCGCAACGGGTTGTTCAAAAGCCGTCCCTAAGATACCAGGATTGTTTGTCGTCGGG
>CAZJEZ010000086.1:0-3180 GCA_964545235.1 uncultured Gammaproteobacteria bacterium
GGTGTCAGTTGGCCAATCTTCTTGTTTTTACTTGGATCTATTGTGGTGAATGAAGCGTTTCCGCATTTGTACGCGAACTTTATTTTTCAGATGAGCGTGTTTTCCCTTTCCCTCTTTTGTTATGCGTCTATTCTTTTTCCCTACGCCTTCCAATCCATTCATCCGTGGATGTTTTTTGGAGGAGGACTTGTGAGCTTGGCGGTTTCGTTAGGAGTTGCCTACGGACTCGCGCGCGCCGTACCGGCTCTTCGTACGCAGCTCAAGTGGGTAGGTCTTTGTTTTTTTGTGTTATTTGGAACGATGACGGCGCTCTACGTGACCAACCTCACGCCACCAATTCCGCTTTCGTTACGTGATGCGGGTATCTATCATCATGTGCAGCGTGTGGGCGATGCGTATCGGTTGGATGGGGAGCCGGAATCGATCTGGGAGCAACTCGTTCCCGGTCAGACAATCCACGAAGGTACCGACGGAACGTTGTACGCGTTTTCGGCCGTCTATGCGCCCAAGGGACTGAATATCAGGGTCTATCATGAGTGGCAGTACTATGACACTGAGCGTGAGGCGTGGGTAACGTCAGATCGTCTTTCGTTTCCGATGGTTGGAGGAAGCGATCACGGGTATCGTGGGTATACGTTTAAGACGCGACTGCGTTTGGGAGAATGGCGAGTGAATGTTGAAACAGAATCAGGGCACGTGATAGGTCGGATCCCATTCACGTATGTCGGTCGTTAGACTACGCGTTGTTTGTGTAGCTCCTGATTACACGACTCGCTAACAGAAGAGTACACTCTTCTTATCTCGCACTATGTCTCACAAGTCACCAGTTGAGTGGGTACCCCTGGATTTTGACGATCCATTTCGTCCAGTGACTCCCGCGGAACGACATTCTCAGGTGACATGGGTTCCGCTCGATCTTCCTCAAGAAGAGATGTTAACGAGGATGCCGGGCATGGAAGGCGTTTCCGAACGCGTTCCGGATATCTTTCGAAAAGAAGCAAAGCGAGCATGGGGGTATCTTGAACAGCTTGATCGTGATCCGGACACGGCGATCCAAGAGCCGCGAATCCGGACGTTCGTCGATCATCTTGCTCGATCAGGTTTTCGTGGCGGGGTTATTCTTCATTATCGAATGAGAAAGTTGTATAAAAATGCGCCAGACCCAGCAATAGCACTCCCTGTCTGGTTGCAAAAACCGTTTCTGCAAAAGCATGCGCTCGGATCATCAGAAGGGCCAAGCGAGAACGAAAAAGAGGTAATCACACAGGCATTCGGTGCACTTGTTCTGGAAAAACCGTATTACGATGGTCCGCACGGTCGGTATTTCACGATCTCACAGGAGGCGGTTCCATCACCGAGGCCGAGAAGCTTCAAGTGCTATGTAGAAGGAACGGTCTTGCTGCAAGCATTTCAAAACGGATCGCTAGAAGGAGCATTCGCCATGCTCGAACATCTTCCACTTGGGCTCACCTGTAAACTATTCGAAGGAGACCGACTTGTTATCTATGGGGCAGGCGATGTGAAGAACTATGCAGATGTTGAGGATATTTTTTTCGATGTGTGGGGTGGCTTTACGTGGGCCGGCGCAGGATACATGGAGCGTGAATGCTGATAAGAAGATGGGGCTAGAGGTTGAGCGGTCTAATGACCAATCACTAGGCGATGGAGGAGGCGTTCCTGATGCGTTAGAATACCCGCTCTCTGTGTACGAACGAGAAGGGTTTTTTCGGGCCTATATTCGGTTGTGCGCCTACTCCGGAAAGTCACCATCGGATCCCTATCTGACAAGCTTTGTTGCAACATACTGTAAAACAGGATCGGCAGAGGAGCGAAAGCGCGTGATGCAAGAAGCGATGGCTCTCACGGGGTACCCAACGGTTCTTGTAGAATCATTTCGCGAACTCGCACGCCTCTAGTGTCCGTGCTACTCTGTACGCAATTAATTCAATAGATACAACAAGGATACATACGTATGGATTTCATGAAGCTCTTCCAAGGACGCATTGCTCGCGGAAACTATTTTGGAGGGTTGGTGGTCATCTCGATCGTGCTCGGACTCGTCAATTATCTCGTCTCAAGTCTGTTTGGCTTTGGTATGGTTGCACGTGTTCTTACAGTGGCCGTTGGTGTCATCGGCGCTGTCATCGGCCTCTCGTTGGTTGTCCGTCGGTTGCACGACATGGGGAAACCAGAATGGTACGCGGTATTATTACTCATCCCGGTCGTCGGATTCTTTGTCGCGTTATGGGTCCTCTTTACGCGTGGCGATGCTGGGGCGAATGCGTACGGCCAGCCTCAACCAAATAAAACACTTCTCGAAGCAGTGCTCAATCGATAAAACAGGATACAAGCAACCCCGAAAGGGGTTGTTTGATTGGGGGCGTGACACACTCGCCATTTTCGGGTAGGATCCGGCCAGTATGGATCATGGCAATGTCATCCTTCGCTTCGATCGCGTCACGTTTGGCTACGACGAAGACCACCCGCTTTTAGACGAGGTGTCATTTTCTGTACGCGAAGACGCGAAAATAACAGTGATGGGTCAAAACGGGGCTGGAAAATCCACGATCTTTAAGATGTTGACTGGTGCATTCAAACCGCAAGAAGGAAATGTGTTCATCAGTCAGGGAGCGTCTATTGCTATTGGGCTTCAGGTGATGCCGCGCGAACGCATGGAAAATACGGTACGCGAGTACTTCGCTCATGCATTTGAAGATGTGAAGTACGACTTGGATCGTCGCATTGCAGATGTGCTCGAGATCGTGAATTTGGAGACGCCGCTCGATAAAAAAATCAACATGTTTTCTGGTGGTCAACAGGCGCGCCTCCTGTTGGCATACGCATTGATTCAGAAGCCGGATATTTTGTTATTGGATGAGCCGACGAATAATTTGGATAAGGCCGGTATCGTGCATCTCACAGGGTTCTTGATTATGTATCCAAAAACAGTGCTCGTGATTTCACACGACGCGGATTTCTTGAATGCGTTTACCGAGGGTGTGTTGCACTTAGACGCACATACAAAAAAAGTCGAACAATACGTCGGGAACTATTTTAACGTGGTCGAAGAAATCGCTGCCAAGCTTGAACGTGATCGTATGAAGAACGCTCGCCTCCTCAAAGATATTCAAGATCGCAAAGACAAGGTGAACTTTTTTGCGAACAAAGGGGGAAAGATGC
>CAZJEZ010000087.1:0-3030 GCA_964545235.1 uncultured Gammaproteobacteria bacterium
AAGAACTTCCCGGCGAAATTGTCACGCTGACGCGGGACGAATACCGCAACCTGTATGTGCAGGACTACGCGCTTTTCGTGCCTGATGCGAACGTAGGGCCGGGGACGCAGCCCTATGTCGATGCGTCTCTCGCGGCGGACAATTCGCTCGTGCTCTTCGCGGATGCCGTGACAATCGGCAACGGCACGAACCTCGACACGTCGAACGGGACGTGGCTGAAGCAGATCGGGGAAAGTGAAGGGGTCTACAAGCTCCCAGCTGTAGGCGCATCGGGCTACGTCGTGATCTCGACGGCAGTTGGTGGGTCGACCATCTTCCAAGGCGACGAGATCAAGACACAGTCGGTCGGGGCGAGTGGGTCAGCGCTTCGCTTCCTCGTGCAGGCCACGTCGATATATCCCGACGGCGCTCTTGTGCCCGTCACGGGACTCGACACAGGCGAGAGCACCAACCTCGATGCCAACACGTCGATGATCTTCTCGAACCCACGTCCTGGGTGTGAGCCGATCGCCACGGTGTTCGAACAGTCGGACGGCAGTGGGCTCACCGGTGGACGTGGCGCCGAGACCGACGACGAGTACCGCGAACGGATCAAGCTCAAACGAGCGAATCCTCCGGCGAGCGGCAACGATGCGGAATACCAGCGTGTCATCGAGGATATCCCGAATCTTTCCGTCCAGAAGGCTTTCACGTATCCAGCCGTGTTGGGCCCGGGGACCACGGCGTTCGTGTTCACGTTGCGCCCCTCGACTCCTGGGGCAGGGCGTATCCCAAACGGCGCACAGATCGCCTTGGCGCTTGGCACGCTCATTGGGCGCGAACCAGCGGACGACGGCATCTTCGCCGCGAGCATCGTGGCGCAGCCTCTCGACGTGGTCTACCGCGTTGCGTGGGCGACGGGCTCAGCCGGTTGGGCAAACAATCCACGATGGCCGGCGTATGCGTCGCCAAAGGTTACGGTCAAAGCGTCTCCGGCGCCGACGGCGACGAGTCTTCGGGCGGTCACGACGGGTGGACCCATCGACGATCCTGTCGTAGGCCAAACGGTGGCGGTGTTCGACCGACCGAACAAGGTTTTCCGCAACAAGCGGATCGAGGCGATCACGGTCATCACACCCGGGCAAGAGTGGCAATTGACGTTTTCAACGGTCAATCTAGCGAGCGACACAACATACACGCCAAACGCGGGGCAAGCCGTTTCGCCATGGAGCGATTCACTCAACCTCTTGGTCGAGCCCACGCTGACGTTTCTGGACGTTTTCGGCCCAGGCGAGATGTATGCGTCTTTTGGGGATCCGGGCCTGCGACAGAAGCGCAATCCAGCGAATCCGGACAGCTATCCGTCTACCGTCACGAATAAGATCATGTCGAGCATTCTCGCATTACCGTCGATCAGCAACGCGGTTTTGCTCGAACCGTCGATACCATTCAATACGACCGTAGGTGTACCTGGGACGCTAGTCTATTTGATCGAGCTTCGGGACCTTGGGGTTTACGGGGAGTGATCAAGCGGCGGGCGCAGGCGGCACGTCTTTGGCGAGCTTGGCTCGGACCGCGGCGTCTTTCGACTCCAGAAGCTTTCTGAGCGCGACAGTACGCTCCGGATTACGGGGTACCGTCTCGACAATCTGTTTGGCCAAGTCGCCGAATGGCTTGCTGATTTCCTGAAGGTCGGCGCGAAGATGGGCGTACTCGAAAAAACTGCATGATGTGCTCTTGCATGGTTCTCTCCTGGTTGCGGCTCTTATGAGCCTTGCATCTATGGATGCCGTAGCGCCCGGAACCTAACGCGCAAAAGCGACCTATCTACCTCGAACGCATTTCAGTTTATTTCCACGGGAACCCAATGGCAGCAGATTACACCTTCGACCTCACCCCCTGTCGGCGCCCCTCCCTTGCGGACCTTGGTGGCGCAGCAAAGCAAGACGACGCGGCCTATCCTCCCGACCCCGTTACGATGGCGACGGCGCAGAATTGGAACGCGTGGGCGCGCGAGAATGAAGGGCTCGGCAAGCTCATCCCGTTTTGCACGATCCAGATCGGATTCTCCACCGGGGCCCCCTACATCGTCGCGCTCACGAGTATGCGTTCGACCCTCACGGCCAGCATGCTGACCATCATGGACAACGGCACGGGCGACACAACGATCGACTGGAGCGCCATCCCCTTGGCGTTCCCGCCAGCGTTTCGACCTCCCCGGGCGGACATCGTGGGCGACGGCGTTTTCCTCCAGCCTACATGCGACACGACTACTGCAAACACGGTGCGAGTGCGGACGCGAAACAGCGCGGGGACGTTGGTTGATCTGCCGTTTGTCGTCGACATCTTTTGAGCCTATCCATGGAACGCCCATCCCTTCCAGACGCGGCAGCAGCGCGAGCCGAGCTCCAGTCGTTCATCGCGTCGCACCCTTCGCATCCCATTGCCCCAGCGATCGGCGTGCTCTTGCGGCAATCAGCTCCATTCAGCGAAGCAGAGATCGCGACGGCCATCGAGAACGCAAAGCCCAGCGTGAGCAGCACCTTTGGCGCTTTGGGCGATATCGTAGGCGCAATCCTTCGCACTTACTTCGGCGGGACGCAATCGTAATGCCCCTCTTTTCGTGCTTCACCAAGTTCGGCAACGGGTTTGCCTTCTCCGGCGCACCAGCGCACGGCGAACGCATCTTCCGCAACATGCTCTCGAACATCGGCGTGGAAAGCTATTCCGTCGACGAGGGCACGCGCATGCGGGGGTTCTGCTACGCGCAGGCGATGCAGGCAGCTCGAGTCAGGTACACGCTCGAACACGCTGGCTACCAGCTCAACCCGCTCAAAGTGACCGAAATGCTCCCGCTGCGGGAAGCCGAATACGGCATCATCCCCGGACCAACGGAGAGCATCGACGATCGACGTGCGACCCTTGCGGCCACGCTACTCGCGCCAAAGGGCGGCGACTTCAACAATATCAAGAATGCGCTGCTCACGCTATTGGGCGATTCGTTCATCCAATACATCCCCACGACGTACGGCGACTCGATCCGCTTCCCGA
>CAZJEZ010000088.1:0-2918 GCA_964545235.1 uncultured Gammaproteobacteria bacterium
TTGCAAAAGACGTTCGGGACGCCTATCATCTCGAGGATGGCATCATACGGATAGGCCAGCGCCCTAGGGTATTCAGGATAAGCCGTCGAGGTAACGAAGGGCTTATCTATTTGCCGCATAAACTCGGCAAGTCGGGGCGTATGCTTTTCTAAGTGCCGGAGGTCGTCGATACAGAACACGAGATCGTGTCTGAAGACGATACCTCCGGCATTAAGAACCCATACAGCATCCCACGGGACGTCACCTTTGTAACCGTTGATTTCAGAGATGAAGTCCTGACGTGAAGGGCCGTTGCCCACAAGCGCGACGTGCTTGGGGATAGGGAGTTTTCTGTGTTCTTGCGTCATTCTTAAACATCCGCTTACGAAGCTGCGTACATGTTGCTCAGGTTGGCGGGCTGTTCCCAGACCGGCTCAACCAACAGCGACGCACGCACGCGCTGAGCGGCGATAGTCGAAGCCGTAGTGACGTGAAGTGTAACGTCTCGGCCCGGCACGATGATCGTGTCCTGCGCGCGCTTGTAGTAAACGCGGCCACCCACGGTAGCACCAGAACCCGAAGGAAGCGTGACGTTCACGATAGTGGTCGTATTCGCGACACCAAGGGCCGCTCCAGTACGAAGCGAAAACACGGGGTTCGACGCGCCTACGGCAATAGTCGTTGCATAAGCGATGGCGACACCCCGGACTTTCACCGGATACTGAAGAGGGCCCCAGGTCATACGCTTCGCTGCGGCCGTAGTCGAGGCTTGATACGGCGTAGCGATTGTGGAAAGCATAGGGACTTCCCACAGACCATGAGGATAAGACATTTCGATACTCCTTTCTACGCCTTACGAGCTAGTGACGTGAACGATGCGGGCCTCGCCGGCGTTGGCGGTATCCCACACGATGGCGAACTTGAGAATCGCGTACCATGCCACAGCCTTGGCACGGCCGAAATCCTCAGGCATCGAAGCCCGCAGTTCCGGCGAAAGAACCTCGGCCATCGCGACCGGGTCTTCTCCGAAGATCACGCCTTCACCAAGCATCGAGTTGAGGCCCTTCTTGGCAAGAGCGTTAGCGTGATTGGTCTCGATGAAGCGTACTTTCTCAATACGACCAACCTCGCCGTTGTATTTGGCCTGAGGATCGGTGTACTGATGCCACACCTCATAGTGCGAATCGTCCTTCAGACCACGAAGGGCCAGCGTACGGAAGATACCGACGTAGTCGTCACCCGCGTACGGAGCGCAGAGCAGCGTATCGTAGAGATAATCGCGGATCTGCTCAACGTGATAGAAGTTGAGGTTGTTGGTCGCCTGAGTCGAAGCGGTGCCATCGGTGTCGAACGTTCCCGCAGTGGAAGCCGTGGGAATGTACTTGACCTTGGCCGTTTTGAAAGCCGTCGCCGCCAAGGTGTCCATGACGAGACCCCACTGCGACTTAAGCTTCCGCTGGATAGGATTCTGCAGATCGAACTCGCTGAGGTCTTCTGCAAAAGACGTAAACGGCACGGCACGGCCCAGCTCTTCCACCGTGATCGCATAGGTGGACATGCTGAACTCGTCTTCGGGAATCCGTACGCCTTCCTGGAGGACGGCGCTCGTAGGCTCGGTGATGTTGGCGATCCGGGTCAGCGTGACCGTATCACCCATCTTTTTGCCGAAGCCTTCGACGGGACGCACGAAGTCCATGAATTTCGTCTCTTCGAGGGCTGCCTCGTAGAGACGACGCGACATTGCATGGGACTTGTATACGCCCGACGGAGCATCAAATTGCCACGTGAATGTAGCCATGAGGGCTCCTAACTGGCTTGGGTGCGGCTACCGCCGCCACGGATTTTATTTTGCCGAGCTTTTATTAGATCACCAAGAGAAGGTTCGTCCTCTCCTGTAGCTACAGGACGCTCGAGGCGCGGATTACCCGAGCCTCCTTCAAGCGTCGTTGTTCGGTTGGGCTTACGGGGCTCCTGCTTCCTTTCGGGCGAAGTCTCTCCCGTGAGCGTTTTCAGATAATCGCGGACCATAGCCCCGAGCCTAACAGCTGCCTCTCGCAGAGGGAGATTCTGCAACTGCTTGAGGTTCCGATTGAACAGAGCCTCAGAGATAACATCGTGCTCGAGACGCTTCAGTGTCGGATTGACCTGCCAGTACCAATCCCAAAAGCTTCGAGTCGTCTCAGCGGCCGAATAGCGATTTTCGGCTTCTTGCATAATTCTTTCCTGCAGGCGCTTGCGATACTCCCGCGGATTCGTGAACATCAACTCGTCGAGTTCCTCCTCCGGATCCTTGCCGTTTGCCGGACGCGGAGGCTCCGAAGGGCGCTCGGGGGTACGCACGGTACGGAGCATTTCCTCGCGGGCCTCAATAGCTCTCTGGGCAGCTTCACGCTCAGCTTGCATCGCAGCGGCAGCTTCCTCAGGAACCTCGATTTCGAGATTGCCCACCTTGACTTTGGTCATCTTAGGTGCAGGCGGATCGCTCTCGGGTGTCTCCGCGGGCACAGTGCCATCGGGATCAGCCCCCGGCGGCACCGGACCGCCTTTGATAACCTGATCGTCGGTGAGACCCGCTCGACGCCTAGCCATAGAGCTTCTCCTTTACTACATTTCCCTGGGTTTCGAGTCCTTCGAGGGTCGCAAGCAAATCTCGGAGGGCAACGATTTCACCTACCTTGCCTACACAAAATTCATAAGTCAAGCCCCGATTGCGATAAGCCGCCACGAGAGCCGCTATCGCCCTTTCCTGGGCTTCATAAGCAAACGAGGTAAGCTCAATCTTAGCTGCGCGGGCTCGATTACCCGAGTCGATCAGCTTCTCACGTGTGGGCGTAAGTCCAGTACCTATTGCCATTCTATCTTCCCCGGTCATGCCGTGACCGCTCAAGATGGTCAACCGAACTTTCTGAGATCGCCAGAAATGTTGACGCCTTTGGGCA
>CAZJEZ010000089.1:0-1310 GCA_964545235.1 uncultured Gammaproteobacteria bacterium
GTTCAAGGGGTCGAGCAAGAAGGCATTCCTGGAAGATCCCATGGGTTCGGATCCATCCGACAAAAACGATTGACCTTGGACGTTGGTCTACGTGGCGTGAAAACGAAATGAAATCGTTTTCCTTTGCCACGGTGAAGGGGATTGCGGTTCGGCGTGGAGAGCGCGTGCACGCGTTTGTGAATCGGTGTACGCACATGGGTGGGCCGTTAACGTGGCATGAGAACCGATTTGAATGTGCCTGGCATGGTGCGTGCTTTACAGAGGAGGGTTTAGCTTGTTCGGGCGAAGCGCCCGAAGGATCGATGTTGACCTCTATTCCTGTTGAGCGGGTGGATGATGCGCTCTACGCAACGGTGACGCTTCCAGAAGATCCGTTTTCGTTTTAAGCAAACTTTTGTCATTCCTCGACAAATGCACGCCATTCCGCCATACTCCGAGCGTCTGTATGGATCAGCGACGCATCCGCAATTTTTGCATCATCGCCCACATCGATCATGGGAAATCAACGCTTTCTGATCGGTTGCTTGAGGTCACAGGGACGGTTGAAAAACGAAAAATGAAAGAGCAGTTGCTCGATACCATGGATTTGGAGCGCGAGCGCGGGATTACTATTAAACTTCAGCCGGCGCGCATGGACTACACGGCTCGCGATGGGGAATCGTACGAGCTCAACCTTATCGATACGCCAGGGCATGTGGATTTTACGTACGAAGTGTCTCGTTCGTTGGCGGCGGTTGAAGGCGCTATTTTACTCGTTGATTCAACGCAGGGTGTGCAGGCGCAAACAATCGCGAATCTGTACCTTGCGATTGAGCAAGATCTGACGATTATTCCTGTTCTCAATAAAATTGATTTACCAAATGCGGATGTTGAGCGCCGTGCCGCCGAACTCATGCAGCTCATTGGATGCAAACGAGAAGATATTTTGACGGCGTCCGGAAAAACGGGGGCGGGCGTTCCAGACATCCTTGAACGTATTGTGCGTGACATTCCTCCGCCAAACGGAAACCCGGACGCGGCGTTTCGTGGGATCATCTTCGATTCCAAGTACAATGACTATCAAGGTGTGATCGCGTATGTGCGTTGCGTAGATGGGTCGCTCATAACGAATGCACCGATTCGATTTTTGGCGACGGCTTCTAATGGGACGGCGCTTGAAGTTGGTTGCATGAAGCCGGACCATACGGCGCTTACGCAGATGCAAGCTGGGGATATTGGATATATTGTGACCGGATTGAAAGATATCTCTTCGGTTCGTGTCGGTGACACGATTACGCTTGCGAATAATGCCGTCGCTGAACCGCTTCCAG
>CAZJEZ010000089.1:1320-2898 GCA_964545235.1 uncultured Gammaproteobacteria bacterium
CCGATGGTGTATGCTGGATTATTTCCTATTGAAGGCGGTGAATATGAAAAGCTTCGGGACGCGATTTTGAAGCTGAAACTGAATGATGCGGCACTCACGTTTGAACCAGAGCATTCAACGGCTCTTGGATTTGGATTCCGTTGTGGACTTCTCGGCATGTTGCATTTGGAGATCGTCCAAGAGCGTCTCTCTCGCGAATTCGATATGGACGTGGTCGTGACGACCCCTTCTGTGGGGTATGAAGTCACCTTTACCGATGGGACGGAAAAACTCATCAAAGCTCCGGGAGAATTTCCAGAGCCATCACGTATTCAGGAGACGCGTGAACCTTGGGTACGCGTCGACCTTCTTTCTCCAAAGGAATACATGGGGAATGTGATGGCGCTTGTTCAGGATCGACGTGGGATCTATAAGAATACGGAATATCTTGATACGACGCGCGCGCTCTTGCATTACGACATGCCTCTTGCGTCGGTCATCGTTGATTTCTACGATAAGCTCAAAGGCGTGACGGCGGGATACGCTTCGTTGAACTATGATTTTTCCGAGTATCGTGCGAGTGACATCGTGCGTCTTAATATTCACGTCGCCGAAGAGCCTCTTGAAGCGCTCGCATCGCTTTTGCATTCGTCGGAAGCTTATCGTCGAGGAAAAGAAATTGTGGAAACACTGAAAGATGAATTGCCGAAACAACAGTTCGTGGTGAAGCTGCAGGCGTGTATTGGTGCAAAGGTTATTGCGAGTGAACGGCTACAGGCGTATCGCAAAGATGTGCTCGCCAAAATGTCAGGAGGTGATTACACGCGAAAATCCAAGCTTCTCCAAAAGCAGAAAAAAGGAAAGAAGCGCATGTTGGAACACGGGAAGGGTGCTGTTGAAATCCCGGCAGAAGCTTTTATTAAAGTTCTTCGACGATCATAATGGTATGAAGAGAGCGACTATCCAAAAAATCTGGAAAGTGATGGCGGTGTTCATGATTTTTGCAACCATTCTCTTTTTACTTGGGCCGGTTGTAGGTGTGTAAAGCAGCCTTCATCGCACGCATGAACGGACGAAAAAAACGCTGGGTGGTGGCTCCGCTCGCAACGGCAGATGCGTTGGCGTGCTTGACGGTTCCATCACCCCTCCTTGCTCAACTTCTGTGGAACCGGGGGATTCGTACGGCGGATGAGGCGCACGCATTTTTGACCCCGCGCTGGGAGGATCACTTACACGATCCGACGCAATTTCGTCATGTAGAGGGGGCGATTACGGCCGTGTTCCGTGCGCTTGAAGCACGTGAACGTATTACGGTACACGGAGACTATGACGCAGATGGTGTGACGGGCTCAACGGTTCTTATTTCAACATTGCGTGACATTGAGGCGCTCATGCATCCCGGTCAGGATACGCGTATTGATTCATACATTCCGCATCGTGAAAAAGAGGGGTATGGGTTGCACCGCGACACTATTGGGAAGCTTTTGGCTCGGGAGACGCGTCTTGTGATTACTGTGGACTGCGGGATTGCGTGTGTTGAGGAAATCGCCCTGGCGCATGAACAAGGACTAGAAACAATTGTGGTTGATCATCATGAAT
>CAZJEZ010000090.1:0-2685 GCA_964545235.1 uncultured Gammaproteobacteria bacterium
GACGTCATCACGGATGCACGTTCTGTCTGGGTTGCGGTTCCATCATTCGCCGTCAGCGCTCTCCTGAAACAGAGTATTCCGTACCTCGCAAAAGCGGCGGTGCTCGTAAGTCTGAGCAAAGGACTTGATTCAGAAACCGGAATACCGCTCATTGAGCGTGAAGTGCTCGCCCTTCCCAAACGACTGCAAACAACCTGCTGCACGGTCGGTGGACCAGCGATTGCAAACGAAATGGCAAAAGGTTCACCAACAGCATTCATCATTGCCGGACATGGTATAACATCCGCAAAAACCATTGCAGCCATGCTGCAAACAGACACGGTGAAAGCGAGTATTTCCAACGACCGTATCGGCGTCGGCCTGTGCTCGGCACTTAAAAATGTCTATGCAATTGGCCTTGGTCTATGCGATGGATTGCACTACCCAACGAATGCAAAAGCGCTTCTCATGACACTTGCCATCGAAGAGTTGGCTACGCTCGTAGAGCAAGTGGGTGGGCAACGCGAAACAGCGTTTGGCTTGGCGGGACTTGGTGATCTCATGGTTTCCGGAACATCTCTCCACGGACGCAATCGAACGTACGGTGAACGTCTCGCAACGGCAAAGACATCTGATCCACAACTATTAGGACTCGGAACGGTCGAGGGAATCGCCGCGACACACGCAGCAAAACAACTCCTCAAACGTCTTCGACGACGTGCCCCATTACTTGAAACACTGATGCACGTGCTCGATGCAAAAAAGAACTTTACCCAACCGTTTGAATCGTACATGAAACATCTTCGCTTATCGTAACCACCCACCGATCAGATAACTTGTAGTGAATCCGCCTTCGCCTTTATAGTCCGTTGAAATCCCTTCTTCCCATAAACTCCAATGCACATCGCCAAGAGCGCGTACCGCGACAGCGATGCCGCGACCATTGTCCGTGTACGCATCGGTTGCTTTCCAAAACCAGTCATCCCTCCCGTCTATAAGCATCTGTTTTGTCGTGACATCTTTTGCATAAGCAACCTCTTTGTGAAGATAGTGAGACATGTCTGAAGAGACAATCACAAAAACATCGCCTCGAGCCTGTTCGCGCGCAAGCCATGTACTCAGAGTATGCGCGTCCTGCTCTTGAATAGAAGCATCGACCGTAATAGGGAGCACTCGAACGCCCGGAGCAAGGGGTGCCGCATACGCAAGCAAGGCTCCAACACCGTGCTCATTCCCAAAAACAGTTCCATCATCAACCGCAACGCCTGTGAGCGTACTCGTAGCACGAGCGAGCATGGCCGTATCAACAAATACCGTGTTTGCACCAATCGTGTAATTGAGCGATCCGAGCGTCACCGGTGTTTTACCTACTCGATAATGATCGGGCGATAACACGATAAACGTACGCACCCGCGGATGACAGCGTACGACACGCGTAAAAAACGCCCCGATCAAATCCCCTGCAAGAGCATGATGGTTCACCACTCCACCTACAAGCGAAGCGCAAGCAACCTCTGGCCACGTAGATTCAAGCGCTCGCGCGCGTCGCTGATCTTGCGCATACGTTTTTGGATCAAGAAACGGTTCGAGAGGAATCGTTGGGGTAGACAGTCGCTCTTTTATTGATGTACGAGGTTCATGATATTCCTGCCCAAGCCCCTGCACGGGCTGATTCGCTTGATACACACGAACACCCAAGGCGCCCACCAAAAGGAGGGCGCCGATACCAATGAAAATAATCTGTTTTTGCATCATTGTACCGTGAGAACTTGGTCATTCCCCATAGTTGCAATAGATGGATAATCCAAGTGCTGCATAAGAGGAGCTTCGGCCGTATACGAACCACGAGCCGAGACACGAATCTTGTATTCAAGATCAACGGGCTGACGCTCTTTAGACGTACACGCCGTAAACACCATTTCGCCCTGAGCAGACTCTTGTTGATAGCCCCAGAATCGATCCCAACCCCACCATCCATACTGATCCACGGAACGCGTGTTTCCAGGAAGATAATCCTTTACCGCGTAACACCCTTCTTGAGCGGTCGGTTGCCAGGAGGCACGCAAACGCACCGTTAGCTCGTCGCCATCCTTGAGCTCAGTGAGCGGCTTCGAGGCGTCATACGTACGCGTGAGCGAAATCTCTGGTTTCACCGTAGGACGAGCCTGAACCACACGGCTTGTTGAGATAACCACGGGGCCCGTGACGTTTGTGATGGTAAACGAAGCCGCCTCTTCACGCGTGAATACTCGTTGCACACTCGGCCACTCGCGGAAGGAGAGCTCCTCGTTCTTTTCTTGCCCCTGACTCATGTACGTGAACGAGAGTTTAACGTCTTGGTGCGGAAGGAGAGGAACACGAACTTTGAGATACCGTGCTTTCGCGAGCACCGGAAACGCTTCGTTACTCCAGTTCGTACGCACATAGGCCATAAGACGATCGGCTTCTGGATGGTTGAGCGTAATAGCGATGGCCGCCGCTTCTGCCGAAGCTTCCAGCCGGTCTGCCAACCGATCGTTCACGGTAAGTGAAGTGAGCCCATCTCGACGATCCGCCTTCTCAAGAAACTTGTTCAAAAGATCCGTAGCCGCTTGCTGATCACCGATAAGCGCAAACCCACGAGCAAGGAGGAGCTGCTCACGCCACGTTAGATCCTGTTGAGCACGCATTTCACGAAGTTCAAGAAGGACGGGTTCTTTATAGGCG
>CAZJEZ010000091.1:0-2563 GCA_964545235.1 uncultured Gammaproteobacteria bacterium
CTCAGGCGACACTTTGCCGTTCGATACGTCCTCGAGAACCTTCTGTCCGTGAGGAAGCGTCGGCTTAACGGCGATCGTCATGCCCTGATGGACGCCCCCGGACACCTGACCCGGATCTTCACAGTCGTCAAGGCGGATCTGCTTGATGCCCCAGACCGAGGCGAGTCCTCCGTCCAGCATTAAGTTAAAGAGCTCGTTCAGCGCAAGGTTCAGCAGAACGGCGTCGTCATAGACGGCTTTATGCAGCGCACTGTGAGGCACATCTATCAGGGGAAACACAACGAAGGGACTTTCGCCATGCCAGAAGGGATTCGGCTCCGGCTTGCGAACGAGATACTTATCATTAGCAATCGCACACACGCAATTTTCATGCGCCACGGTGCCGTCACGCTTCAGAATCGTACCCCAAAACTCCTGAATCTTGATCTTTCGGCGGAAAGGCGGCGCGAAAGTAACATCCTGCCCGCTGCGTTCAGCGTGCTTTACGTTGTCCTCTTCTGCCCGCTTTTCCTCCTCGATCAGCCTATTGACCGCCGCTTTATCGTAGATACCGCTCTCCGCACGGGCCACAACCTCAAAGAGATCGCGCTCAACCTCGTGAATCTCATAAAGCCCCTTGCCCGAGGGATCAACAAGATAATGCTCGAATGGTACCACGTCGATCCGCGGATACCAAGGCGAATGATCGACCGTATCCATAGGCTCTTCGGCTTCGTATTCGGTATCTTCTTTCTCGGGAGCCGTATCTTCCTGGAGCTTCGGTGGCTCAGCCGAATAACGACGCTTCTCTGCGCGCGTATGCCCGTGCACCTTAAACACACAAAGCGATGTAAGAAGCCCCGCTTTGAGGCCCTGAATAAAGATACGACGAAAATCCAGATGAGCACTGTCCGATATCAGAGTCTTGCTCAGATAAACGGTCATAAGCTCCCGCACCTGGTCCGACGAAAGCGGGAACGTGGTATCACGGCCCAGAACCGGATTAAACCAATCCTTGCCGGCAAACAGCGCTTTCTTGACAAGCGCCGTAAACTGTTCGAGCGCAACCGATGTCTTAGGCAGAAACTCCGTGGATTGTCCGTCGATCTTATACGAGAAATCCTGCCTGCCCAAGTAGGCATCAGTGTTTGTGCGATTCTTCTCTAAGCGCGTCTTGCGCGCGTCGTCGGCCTCTCGCCGATATTCCTTAATCGCATTGATGATCGTAGGCTCATCGATGCCGGGAGCCACCGGCACGTCATCACCCGGACGCTTCCTCGGAGCGCGCTTACTAGCGGAGCGCTTTTTTGAAGCCATATCTGACTCTACCTATAATCCGAGGGCGGTTCTTAGCTTCGAGGATACAGCTATGACAAACACGAAGACGACGCTCACCGCCAGGCTGTAGATCGCGGCCGCAGCGACGGCAATAATAAAGGTAGCTATTGTCCACTTCTTGAGCCGCGGCCTCACGGAGACGCCTTATGAACTCTGGGTCGGGCATACAATAGGCTCCTTAAAGGCACTTGGCAACACAGGGCGCCTTCGGCGCCCTCGCAATTAGAGACGCTGAGTAAAAAACGGTTTATCGGTTGAATAGCGGCTAATAATCCGAACGCCGAGCCTTTTTAACTCTATGACCAAATCACCCGGCAGCGCGTCGGGCTCCCACTGATTTGTAGTAGGGGCTAGCGATTCGGACGTTTTTAACGTTCCGTTCAGCTTCATAAGGTTTGATGGGCTGCTCGTAGGCAATCCAGTATCCGATGGCGTCTGAGGCATGAGTTCTCCAAAAGTACGGATCTTTTCGATTTGTCGTTTTCTTGATTGAGCCTTTCTTATCGGCTTTTACTTGTTCCAGGTCGAGGATAAGTTCCTCGCATTCCGGGTCAATCTCGATGTTGATCTGGCCAGTCTCATCAACCAGCGCCCTGTTGAACGCATTAACACGGTCGGAGATTGGCGGGTTCGTCTCGGGGACGAAAAGCGTGATGGGCGCAGGATAATCCTTCATTTCGTTGTGGATAACGTGGTAATTGCTTCGCTTTGATTGCGAATTACGCTCCTTGCCTGAGGCATCCCCATAGAGACGTACAGGCGCCCTATGGATAGGATGGCGCTCGCGGAACCAGCGACACATCTCCGGGATGTTTCCCTCTTCGAGAAACATCTCCTTGTAGACGCGAAACAGGTGGCCGTCCCGTTGTCCGATGAAGCTCACCATCGGCTCGACGTTGAAGTCCCAGATCCATGCCAGCGGACGACGGAGGACGATCTCTGGCTGCTTATGAACATGAAGGCGTGCGTCGAAATTACCGTATACCCGAGCACCTCCCGTGACGGCGATAAGCTCTCCGTTAAGACGAATCCGCCGTTGAATAGAGCCCTCGGGATATATGGACTCCAGGCGAGCAATTTCCTCCGGGGGAATGAAGGGATTGTCGTAGATGCTAGCAGTAAAGATTTGGACCTGTTTGTTCTTGAACTGACCCTGCTGCCAGGGACGAACGCGCTCGCTGTACACCCAGGTAACGCCGCCGATCTGGCCCTCGGGGGGCAGCAACGTACAGGTGCCGAAGACGCG
>CAZJEZ010000092.1:0-1197 GCA_964545235.1 uncultured Gammaproteobacteria bacterium
CATCGTGACACGATGCCAAATAGGCTCACCCTTGACGTCATCATTCTCAAACGTCGCAACGTTGAGTGGTGTGTCGCCATGCAACGGACCGTCTGGATCAGGATCGGACAGGCAGATGATCTTACCCACTCGCAACTTGTCGTAGGGATTCGACGCTTTGGGATCGAAACCAATCATCGCCAGGATGTTGAGCACCTCTTCGCTCAAAAGCACTCGCTCATCGGTGTGTTTCAATGCGTTGAGTATTTTCCCACGCAGAGGTAAGATTTCTTGATATGAACCGTCACGAGCCTGACGCGCAGTATTGTGTACGAATACTCCAGCAGCTAGAGCATAGTTATGATACTTCCTTATGGAGGCGTCATATACAGGTACCCCCTTTTTCAAGGAGATGCTCCGCACTGACACGACTGAATGATTCAGTTTACCCTCTGCAACAAGACGCGCTTTATCTAGGTTCTTAAAAGGAAGACGCTTATGCCCGTGTTCTACAGCCCATTTCTCTTGAGCTTCCCTAAAAGAATCGTCATTCAGAGGTCCTCTAACCAAGTCGAGAACCTGCTGTAATTTGGCTTTGCGTTTCTCCAAACGAGAAGCATTCGAGCGTTCTTTAAAACCTGGACGACGTGCGTCTCTAGACGCTTTTTCTGATTGCGCTTTTCTACGTTCAGGTGTCCACCAATCTTTAGAAAGCCTTGAAGCTTTCTCTCGATTTACGGGGTCAGCGTAGTGCTTAGTAGCCTTGATAGATTGTTGTCTTCTGTTTTCTTCGCGACCCCAGAATTCACTCATAAATTCTTTCGAACGTGCCCGCACCCTAGCGGCATATTCTGGATTCGTTCTCATCAGAATGGCGTGAATATTCTTTTTACCCTTCTTGAAATTTGCAAACGCACTGGTCCTGATAGAGTGCAGAATACGGTGATCTCGCTCAACCATGGGTTCAATATTACTTGGATGATCGTTGAGTGAGTTGAAATCCTTATGATGTAAATTTACCTTGTTTCCTTGAGCTTTCAAGGACTTCACCTTATTACGCAAAGATGGTATTGCATCTGCGACCAAACGATAAACAAAGTCCTTTCGAGTCTTGAGAGTAGGCTTTCCGTTTGGTGTAAACCCAGGTGAATGAACAAGTCTACGTTGATTACCAAGTTGGTCCACAAAAATATCTTCAATGTACGGCATCAGACTATC
>CAZJEZ010000092.1:1207-2526 GCA_964545235.1 uncultured Gammaproteobacteria bacterium
ACTCGCCCGTACGAAGTTTCCACTTGTGGTCTCGGGTGCATCTTACCACTGCGCCGTTATCCAACCGGACCTCTATAAGACACCGAGTATACTTGACTAGCCTAGGTTGATCAATGGGGACTACATGTACTCCTGTTTTATTCGAATGCGCAAATCCATAATTGACCAGACCCCGTTTGGAGTCACTCACAAGTTGCCCCAGGGTCTTAGTCTGGCCGTTAATTAGCTGAATTCTCGTGTTTTTAACGAAGCAGCCGCCGGCTGAGTCGCCCTCCACCAGAAACAATTCACGCTGGTCGGGCTTGGCATGCGGCGAGGTCGTTGCCTTGGAGGGAAAACCCAACGAGGTAACCCTCCGGATCTCCTTGAGCACGTTCTTGCTGGCAACGAACTTGTTCTTCAGGTTCTTGAGCTCGAAGCACCGGGCGCAGATCTTGTGCGCCAACGCCTTGTTGCTAGCGAAGAATTTCGTGAGCTCGGTGACCAGCATCGCGTGCAGCGGCTTGTCAGCACGGTCATCGACAAGCTTCTCTTTTGTTTGCGAATCGAAGTTCGGTGCTGACAGTTTGGCGTTGATCAAGCCAACGACGCCTTCCTTGAGCTCATTGATTGTGAACTCCTGTCGAACCTTGATGTGCGGGTCAATGGCTTTCTTCAACGCTGCGAAGAACGCATTGTAGTGGACACCGCCTTCAGCGTTGTGTAACCCATTGGTGAATGCTTTGAGCTCGGTGCCATCGTAATCGGTGAACTGCGCAACGCAATCGCACAACGCCGACGAGTACACGAACACATCAGGGGACAGCGGAGTGCATTTCAGCTTCTCGACGCGGTCCTTGGTGAACGCCTTCGGACCTTCAGGGTAGTAGATCTCTTTCTTGGACCCTTTGTGCGAGGTCAGCAATACCTTGAACTTCGGGGTAAAGTACGCCGATACCTGCGCCCATTCAATAGCGAGTGCCGGCGAGAAGTTCAAGGATGAGAAAATGGACTTGTCGGGTACGACGCGGATGACCGTGCCAGAAGCGATGGGTTTCCCAGACGCAGGAGAGACCGGCGGTCTACACTTCTTCAAGTCACGTGTTTTTATCCCCTTCGAGTATTGAAGGGAGTACCAGGAGCCGTCACGAAAAGTGAATACTTCAAATTCCGTGGACAAAGCGTTCGTCGCCTTAAGACCCAGGCCATGAGATCCGCGCGCGATTGAGTACGCTTTGTCATGGAACTTGCCCGACGAGTGGAGGCGGGTTAGAATCGCCTCAATGGTGGGCAAGGTCACGTCCTTGAACTTCTTGGGTTTGACCGGGATACCTGCGCCG
>CAZJEZ010000093.1:0-2189 GCA_964545235.1 uncultured Gammaproteobacteria bacterium
GGCCGAGCTGCGCGAGATCAACATGCGCATCCTCAAGTCCCGCGAGCGCCGCGATTTGTTGCTCACGCGTTGAAGACGTGACAAGGAACGCTCGAAAGAATGCGGTCGCTGTACCAGCATCAAATGCCTCTGGCTGTGTAGCAACCGCATTGGAGGCAAGCAGCATGTCTGGCGAAGCATACGGGAACAATCGCAAGCCGCCATCCACGAATTCGCCCGTGAGTTTTTCGGTGTCAGTTTCGTACGTCGACGTCGCTTCGTGATACACGGTATGGAGAAGGTCGGCGGCAACACGACGAGCGATACGTGCATCCAAGCGCGGCGACCAACCAGCGTACCATAATCCAACAACATCATTCCAAGCACTTCCACGTGCCTTGCTTGTGAATAGGTAGGTACGTGAAGGAGCGTCAACCAATGGAAGTTTAGCCCCAACCGCCGCCTCTACATCTACCTGTTCGGCGCTTGTGTAGTGCGTATCTAATACATTGATCTTTTGTTCGATGGCGTCTTCACCGTTCGGCGTCTTTAAGAAGACTGTCACGGCATGCGTACCAGGTGTGAGTTTTGGAACACTCAAGTACGTTGGTTCAAACGCCTTTCCTTGCACAACCTGTTTCTCAACACCCAAAGATGGGATGGTAACTGCGTACGTCACTGCCGAACCTGGGCGCAACTCACGACCATGCGCACGCAACAGAATGACCGGCTTATCAGGCGTGAGGAGCTTGGGCGGCAACACAACATCTACAAAGACGGGTTTTGTGACCACGATATCTTTGATAGCCACACCGGCATACACGTCTGGTGTAATACCGATAACCGTCGTCTTCCATGTGGTGAGATTATCTGGGGCGATAAACGAAATTGTAGCGTGGCCATCACTATCCGTAACAGCCGTCTCAAAGGCTGCCGTATCCTTGAACGTCCGACGAATAGCTTGCATAGACGGACCATCTCCACCACCGCCACCCTTTTCCGCCATCGATGAAGCCGCAACAGAGGCGTCCAGTGAACGTGTCTGTAACGTAAAGATGATTCCACTTGGCACCCATGCATAGAGCTCTCCAAGAGGCGCTTCATCATTGAGTGCTGTGACGCCCTGAAGGGCTCGATCAATAGAGGAAACAAGAATACGAGCGTCCTTGGCAGGTGTTTTTTGTTCTTTTCGCGTAGCCGTCACCTGAAGCGTTACGCGTTCCCCGGGACGATAGTCTTTCTTATCCGGACGTGCTTCAATCGTGAGCTCCCGCGTATCCACGTCCATCGATATGGAGGTTTGTATCGGCCGAAACTCACCCTCGATAAATGTCACCGCATTCACCTCCGCGGACGGAACGAGCGCCTTATCATACCCAAAGGAAAGCTCGTTGGAAGAAGCAACGTCTGCACGATGAATGCCGTTGGAAGCAACAACGTAGAAAATACCAGGGGTCTTCTCAACCGTCAGAGGATTCTTTCCGATCATGTACCGCATGCGGACGGTTTCACCTTCCGAGAACAGATAACGCTTCTCAACAGGACCTTCTTTTACAATCTCGAGGAATGGCCATTTACCTTCTTCATCCCACCACGAATACCGAGGCTCGGCATTGACGCCATTGTCATACCAACCTGGAGCGACCGTAGGCGCCAAGCCACGCGACGAACGTCCAAGATCATCCGCTCCCTGTAAGACAAGTTGGTACATGTGCCCTTGGCGCATAGGGAACGTATACTGAGCTTTACCGGAAGCATCCGTTGTCAGTCTAAATGGCGTGCCATAATCCGTAACAAGGTTATAGTAGTACGTCGGATAGAACTTCTTTTCGATAAAGTCGTAGTACGTGCCCGTTTCTTGGCGTTCATAGTGACGATCCAACAAGACCGCCTCGAGAACACGATTACCATACGCCTGAGGGCGTTGATCCCATGTGAGTTTTGGATCGTTCCGGACCGTCTGAATATCGATCACCGCGGTTGTTCCAGATGTTTTGGCACGATAATCATAACCAAGCTCAGATCCATACACATCAACACGTGCATGCGCGGTGATATTCGCCTGCTCACCCTGGACCGGAACCGCCTGAATAGACACACTCGAACGATCAGAACACCAGTTATCCCCGATGCCCGTAACCGTATTAAGAGGAAAACATTGAAGCGCCTCGGTGCGTACCTCAAACGTCGCTTTGCCAAATTCATCCGTC
>CAZJEZ010000094.1:0-2182 GCA_964545235.1 uncultured Gammaproteobacteria bacterium
GGTGGCGGCAGGACTCCTTCACGACGTTCCCGAAGATACGACGTTCACCCTCGAAGATATTTCAAGGGAATTTGGCGACGATATCGCTTCCATGGTGTCCGGCATCACAAAGCTCGGCAAAATCAAATATCGTGGCATGGAACGCTACGTAGAAAACCTTCGTAAGATGTTTTTAGCGATGGCCGCAGACGTACGCGTCGTATTTATTAAGTTCGCCGATCGATTACACAATCTCGAAACCCTCGACTCCATCCCTCCAAAAAAACAGTACCGCATCGCGCTCGAATCCATGGAGATTTACGCGCCCATCGCCAATCGCCTTGGTATGGGCGAAATCAAGGGACGTCTTGAGGATGCCGCCTTCAAGTACGTCTACCCTAAAGAATACGCCTGGGCAAAAGAGCTTGCTCGTAAAACCCGCGCCGACAAAGAGCAGTACCTGCAACGATTGTTAAGCATGACTCGGGACGTCGTGCAGAGCGCCGGCATGACCACCATCGAAGTCCATGGCCGATCAAAACATCTCTATTCCTTGTACCGAAAATTGATCAAAAATGATCGTAATATTGCTCGTATTTACGATCTGATCGCTCTGCGTATCCTTACGGATTCGGTTGCGGACTGTTATGCAGTTCTCGGCATTATTCATTCACGCTGGACGCCGCTTAAAGGACGTATCAAAGACTACATCTCTCAACCAAAACCGAACGGCTACAAGTCCTTGCATACGACGGTCTTCTGCGAGGATGGCGAAATTGTTGAATTCCAAATCCGCACCAAGGACATGCACAAGGAAGACGAATTCGGTATTGCAGCACACTGGTCGTACGATGAACATGGAAAGCTTGTTCATCCATCGGGCTCAAACGGGGCTAGTAAACCAGCCTGGGTCTACGAACTTGCGGACATTCAACAAGAACTCGAGGACAAAAAGAAGTTCATGGAATCCCTCGAGGACATGAAGATTGATGTGTTTCGTGATCGGATCTTCGTGTTCACACCAAAGGGTGATGTGATCGATCTGCCGGAAGAAAGTACGCCTGTCGACTTTGCCTACGCGGTTCACACGGATATCGGGAATACCTGTACAGCCGCCAAGGTAAACGAGGAACTCTCCCCTCTCTCACGCGTCTTAAGAAACGGTGACGTTGTCGAAATCATGATTGATAAGACCCGTAAGGGGCCAAATCCAGATTGGGAACGATTCGTCAAAACACGTCAGGCAAAATCAAGAGTGCGTCAGTACAGTCGGAGTAAAATCGCCTCCTGGATCAAGGGGATTCTCCCGGGTTCACGGTAAAACAAAAACACCCCAGCTTACCGCTTGGGTGTTTTTGTCCTTCCTGCCAGTAGTACGTACATGACCACCGTCACATCTATTCCTTCCTGAATCCACGCCCCTATAAACGGGGGCAATCGTCCCGCGACGGCAATCATCATACAGACTCCGCTCAATCCAATCCCCAAGACAATCCCTTGTTTCGCCACACGATAGGTCTGTTTCGCGATACGTACCGCATCCACGAGCCGATCCGTCGTATCAACAATAAGTACGATGTCTGCCGCTTCGCTCGATACGGTGCTCGCATGAATACCGAGCGCCACGCCCACGTCCGCCCGAGCGAGAGCCGGCGCATCATTCACACCGTCGCCCACCATCACCACCGTTCCTTTGCCTTGTTGTTTCGCATCTTCAATGGCTCGCACCTTATCTTCCGGAAGGCACTCCGCAATGACCGTATCCACTTCAAGCTCCTGGGCAAGACGTTTTGCAACCGCCCGAACATCCCCCGTCAGCATGCCGATTTTGCGGATCCCTTCTCGACGAAGAGCGGCAATCATCTCACGCATGTTTGGCCGTACGATATCCGTAAAGGCAAACACCCCAATCACCGTGTTTCCTCGCGACACATACACATGACGGACGCCCTGCGCATGCGTCGCTTGCCATGCGGCGGCGATCGCTTCCGGAAACACTACCCCCTCCTGCTCCAAAAATGTTTTTCGCCCAATCCGATAGACGTCACCCTCCATTTCCCCCACCACTCCTTGACCAACTACCTCACGCACATGACTTGGAAACGCGGACTCAATCCCGAGGCGGCGCGCCTCCTCTACCAGCGTTTTTCCTAAAACATGCGTCGAAAACTGTTCGAGCGAGGTTGCGAGACGAATAAGCTCT
>CAZJEZ010000095.1:0-795 GCA_964545235.1 uncultured Gammaproteobacteria bacterium
AACTTGATGACGATGAAATCGGCTGTTGGTGGGAAGACGGGGGGCATTTCTCGAGAGGACCTCGATCATTCGACCGTGCAGCGTGACAAGTATGGAGAAAACTCGGTATTTCTCAATACATCTGGCAAGGGTGGTGGGAAGGTTGAAAGTGATCGCAAGGTGGCGGCTCGTGGTGGCTTGTCTGCGGCGATGGCGGCTGGTGGAGGGCGGGGAGCGGGCGGTTCGTTGTCTGAAGGAGCGAAAACAGCAGTCAATCAAGCTCTCGGTGCAGGCGTGGATCTTCCAAGTGTGCTGAGTGCATCCAATAATGGATCTGATCAAGCGACTACGAAGCACTTGGCGGACGAGGTGCATCAGAAGCTTGCAGACCTCGCCTTCGCTACGGATCAAAATGGCGTTGATAAAGCTCTTGGCAATTTGACAGCGATCGTGAGGGATATTTCCGACCCATCGATCGGTACAGAAGCTCGCACGCAAATTATGGCTGGTTTTGCAGATAATGGAGCGGAGGCTATTGAAGAGAAGTGGCAGGCAGCAAACGCGAATCAACGTAAAGTAATGATTTCCGTCATGGAAGAGGCGACAAAATTGGCGACGATCGCTTCACAGAAGGCGGCGAAAGGCGCGGCACTCTCAGCTGCAGAACAGGATGTTCAAAGATTTGTTGCCAATCTGAAAGAGAAGTTTCCTCGCAATGCAAGTGACAAAACACCAAGCGCCGTCATCAGTATTCTGCATAATCCAAAATCCTAATTTCGCATTACCCGTCCTTGTCTCAACATGAATCGAGATACC
>CAZJEZ010000095.1:805-2157 GCA_964545235.1 uncultured Gammaproteobacteria bacterium
GGCTCAAGTACTACAACGAGCTGCCTGAATCCGTTCAGGACTATCTTCTCGATCCTGTTTCCGGAGAGCATGAATATGCAGCACGGCAAGAAGTAGGGGTAGAAATGGATCTGTGGGAGCGGCTCATGGATATTGCCTGGGAACTGCTTTTCACCAAAATTACAAAGATTGAATTTGAAACACGCCTCAAACAAGCGTGCGGAGATCTCGATAGGCAAAAAATTGAACGAGCCCTCTTGTTCCACGTCGTGCTCCCATTGGCGGATCTTGTGCCGTGGGATGTGGAACAGAAGCTTGTTGAGTTGGGTGTGGCGCCGGGCGGTATCCAACAGACGATTCGTATTTCGCTGCGTCCCGTGTCGTATCGCGTAGCTGTTCGGCGCGTGGCGAGTCTTGCGAAGTTGAGTATTTTATCGGAAGAGATGGTTCAGCGATTACGCGATCTGACTGTGACCTATCTCCGAGGAATTCGCACGATCGAACAGCTCACCGAAGTCTTGCAACGTCCATCAACAAGTGAGGGGATCGGCTTCACCAAAAGTCAGGCGCAAGCATTCACGGAACAGCTAGAAGTCTTCCGAAAAACCACGACCATCATGTCGGAGGATGAATTTGCTCTGTGGCTTCAGAAAGATCAGCAACGAGCGCTCGAAGATCGTGTGGAGCAGCAACGCCAAGCAATCTTGGAAGCGGGTGCGCGACAGGCCGCCACAGACGTGGAACAAGATATTCAGGCGGCACGAGCGCTGACAAGTGCCGTGCGGTCACAGGACCGCGTGGAACAGATCGTTGATGCGCTTGTTACATCGATTGGAGCTCTTGGACTAGACGAATACCTTGATCGTCGTTTTCGGAATGTCATTAGCGCGCGGTTGCGTGATGTGCGCAACGATATTCAGACAAAAGCGATTTTAACGCGTGAGCAAAAGGTTGGGGGACTTGGGTTCGATGAAGCGCGCGCGAACCAACTCGCGGTCGAAATTGAAAAAACTTACAACGAACAGCATTCGGCTCTGAAAGAAGAGGAGAAGAAAAAGATTACACAGGCTACAGAAGAGCAGAAAAAACGAGCCGAAGAACGCCGCAAGAAAGAAGCGGAAGAGCACGCGAAGTGGTATCAGGAAAAAGTGAAAGCTCGGGAAGCGAATGATCCGTCTACATTGTTACGCCAGGCGCTCGCTGCCGGGGGAGCGCAATCCAAAGCGCCTGCACCGCTTCAGCCGGCCATGCGACCTATGATGGATAGCGTTGCCCCACCACCGGTGCAAGGGGTACGGCTTGCCGGATTAGCCGAAGAGTTGGGACGAATGACAATGCAGGAGTTTCGTCGGCTTGCTCCAGAGGCGGAGGAG
>CAZJEZ010000096.1:0-2153 GCA_964545235.1 uncultured Gammaproteobacteria bacterium
GAATCGGGGAACGATACATCCTCGGCAACACGAACGTCAACATCCCCGAGTTTTACAAGCTCATCGCGGATATTGCTGGCGTGAAACCACCGAAAATCAAGGTGCCGTATCCGATGGCGCTGCTGGCGGGGCATGTCTTTACGACGCAGGCAGCCATCACCGGCAAGCCGCCGTTCGTGACCGCGGGCGAGGTGAAAATCGGACATCGCGGCGAATGGTACGACTGTTCCAAGGCGGTCAACGAGCTCGGCATGCCGCGCACGCCGCTGCCCGAAACCATCCGAAAGGCGATCACATGGTTCCGCGAAAACGGGTATCTGCCGCAGGTGAATGGCGAGGCAAACTGAGGCTCTCCTGCGCGGATCATCGTGCTTGGTAAGAAGTAAATGCGTTTGACAAGGCCACTCGTTTTTGAACTGACCCAAAAAAGTTAGACAAAAAAGAATTAAGCGACTAGAAGAGCTTGTTGCCGGTGAAGAGCTGGTGGCAAGCCTTTTAATTTGGCTTTGATACGACGGTTGTTGTAGTAGTCAAGGTACAAAACAAGCTCTTCTTTGAAGTGCTCCATGGAGTCGAAGTCCTGGAGATAGAGCAGCTCGCTCTTAAGGACAGCAAAGAAGCTTTCAATTACGGCATTGTCCAGACAGTTACCCTTACGGCTCATACTCTGCCGAATACCAGTTTCAGCTAGCATGCGTTGATAATGTTTGTGCTGATATTGCCAGCCTTGGTCGGAATGAAGAATCAAGTTTGTTCCTTCGGGAAGTTCTCTCAGCGCATCTTCCAGCATATCCATCACCAAAGATAATCTTGGGTGGTCACATATCGCGTAGCTAACGATATCCCGACTATAAAGATCGATAATTGGTGAAAGGTAGAGCTTCTGTCCAAACAATGAAAACTCCGTCACATCTGTTACCCATTTTTGATTGGGGTGGGTTGCTTCGAATTTTCGTCCCAGTAGATCAGGTGCAATCTTCCCGACTTCGCCCCGATAAGAGTGGTATTTACTCATGCGTACCTTGCAAAGCAGCCCCATTTGGCGCATTTTCTTCAATACCGTTTTCTGGTTGATCTTATAATGTTCTGCTTGAAGAATGATCGTGATTCGGCGATGACCAATTCGACCTTTGTGTTCATTGTAAATCGTGTGGATTCTTCTCTTCATTTCCTCGTACTTGTCAGGCTTTTTTGCTTGATTGAAGTAGTAATAGTATGTTGCTCGCGCCACGTGTGCAACATCCAAGAGTACGGCAAGCTTGTGTTTTTGCCTTAGTTCCGTTATGACTTGAGATTTTTCTCTCGCCGTACTCGTTCGTCCACCAAGGCGTTCAATTTTTTTAGGTAATCTACCTCTGCCCTCAATCGTTGGTTCTCCGCGATTAAATCCTCTTCAACCTTCTTATCCAGCTTCGACTTTCTCCCCGTGTTCGGACCGCTAGCTCGCCCTCGGCGTTCAATATACAACCCTTCAGGACCTTCTTCCAAATAGATTCGTTCCCATGCTCGAACCTGCCTGTCATTAACTTCGTATTTTCTTGCCGTTTCTTTATGTGCCAATCGGTTTTGGCGCATGTCTTCAATGACCTGTTGTTTGAATTCTCCGCTGTATCGCTTGTTTGGCCTTCCTCGCGTCATATAAAACACCCCCAAAGTTATTTACAGTTTATCATACTGTCTAACTTTAGGGGTGCAGTTCAATTATCAGCGCGGCCTTTTTATGTCTTGCTCAAATGTTATTTGAATCTACTGAGATTATCGATGCGTAACCGCCGTCAGCGTGAAGCTAAGTCCTGATTCCGCATCAGGTATTTCGCGAAGACGGAATCCGTCGTGCCGATGAAATTATCATAGCACTTGTTGTTTGCCTGATCGAACACAGTATCGAGCGTGTTGCTCTTGAGCGGTTCAACGGAAGCACCCGACACGTAAGCCGCGGTATGCTCCACCGTGCGGAGCATCTCCATGGCGGGCGTCACGCTGCCAAGCACCAAAACCGCGATGAGCGCGAATTTCAACCGCTTGTACTTTTTCCCCGGCTCCGGGTTTGAAAGGATCTGCATGATCAGCAGCATCGTGTAAAACGCCGCGGGAATGCAGGTGCGCCAGCCGAAGTCGTAGTTGTTGCCCAGCGTGATGAAGCTGAACACGAC
>CAZJEZ010000097.1:0-2148 GCA_964545235.1 uncultured Gammaproteobacteria bacterium
TAATCGCGCAAGATTCTCCGCATCCTCTCGTCGATCATTCACGCCTTCCAATAACAAATATTCAAACATGACTTTTCGGTTTGTTTTTTCCATGTACGTGCGGATAGCGGGCATGAGCTTTTCAAGAGGATACGCCTTGTTGACAGGCATAATCTTTGAACGAACCTCGTTTGTAGCACCATGGAGCGAGATCGCGAGATTCGCCTGCGTTTTCTCATCAGCAAAACGCAAAATACTTGGAACGACCCCGCATGTGGAAACGCTGATTTTTCGGGCACCGATGCACAATCCCTTTTGATCATTCAAAATATGAATAGCGCGAATCACTTCATCGTAATTATGAAATGGCTCCCCCATCCCCATGAAAACCACGTTTGAGATAGACTGATTGCGAGAGGCCGCCAACCAACGCGAGACAACGATAACCTGATTCACAATCTCTTCCGCCGAGAGCTGACGCTTCCAGCCCATGGTTCCGGTGGCACAGAATGTACATCCCATCGCGCACCCAACTTGAGAACTGACGCACACGGTGTTCCGCGTCCCTTCGTGGAACATGAGCACTGTCTCGATCTTGCTCCCATCTGTAGCCTCTAGCAAAAACTTCGCCGTCTCACCATCCCCGCTCTCTTGCACACGAATAACACGGAGCTCGTCCCAGAGAAACTCTTCCGCGCAACGATCACGCAATTCTTTACTCAACGTCGTGACCCCATCCCAACCAGAAAGCAACCCAACGTAGTAGGCTTGGTGGACTTGATTCAGGCGAAATTTAGGCTCTCCCCATTCGGTAAATCGAGCGGCAAGATTGATGAAGTTCATGAGGCCGGACTCTACATCAATTTTTGATTTTTGAAAAGCCCCAGAGAGCGAGCCGTTTGGCGGAAGCAAACATCTGATCTTTGGTTTGAGAGCCCAAGACGACAACAAGAACGTCACTTCCCTCCTCGGTAGTCCCATCCGCGTTCAACGGGCGAAGTTGTACAACAAGATTATTTCCCGCTTCAACAAGATACCCCGTCTTCCCACCCACGACATACACATCGTCTTCCTCGATAGATGTCAAAAGATGATTCGTGTTTTTGATCACTTTTTCACGACCCGTATTCACAATTTTCATGTGATACGTAGGAACGCTCGCCGCGCGACGAATTGACGGATTGGCGTACGCTTTCTCCCCGATCAGGGCCATATCACGAGCCGTCGTGACATTTCTCGTGCTCATCCCGGAGAAATCAACCAGCTTTGTACGCGTCGCCCCCGCCTGCTTCGCCTTCGTATTCATGAGCGACAAAAAGGAAGCTCGGGATCTCCCAGATAATCGTGCAAGGGCATTCGCCGCATTGTTCGCGCTCGATGTAATACTAGAATAGAACAAGTCTTGCAGGGTGATTTTTTCACGCGTCGTCACACGCAAGCGCCCTCCTCCTACCTCATCCTGCTTAGAAATCGTTACTAGCTTTTTCCAGTTTGGTTTTCCGTCTATAAAGGCAAGTGCGTTTGGAAGCTTTGTGAGACTGGCGGCCGGATGAACCTTGTCTGCTTCGTAGGCGTAAAGAACCTCGTGCGTACCAGGGCGCATAACGATAGCGGCAACAAACTCTTTCTCCATGCGTGGGTACGCTTCCAAGGAAGATGATGTCGTTTGAGCAAAAGCCGCCACTGGAAAAAACGCCAGCGCACAAAGCGCGGAACGAATAGCGGCTCGACTCAAGAAAAGATTCATACGTTACGATGATTTTTTTGATTTTGATTTGGCTGGTTTCTCAATAACAATCTTTGTTCCCACGGGGGTCCAGTGATACAAACGCTCCGCGTCCCCCTCGCCAAGTCGGACACACCCGTGGCTAGCGGGCTTCCCCAGATGATTTGCTCCTTCTTTACGACCACCTGGCCATTCAGGAAGTTCATGAAAACCGTGACCACGTCCACTAAAATGCATCCAAAATGGCATCCAAAGCTTCGCCGAACTCGACCAAGCGCGTGGAGATTTCGACAACACCTTAAACTGCCCCGTCGGTGTTGGCCGAGAAGCGACGCCGCTCGATATAACATACGACGCAAGAGGGATATTTGCTACACGCGGCTCAAGTCGTTGGGTTCCTACATTGACATGAATACTTTTTTCAAGACGAACAGGTCCGGTTG
>CAZJEZ010000098.1:0-1856 GCA_964545235.1 uncultured Gammaproteobacteria bacterium
CGGCTGCTGCGAATGCGGCGACCGCGAGGATGAATGCTGAGACTACGCGGGCGGTGCATGGGAAGGAGATTGTTGCAAGTGAGATATTCAAAGAGCTCAATACGACGATCAAGGAAGGAGGTACGTTAAACGATCAGCAGCTTTCTCGAGCGAGGCTGGCGGGCCTAAGCCTTGGACTAAAAGCCGACGAATCCTTTAACATGCAGATCAATGCGGATGTTCCCGCATTAGGCCTCAAGAAGGGACAAATCGTCATAGGCCTTCGCGATAAAAGCAACGGTGCGTTGTTTATGACGCACCCCGAGACGGGTAAGCCTGTTCAAATTCCCTCGACGCTTGGCATCGAAGTAGGTAAGCCTACCGAGCCTGGTCCCAAGTACATGATCATGGGGAATAAGGTTCTTCTGACTGATCCTGCATCGCAGCAGGTTAAGGTAGTGTATGAAGGGTCTAAGGAACTACAGAGCGTCCATACGGATTCACAAGGACGGCTTATTGGAGCTTTCAAAGATGGTTCTACCACAGTTATAGAAGGAACGCCTGGTACGTATACGCAGAGTAAGGATGCTGTGGTTCGGCAGAAGGGGACGAATGCCGTAATCGCGGAGGCTCCGGGAGCCCAGGAGCCTAAGACATGGACGCTTAACTCTACCTATCAAGATCCTAAGAGCGGCATTACGATTGGAAAAGGGGAGCGCGCTACGGGTGTCCCTTCTAGGGATGGCAAGACCGTCACCTTTAGCGTCCCCGATGGTAAGGGAGGCCGAACGGATGTAGATATTCCCACAAGCCTTCTGGTAGGTACGACTGTCCAGACGGGTGCGGCTGCGCCTGAAGGAACGGAAGCGCGTACAAAACTCCAGAATCAGATAGACGCCGCAGAGCTCGGCATTAAGGACGCTGTTGCACTTCAGAAACTGGTTCAGGGAGGGATGAAAACGGGTACGGCAGCTACTTGGCAGCGGTTTCTTCAGTCGTCCGTGGGACAGGCCAAGCAGTTTACGGAGCTACTTAACTCTGTGCGAAAGGACGCTATTCGCGGAGATAAATTCGACGCTCAATACTCCGCGTTTTTCGATCCCCGACTTCCTACGTCGCAGCTTCTTGAGAATGCGGTTACTTATCGGCTGGCTACGGTCCTATCTCCGGGCAACGAACGTGTGCCTCTTGAGATGCTTCGCCAGGTAGCTAAGAATGTAGGATTCAGCGAAGGCTGGGCGAATGATCCTAGAACCGCTTCGGCTAAAATGGCCGAGGTTATTCGACAGCTTTCTCAGACGCGCTCACTCCTATCAAAGCGTCGTCAAGAAGATACATCAAGCCCCTTCAAACAGCCGCCGGACTTCGACGCCACAAAGAAATAGGTCATGGCAGAAATCCAGGTTCCTGGTATCGGACGCGTTCGCATCGAAGGCACCGAGCCGTCGCCAGTCGAAGAGCGTCGTATCCAAGCAGAGCTTGCGCGTCGAGGACTGTCACAGCAGTCTCCCGAGGCGATCCAAGAGCTCGAGCGTCGTACGGGGACTACGTTCAATGTATCACCCGCGCCGACAGACATTCCGCCAGAGGCAGTACCTTCTCAGGGAGAGGCGCCGGAAACGCCGAGTCCTGGTTTGTCTCCTGCTAGGCCTGATCCGGGCGATTCTGGGGCCGCGCCGACGCCGATTCCATCGGACGAAGGTGCGGCGTGGCAATCCCCTGAGTTAGAGAGGCTCGCGCGGGAGATTACACAGCGTAAGGGGACCGTTGCGGGAGATATTATCCTCGCTGCGGCGGAGCGCAATCGCGGGTACGCCAAGCTCGCTTCACCTCGGGCAGAGTTTCTGACGCAGCAAATCCTTAAGGGGCGGGCCTCG
>CAZJEZ010000098.1:1866-2145 GCA_964545235.1 uncultured Gammaproteobacteria bacterium
CGATGTGGCAGGAAGCCAAGCGCTCGCCTATGGATAACGTGATTGAGAAAACCATAGGTGAGGGGGCTGATGCTGTAGGGGCCGTTTATGGCGCGAAGCTCGGGAGTGATATCGGGGCGGTCGGAGGCCCCGCAGGACGCGCCATCGGCGCGGCTGTCGGCGGAATGCTGGGTTATGCCACCACCACGACGACACGAAAAGCCGCTGAGGATTTCATCAAAAGCGGTCGTCTGCCGACGATAGGCACGACGATTGAACGCTATGTGCAGGGCCTTAAGG
>CAZJEZ010000099.1:0-1970 GCA_964545235.1 uncultured Gammaproteobacteria bacterium
GTAAGCTAGCGAGTAAGCTGCGTGACCAAATCGAAGAGTCCGAGGAGAATATGGTGGAGGTACGACAAGATGATCGTACGATTCGTGATTTTGAGATTCATGCGCAAGAATATCCGGGAGCATTGGTGACGTTTTCATCCGTGAAGATTATTGAAAATCATGCGCCACGGATTGTGGAACGGGATTTGGTGCTACGCCGTGGCTCGCGTTTGTTGATTTCTGGACCGAATGGAATTGGGAAAAGCACCTTGTTGCGATCGCTGGCCCAGGAGCATCCAGAGGGAGCGGTGATTGGGGAAGGCGTGCGCGTTGGGTACTACCGTCAAGATTTTTCCGGATTGAATTTTGACGCAACGGCGTATGAAGAACTGGAGCGCGTCATGTTGGAACCGATGAATGAGCGCTTGCGCGCAGTAGCCTCTGAATTTTTACTGACATCGCATTTGTTACAGAACAAGGTGGGTTCGTTATCGGAAGGACAGAAGGGGTTGCTGTGTTTTGCGCAGTTTGTTTTGCAAGAGCCTGGCTTGTTGATTTTAGATGAGCCAACCAACCACATTAACTTTCGTCATTTGCCGGTGATCGCGCGAGCAATCGATGCCTACAAGGGCGGTGTAATCATGGTGAGCCACATGGACGAATTCGTGCAGCAGATTCGTTTTAACGAGCGCATGGATTTGGGGAGCTTGTAAATTGTAGAACGCTTGTAAAAACAATAGCGCCCCGAGAAGCAGGCGCTTTTCGGGGCGTGGACCGTCGTTGAGACGACGGCGGTAGGGGGCACAGTGCAGCAGGGGGGGTCAGCAGATGCTGCGACGCTCGCCGCGCGCGTGGGCGGCGCGGGTTTCGCGGATCTCGGCGGCGTCGGCCTTGCGGGGGAACTCCGGGATCTCGTCGCCGCGCTCCCAGTGGAGGTCGACGTACCCCGTCAGGTTCCAGACGCGGACGTCGACGCTCTCGAGGCGCTCGGTGCCGACCACGCGCTGGATGACGTTCATCACGCCGTCGCAGAGCCGTTCGCACGAGGCCACGAACATGACCGTCGGCTCGGGGGCGCAGATCGGGTCGAACTCGTCGAGGCCGGCGAAGGCTGCGGCGACCTTGCCCATGAGCGCCTTCACCTCGCTCACGTAGCCCTCGCGCGTGAGGTCGCGGGTCGAGACCCTGAACTCGGTCTGGAAGCTGCCGTCGACCCCACCGCAGATACCGTTGGCGGCGAGGAGGACGGGGACCGAGAACCGGCTCACGTGGAGGGTGCGGAGGGGCTGGCGGGCATCGCTCGACTGCTTCTTCATGGGTCGTCTCCTGTCTGACAGTGATAGCCTTTATTGTTTGTGCGCACTCCTGCTGGAAAGGCTACTAACCCAGTGAGAAGAGAGGCGATATTCACATATTCCTTGGCTTTTGTCAAGGGAGGAATAAGTGTTACACTTCCGCTCGCATGGCTATTGTTTTGCAGTTACAAGGGATTTCGAAGTCGTTTGGACCACGGCGCTTGTTTGATGCGGCTACGGTATCGGTTGCTGAAGGTCAGCGAATTGGGCTGATCGGTGCGAATGGAGCTGGGAAAACAACATTGTTTAAGATGATTTTAGGCCAGGAAGAAATTGATAGTGGAGAGGTAGCTCTCCACCCGACCGCTCGTCTGGGATCTATTGAGCAACATGAAGTGATTGCTCCGGAGGAAACGGTTATTGACTACCTTATTCGCGCTTCCGGGCGTGAGTCCTGGGAATGCGCAAAAATGGCGGGCGCATTCGAACTCAAGAACGAACTTCTTGAACGACCCTTTGGAACGTTTTCCGGGGGGTACCAAATGCGTATTCGTTTGGCCGCCGTGTTGGTACGTGAACCAAACCTGCTCCTCCTTGATGAACCGACAAACTATCTCGATCTGCAAACGGTCTTGCTGCTGGAAGATGTGCTCAAAAAATATCGCGGAGCCCTCCTGCTCATTTCCCATGATCGCG
>CAZJEZ010000100.1:0-1929 GCA_964545235.1 uncultured Gammaproteobacteria bacterium
GTTTCGCCAGCTTCAAAATTGGTTTTTGCTGGATGATATGGTCGACGCGTATCTCGCCCTGTACAATCAGCGATAAGCTGTATGCGTATTTTACATGTCAACAAGTTCTTCGATGTTTTTGGCGGTACAGAAGTGTACATGCACGAGACGATGAAGGAACAGCGAGCACGCGGCCACGAAGTGCACGCGTTTTCTACACGATCACCGAAAAATGTAGCAAGTGATGATGCGGATTTTTTTGTGACGCGAAGCGTGCTGAATCGGAAAGAGGGTCCCAGAGCCGACGCGCTTAAAGCGATGCGATTCGTCTGGAATCAGGAGGCGCGAAACTCGATACAACGTTTATTACGCGACGTGCGTCCAGATGTGATTCATTTACACAATCTGTATCATCATTTATCAACGTCCATTCTTGGGCCGATTCGGGCTTCCGGAATCCCCTGCGTACAAACGTTGCATGACTATAAATTGGCGTGTCCCAATTACAAGATGTTTGTTCAGGGCGCTCCATGTGAGCGCTGTAAAGGAGGAAGGTATCGAGAAGCGGTGAAGAACGAGTGTTTGTTTCAGGGGGCGGTGCCGAACATGCTCGCGGTGCTTGAAATGAACTTCACTAAACTCACACAGGCCTATGAACGCACGGTGAAAAAGTTTATCTGTCCATCAAATTTCATGCGTGAAAAAATGGAAGATTGGGGAGAGCCGGCGAATAAGCTCGTGTGTTTGCCTAATCCGATCCGTCTTTCGGAGACGGCTGTTCCGCGCGGAGGGGGATACCTTGCTTATACGGGACGCCTTTCTCCGGAGAAGGGACTTGTAGGGTTTTTACAGGCAGCTGTTCGACTCCCTGATATTCCTATAAAGATTATTGGAACGGGTCCACAAGAAGAAGAGTTGAAGTCGTTGGTTCGTGAGGCGGGGGCGCATCATATCGAGTTTCTTGGATTTAAACCGCCGAGCGAACTAGCGCCTATTCGTGCTCGCGCGGAGGCTTGTATTCTTCCAGCAATTGCGTACGAGAACTGTTCCATCGCCTTACTTGAGTCGATGGCGGATGGATTACCTTGCCTTACGACACGGATTGGAGGAAATCCGGAACTCGTAAGAGACGGGGAGAATGGGTTTTTAGCAAAACCAAATGATGTCCACGACTGGGTGCGCGTATTACGACGTTTTCAGGCAACAACAAAAGAAGCGCGTGATGCCATGGGGGCTGTGGGGCGAGAACGTGCGCGTGTTCGGCATGGGTGGGAAAAGCACCTCGATGCTCTTGAAGAACTGTATGCGTCTCGTTGATCGGTTGTGGACCTGGCCGGATGGACTCGTCTGGCGATGGACGCGTGGATTTACCGAACGTAGTCGACGTGAACGGTTTGCACTCATGATGAAGCGATTGGAACTGGGCCCGCATACACGTGTTGTGGATGTTGGTGTTGGCGATGGTGAAGGGCGAGCCATTAATTTTTTTGAAGATTGGTATCCTTGGAAGATGCATGTCACGGCGGTTTCACTCGAGGCTGACCTTCCGAATTTGCGAAAGCAGGCCCCGGGCGTCCGCCATGTACAAGGGGATGGTCGACATCTTCCGTTTCCGTCGAGGTCGTTTGATGTGGCGATTTCGACGGCCGTCCTTGAACATGTGGGAACGCATGAAGATCAGCTGCGGTTTGTGCATGAGCTGTGCCGCGTGGCGCCCGTCGCGTTTCTTTCTACACCGAATCGCTGGTTTCCTATTGATTCTCATACGATGATCCCGTTTGCCCACTGGTTACCGATGCGAGTTCGAAATGCTGTCTACCGTGTGTGTGGTCGTGAGTATTACGCGCACGAAGAGCGACTTAGGCTGGTTTCAAAAAGAGAGCTTCGCCGTCTTGTGCCTACGGGTTGGCGTGCGCGCTTTTATCCACAACGCGCCTGTGGCATGGTAAC
>CAZJEZ010000101.1:0-1902 GCA_964545235.1 uncultured Gammaproteobacteria bacterium
CTGGCAGAGGCGCTACTCGGACGAGAGGTGGTGCATTGAGGGGTTGAAATTAGGCACCCCGGGTCCTTGTATTGACGACGCTCCACATCAACGGTGTACTACGCTCATGGAAAGCTCTTTCTCTTTTGACGATATTCAAGAACGTACGACCGATAGCCCAGAGCGCGTGATCGATGCGCAAGCACTGATCGACGAACGCTCCGTAGATCTCACGCTTCGCCCAAACTCGTTGGATGATTTTATTGGGCAAACAAAGGTCAAAGAGAATTTGCGTATTTTTTTAGAAGCCGCAAAACAGCGTGGAGAGTCCTGCGAGCACCTGTTATTTTACGGACCTCCTGGATTAGGAAAGACATCGCTCGCGCACGTGATCGCGAAAGAGATGAACGCGAACATCAAAGTGACGAGTGGCCCAGCCCTTGAACGCGTTGGCGATCTTGCGGCGATTCTTTCCGGATTAGAAACGGGAGACATTTTGTTTATCGACGAAATCCATCGCATGAACCGCTCTATCGAAGAGATCTTATATCCCGCGATGGAAGATTTTGCGCTCGATATTATTATCGGCAAAGGACCAACCGCGCATAGCGTTCGTCTTGATCTCAAGCGCTTTACCTTGATCGGCGCAACGACACGCTTGTCCCTTCTTGGTAATCCGTTACGAGACCGTTTCGGACACTTATTTCATCTCGATTTTTATACCGTAGAAGACATGACAGAAATCCTGCGTCGTAGCGCGTCTTTACTAGGTATTCAAGCGGATGAAGACGCTCTTCGCATGATCGCCGCTCGTTCACGACGCACGCCTCGTATCGGCAACCGTTTGTTGCGACGCGTGCGCGATTTTGCGCAGGTGCAAGGCACGGACATTCATCAAGCACTCACACATCACGCGCTTGAACGTTTAGACATCGATCATCGTGGACTGGACGAAGCCGATCGACGCATTTTGCGCATCTTGATCGAAAACTTTTCTGGAGGGCCGGCGGGACTTTCAACACTTGCCGCTTCCGCCGCGGAAGAGATCGCCACCGTTGAAGAAGTGATCGAGCCTTTTTTGCTGCAAGAAGGCTTTTTGACACGCACACCTCGTGGACGCATTGCAACCGCTATGGCGTACACGCATCTGAACTTCACCCCGCCCACTTAACAGGCTATACTAGACCCATCATGACCATCCCTCTTCTGTGGTTTCTTGCGGCGTGGTTCGCGATTGTCGGTCTCGCCTTGATTGTCTCGCTGATCACCACCTCCCTTGCCTTGCGGTTCAGCTTTAAAGGCGGAAGTGCCCTTTTGCTCTGCGCGCTCTTCTTGAGCGTTGGCGCGGGCATCGTGCTCGGCGCTGGAAGCCTTCTCGCAACCACCGATTGGAGTCAGTCATTCACCTTTTTGGGTACTGATACCGGCACCCTTCTCTTCCCATGATGAACCTCAAAAACCTGCCGAATTGCACACCAGATGAGCAGGTCATCTACTTTTTTCGACGACACCCCATCACGCTCCTTGGTCTCGCCTTTGGCTATCTCGCGTTTCTCACGCTTCCCGTGATCATTCTTGTGCTCATCACACAATTTAGTCCCGTCATGCTGCAAGATCCGACGGTTTTTCCCCTTGTCGTGATGGGTGGATCCGCCATCATGCTCTTGATGTGGATTTTCTTGTTTCAGCTTTTTTTGGACTACTATCTAGATGTGTGGATTGTTACCAATAAACGCATCTTAAATATCGTGCAAACGGGATTATTCCATCGCCAAGTATCAGAAGTGCGGCTGTATCGCATTCAAGACGCAACCGCTTCGATTGGAGGAATTTTGCAAACCGTCTTAAACTTCGGAAAGGTAGAAATTCAAACCGCTGGCGAACAGGGCCGTTTTACGTTCACCGATATCCCTCGTCCGCAAG
>CAZJEZ010000102.1:0-1887 GCA_964545235.1 uncultured Gammaproteobacteria bacterium
GTACAAACCACCCTTGTCGTTTCTGCTAGAGAAGATCCGTATGCGATGCAATCAGTAAAGTGCTTGCCGCGGGCCCCCTGGCAGCATTTCCGCCTGAAGCCCTCTCTGCGGCACCTTCCGTCTTACAGGGCTTGCCTCCGGAGCGTTCGGCCGCTAACGCTGCACTCGTTCCGCCGGTCGGCCGTGTCCTGGCTGGCTCGTCGCTTTTCCCTTCTCGAGATCGCCCGGCTGTCGGGGCACAAGACGGAAGAGAGCAGATCGACGAGGACCGTGGCGAAGTACGCGGCGCAAAGCGCGAACAGCAGGAGATCAAAGGAACAACGCGCGATGAGCAAGTACCTGTGGGAAAGGGTCGCGCGGGAGCTCTCCCGGAAGTAAGCCGCGAACGGCCGCATCACCAACGAACCTTCCCAGTCGACGCCGCTTTTCCGACGCACTTCGATTTCTACGCGCCCGTGTTTTCAACTTTGCCTTTTTACTCCTGTCCGGGAAAATTTTGCACAGCAGAGAACACCTCACACACGAAGCGCTCCATTGAAGGTCTCGTCCTCGCACCGTCGCCCCCGACGCGCATCGATGTCGAACGCGCCGCGGCGCTCTCTGAATTTGCCGCTTTTGCACTGGTACACAAGGCGCTGTTCGACGAACAAACCTTCGAGCAATCGATCGTCGCGCCTCAATTCCTGAACACATCGACGGTTGTTTCGCGACATATGCTTCGGCATCTCCCCGCGATGCTGAGGGACGGAATTGCAGAAGAGGTACCCCGCAACTCGCTCAGGAACATCGTGAAATTTTTCGGGATCCCGAAAGACGATGTCAACTTCCGCCTCTGTGAAAATCTTGCGGTCACCAAACTCGCTTTCTCGCGCCCAGAGCCGATGGAACTTGAGCCGATTCATAACTTTGTGATTGCAGCTCTTGCTCGTCGAGATTCCTTTTTGATACAAGAAGACGCGCGTTCCTATTTTCACCAATTTTCGGCACCACCTCACATGCGAGCGTTCTTCGGAGGCCTTCTGGGTGACGAGCGTGGAAACTTCAAGCCGGTCCGCCTGTCAGTGTTTTCGATGGGGTACCATAAAAGTCCAAGCTACGCTCAACGATTTTCCAACGGACTTTCAAAAATCACCGAGAATTGCTTCTCTTCAGAACGTGAACGTCCCCCCGCGATGATTAAAGCATGGCTTGACAATTTCATCCTGCGCTCCGACTCGTACGACGATGCGATCCTTCTACAACGAACGTTCCACCAACAATGCGCCCGCTTCAACGTTGTCCTCAAGCCGAACGCCGAGCCACCAGCTCAAACCCTCGACGCACTTTCGATTCACTTCGACACTCGTTCACAAAGCTTTTGCATGACGGAAGCCTTCATCGACGCACTCCGCAACGTCACACATCATCATCCTCCAACGGCACGCGCCACATTCGCCATCATCGGTCGAATCCTCTGGGGCGCTTTCATTATGCGCATCCCGCTTGCGTATCACCCGCTGATCGTGCGCTACCTCGCGAAGATTGCCGCAGATGGACCCACAGTGACATGGGACGCCTACGACCCTCCAGAGCTGGAAGAATGGAACGAGATCGTCGACATCGCCACAATCGTCATCCTCAACGTCCCCCGCTCCTCGACATCCCTCGAGCTTGAATGGAGCTCGGCCATCGCAGTCTGGTCCGACGCCTCTTCGCGCACTGGCGCGTGGATCATCGACGAGCTCAACGATCAGCCAACTCAGTGGAATTGTTCCCACTTTGATGAGAACATGAAATCAATCCACATCTTCTACAAAGAATTGGTCTCACTGCAAATGGGAGTGCTCGCGCTCAACTCCAGAGTCTCAAACTCGCAGCTTCTCGCGCTCACAGATAACACCGCCGTGG
>CAZJEZ010000103.1:0-1797 GCA_964545235.1 uncultured Gammaproteobacteria bacterium
AACTTTACCCCACCACCGGGGATGGATACGGGGGCGAAGGCGCAGGCACCGAATGATCCAGCGATGGCGAACACCAATCCTTTTTAGCCATCATCACCAGCGAGCAATGCTGGTGTTTTTTGACAATGCTTAGCCCTCGTTTCATGCTGTCCCACGGAGGCATCCATGCTACAACAAGCGCGTGAGGCTCTTCCCCCAAACGGCCTGGATGGAGCCATCACCTTCGAGATCAGCACTCAAGGAGGAAAACCCACGTTGCTCGTGCTTACACGAGCAGATCAAGTCCTTCCAACGTCCAATGATTCCGTGTTCCAAGCCCTCTTGAACATTGAATTCCTGTTGCACATTCCCACAAAAGACGAGCTGACAGAGTGGCTCAAGGAGCATCCAAAAATTCTTGGCTGCATCGGCACGAACATCGCTCTCCTCGCTGTAGAGAAGTATCTTGCAAGCGAGCACACGGACTCGGCGGCCCCGCCAAAGCTGTGCGTCTTCGACGCTCACGAGCCGAACTGGCACGAATATCCGTCAACGACGCATGCAAACAATCTCCTCATCCTCTTGGAGAAGCGGTTTCCTGAACACGATATTCTGCTCCCCTTGGCACAGTTCGTTCCAAGGTCTACGTGCGTCGTCAGCGCCACCGAAGCCTACAAGGGACATAAGTAATCCTCACCCGTCACTCCTGACGGGATTTTCTTTTTCTAGACGCCCATCTGGGCTTGCGAAGCGCTCTTCTTCTCGTTACACTTCTCGCACTATGTTTAACAAACTTCGCGAAGTGAAAGACAAGGTTGCCATGGCAAAAAAACTCATGGATCTGCAAAAAAAAGTGGCTGAAATTACCGTCGATGGAACAGGCGCTCACGGAAAAATCACCGTCACCGTGAACGGTTTACAACAGATGAAATCGTGTACGATCGATCCAAGTCTCACTGAGATGGCAAAGGTGGAAAGCGGCGTAGTTGAAGCCGTGAATGACGCTCACACCAAGCTGCAAAAAGTGATGGCCGAGCGCATGAACGAGTTGGGTGGAGCTGGCTTCGCCGAAGAAGTTGGCGAAATGTTGAAACAGGGGTAAGGTTATTTCATGCCTTCCGTTCCAGAACCTATTGAACGCGCCGCCAATGCCTTTGATCGATTACCCGGTCTTGGTCCAAGGGCGGCGCTTCGCTATGTCGCCTGGCTTGCCTCACAGCCAAAGGAGGTGATTTTGAGTTTCGCTAAGAGCATTGAACATCTTGCGAATGATCTCGGGCACTGCAAAACCTGTCATCAATGGACGGACGCGCCGGAATGCGCGATCTGCCGAGACCTCCATCGAGATCCGCATCTCGTCTGTATTGTGGCCATTAGCCAAGATATTCGCCCCATCGAGGACAGCGGCGCGTTTCGTGGACGATACCATGTACTGGGTGGAACCCTGAATCCTCTTGAACGGCGCGACGCAAAAGACCTCACCATTTCCTCGCTTCTTCAACGCCTTTCGAATGACACAGCGATCCAAGAACTCCTGATCGCCCTTGATACCGACGTCGCCGGAGATGCGACCACGCTCTATCTCCAACAAGCGTTGCAAGGATTTCCTCGTATCAAAATCACACGTCTTGCGCGCGGTTTACCATCAGGCGCGTCGCTCGAGTATGCGGATCCGCTGACGCTTCTCGATGCTATCCGCCATCGCCGAACATAAAAGCTCTCTCATAAACGGAAGACGTAAAAACCCCTGTATCGGATGAGAAGCGACGAGCTGGACCGAGAAAGACTCGGAAACGTACATCGAGGTACGTTGAGAAT
>CAZJEZ010000104.1:0-1539 GCA_964545235.1 uncultured Gammaproteobacteria bacterium
CCGGCTCGCCGCCACAAGCTCCATCGCTTTCGTGATTTTGCGCGTGCTTTGTACGGCACCGATTTTCTTTTTTATTTCTACAAGAAATGGCATGTTAGTGGATCTGCGCCTTATAGAAGGCTTTTATAGCCGCGTCGACGGCGGGCCCAAGCTCATCCGTCCACGCCTTCTTTTCTTGAATATCTTTGACAAGTTGAGGTGAACGTACCTCAATATATTCCAGCAATTGAGCAATCGATTGCGTGACTTCGGAGCGCTTAACCGCATCCAACGAACCCGTTGCAGCCGCACGAAGAATTACCACTTCCTGCCATAATGCATACGGATGCTGCGCTTTTTGCTTCAATGCCTCCACCACACGCTCACCACGCGTGAGCTGTTGTTTTGTTGAAGCATCCAATTCACTCGAAAACTGGGAGAATGCCGCGAGCTCATAGTACTGCGCCAAATCAAGCTTCACCGTTCCAGAAACTTTTTTCATGATTTTCGTTTGCGCAGAACTTCCTACGCGCGAAACGGAAATACCGACATTCATCGCAGGACGAATACCTCGATAAAACAACGACGATTCAAGGAAGATTTGGCCGTCTGTAATCGAAATCACGTTCGTTGGGATGTACGCAGACACATCGTTCGCTTGCGTTTCAACGATAGGGAGCGCCGTCAGCGATCCGCCGCCGTGCGCTTCATCCATCTTTGCGGCACGTTCCAACAAACGAGAGTGGATATAGAAGACATCCCCAGGGTAGGCTTCACGTCCTGGTGGCTTCCGGAGCAGGAGCGACATTTCGCGATACGCTACCGCATGTTTAGACAAATCATCGTACACAACCAGCGCATCCTTCCCTTGTTGCATAAAATACTCTCCAATAGCCGCTCCCGCATACGGCGCCAAAAACTGCATAATAGCAGAGCTGGAAGCCCCCGCAGACACGACAACCGTATAATCAAGCGCTCCGTGTTCGCGCAACAATTCAACAACCTGAGACGTCTTAGATTCACGTTGGCCAATAGCGACATAAATACACATCATGTTTTGGCCGCGCTGACTCAGAATCGTGTCGATAGCAACTGTCGTTTTTCCCGTTTGACGATCTCCAATAATAAGTTCGCGCTGCCCACGACCAATAGGAATCAAAGCATCAATAGCAAGCACCCCCGTCTGCACAGGCTGATCAACAGGAGAACGCTCCATCACGCTTGGCGCTTGCGCTTCAAGCAACATAGCCTTGCCTTTTCCGAGCGCAGACCTCCCATCGAGTGGAGCTCCAAGAGGGTCGACGACTCGACCCATCATCGATTCATCTACCGAGATGGTGAGGAAGCGATTTTGCGACTCCGCCGCCAAACCTTCACGGACCCCTTCTGATCCTTCCAATAGAATAGCGTAGGCAGCATCACGCTCCACTTGCATCACAAGCGCGTGAGACGATGTCCCAACAATACGCAACACCTCCCCCATCTTCAGTCCCGGAAGACCATCTACGTGGATAATTGCATCTTTGACGGATCGAATAACTCCCGCCTTTGGAGCCGTCG